>CANNMD010000030.1 GCA_947505655.1 Acidimicrobiaceae bacterium | reverse complement strand
GCGGGTATCGAAGCGGCGTGTTTCGCCCATGGGCGTGACCCAGTGCGCTGTGTAAAAAATGGCGTCGGTCATCAGCCGTAGACCCTCGCGCTGGCACAGCTCGATGAGATCGAGGTGGCCGTCGTGAACCAGGTGTCGCGCCGCAGAAAAGCGATCGATGACATCGGCCTCATCGAAACGAATCTCGTGGCCGGTGTGTGCCGAGCGGGCCAGCAACACGCCCGCTTCCTCGAAGCATTCGCGAATGGCAGCGACCCAGTACGCAAGACCGCCCTGCTCGATCTGCAGCAGTTCGCTGGCCTGCAGATCGCTGAGGTCGTCGCACATCGCCTCCATGGCTGGACCATGGTCGACATCGTCGAGGCGGCCCCCAGGAAACACGTACATTCCGCCAGCGAACGCAGCCTGCAGCGTGCGCCGCAGCATGAAGACTTCGATGCCATCTTGTTCGGCAGTATCGCGAACCAACATCACCGTGGCTGCTGGGCGAATTGGCACCAGCGAGTGGTCGACCACGTTGCTCATTTGTCGAGCTCGCCGCGAATTTCAGTCACGTCGGTTACGTCGGTTACATCAGTCATTCGTCCACCATAGGTGGCCTTGATCACGCGGCCGCGGCCGAACCCAGCAAGGCCCTGGCGCTTCATCAGCCACGTTCGCGCGACGGCGCGAGTGGGCGGCAAGAGCAACAAAATGCCAACCGCGTCGGTGAGGAAACCGGGGGTGAGCATCAGCGCACCTGCGGCCAGCAAACACACTCCATCGGCGATCTCGCGAGACGGAATCTGACCGGCCTGAACCTGCTGAGCAAAGCGTCGCCACACCTTGAGGCCCTCTCGCTTGACCAGCCACGCGCCAACAACAGCAATGGCCACGATGAGCCCGAGCGAGTTGAAGAATCCGATTGAGATACTCACTTGCACGAACACATACAGCTCGGCAATCGGCATCACGATGAACAGCACGAACAACAGCATCAGCTGGCCCAGAACACAGTCTTGAGTTCGCTGTAGTGGTTGAGCGCTTCCATCGAGAGCTCGCGCCCGAGGCCGCTCTGCTTGAAGCCACCAAAAGGTGTGCTGAAGCGAACCGACGAATTGCTGTTGATCGACAACGTGCCCGTGTCGATACCTCGCGCCAAACGCATTGCTCGGTTCGCGTCGCGAGTCCACACAGATCCCGACAAGCCGTACACGCTGTCGTTTGCCATGGCGATTGCATCGGCCTCCGTGTCGAACGGAATGACCACGGCAACAGGTCCGAAAATTTCGTCGCGAGCGATTCGAGTATCGGGACCAGACGCCACCACATGACAAGGCATCCAGTAGCCAGGGCCGGTGGGAGCCGAGCCAGTCCACAGCACATCGGCGTCAGTGAGGAACCCCTGCACTTTTGCCTTGTGAGCACTGGTGACCAACGGCCCCATTGCGGTGTCGGCCAACAACGGATCGCCCACCGAGAACTGTTGCGACGCTGCAATGAACAACTCGACGAAACGGTCATACGCCTCGCGCTGCACCAACACGCGACTACGCGAGCAGCAGTCTTGGCCCGAGTTATCGAACACTGCACCCGGAGCCGAGGCAGCGGCGGCCTCGAGGTCGGCATCGGCGAACACAATGTTGGCGCTCTTGCCACCCAACTCGAGCGTGACTCGCTTGACCTGATCGGCGCAGCCCGCCATGATGCGCTTGCCCACAGCGGTGCTTCCGGTGAAGCCAACTTTGCGAACCGTGGGGTTCTCGACGAAGCGCCAACCAACCTCGGGGCCAGTGCCCACCACCCCATTGAGCACACCCTCGGGAAGCCCGGCCTCGAGGGCCAACTCGCCAAGGCGAACGGTGCTCAACGGCGTGAGCTCAGAGGGCTTGATGACCACGGTGTTACCGCACGCCAATGCCGGCCCAATTTTCCATGCCGCGGTCAGGATCGGAAAGTTCCAGGGAGTGATGACACCAACGACACCAAGCGGCTCGTGGAAGGTCATCGTGACGCCACCCGCCACCGGAATGGTGGAGCCAGTGTGCTTATCGATGCAGCCGGCGTAGTAGTGCAACACCTCGGCGGCGGTGTTGGCGCACCACACGCTGTTGCCGATGGGCATGCCCATGTTCATCGTGTCGAGGCGACCCAGTTCGTCGGCATGTTGGGCGACGGTGTCGGCAAAACGACGCATGATTTTGATGCGATCGAGAGGGGCCATCGCCCGCCACGAGGGCAAGGCCGTGGCAGCTCGCGCAATGGCTGCATCGGCGTCGGCGGCGGTGGCAAGTGGCTGATTCAGGATCAGCGCTTCGGTTGCCGGGTTGATGAGGGCGAGGGTGTCAGACATCGCTGACAGGCTACTTCGCTGCCGAACGGGCCCGCCGTCCTGAGCCTTAGGGTCGGTAGCCTGTGGCGATGCTCGTGTGGATGGACCTCGAAATGACCGGCCTCGATGCGACCAAAGACGTGATTGTAGAAATCGCCACAATCGTCACCGACGACGAACTCAACATCATCGCCGAAGGCCCCGATCTCGTGATCCACCAAAGCGAGGAAGCCCTCGCCAACATGGAACAAGTGGTGGTCGACATGCACACCCGCAGCGGCCTACTCACTGCCATTCGAGCCAGCACCGTCACCCTCGAAGAGGCGGGCGCAGCAACGCTCGCATTCATTCAAGAGCATGTTCCGGTGGCCTTCACAGTTCCACTGTGCGGCAACTCCATCGGCATGGATCGCCGCTTTCTCACGGCCTATCTGCCCGAGATTGAGAACTGGTTGCACTACCGCAGCATCGATGTCTCCAGCATCAAAGAACTCGCTCGCCGCTGGTATCCGCAGACCAAGAACGAACTGCCCCGCAAACCCGGCAGCCACCGCGCGCTCGACGACATTCGGGCCAGCATTGCCGAGTTGCAGTTCTACCGCGAACGGGTGTTCATCCCCGTGACCTCGGACCCAAAGGCCTAACAGCACTCGCTCTCCAAAGCGCAGCAGCTGTACCGTGCAGGCATGACCGAACAGGCAGCGCGTCCCCGCAAACAAGAGCAGGAGCCCGCTTCCGACGAGATCATTGAGTTGGCCCCCGGCGTCTTACGCAGCCAACTCCCCATCTCGATGCCCGGCCTCGGTCACGTGAACTGCTATCTGCTCGAAGACGAGCGGGGCGTGGCTGTCGTCGATCCAGGCCTACCGAGCAAAGACTCATACGTGGTGCTCGAGGCACGGCTGAAAGCAGCGGGCTTCCCACTGCGCGCCGTGCACACGGTGGTTGTCACCCATAGCCATCCCGATCACTTTGGTGGTGCCGGATGGTTGCGCGACCAGACCGGCGCCGACATCGTGACGCATCGCAAGTTCCGCATGATGTGGGATCCAACTGAGCCACCCGATGTCGATGTTGAAGACATGGCTGTCGACGAAGCCGAGTTGCCGCCAGACGAACCGTTCGAGCACGTTCGACGCTTCCCGTGGGAAACAACGCCATGGGGTGGCCCGGGCGTAGACATCCCGCTCAAGCGACGCATGTGGTTCCGCGCTGCGCGCGCCTTTCCTCGCATGCGCAAGATGCCGATTCCTACCGTGCGTCTCGACGAAGCCAACACCATTCGTCTCGCCCGCCGCGACTGGATTGCTGTGCATACGCCCGGCCACACCGACGATCACCTGTGTCTGTTCGACCCCATCGAGGGTTGCATGTTGTGCGGCGATCATGTGCTGCCAACCATCACGCCTCACATCGGCGGCATGGGCACCAGTCGCGATCCGCTTGGCGCCTTCTTCCACTCGCTCGACAAGGTTGCTGCCTACGGCCCGCAGGTGAAGATCGCGTTGCCAGCGCATGGCAACCCCTTTGCCGATCTGGCTGGCCGAGCGCAAGAGATCAAGCACCACCACGAGGGTCGCCTCGAGAAGTTGCGCACCACCTCGGTCGAACTCGCCAGGCCCGCCAGCGTGATGGAGATGTCTACTCACCTGTTCTCGCCTCGAGTGCAGGGCGCAATGGCCGACAGCGAAACCTTTGCCCACCTCGAGCACCTTCGCCTCGGCGGGCAGATGAAACGCCTCAAGACCAACGGCGTGTTCGAGTACGTAGTTAGCGAATAGCGCGGGCCACGGCCGCAACGCGTCCATCGGTGGTGGTGACCCACACATCGAAACCGGCGTCGGTGTCGGCTACGGCAACGTGTACCTCGGACCCAACGTCGATGGCATCGTGATGATCGAGTGTCACCGTAAACGGTGCCCTGAAACTACGAAGCCGCGCCATCTGTTCTTCGATCATCGACCAGTAGACCGCGTTGTTCACATGCCCGAGCACGTCGAAATCGGTGAACCGCAGCGGCCAGCCGGAAGTGTCAGTGGCGATGTCGCCGGGCCGCGTGGGCAGATGCAACCGGGCACTGATGGAGCGACCCGCCGCGGCTTCTCCATACAGCGACGCAAAGTCGGCGGAAACCACAATGGGCTTCATCGTCTGCATATCGACATGCACCCACAACGTGGTGGCCTCGATGCACCCATGCTCGGCTGGTTCGTTGGTAATTGGGTCGTGGCCAGTAATGGAGTACCGCCGCTCGGCCCATCGCGGGCCCAAGCCGCTACACCACGTGCGCAAGGTGAGCATGTCGAGGTACTGCGGAAACTGGTGCACACGCAACACAGTTCGCCGCGCTACCCATGCAGTTGGATTCGGCAGACCCGCATCGCGCGAATCGTCGTTGGCCACATCTTGTAGGTAGCGAGCACAAGCATCGAGACGCAGCCGACCCGCTGGCGACGCATCGCCAAGACGCACCCGCCGCGTGGCCGTAAACACGCGACCCGCCGCCGGAAGTGGAACCATCTCGTCGAATTCACCGCTATTCATTGACCCTGACCCTAATGACGCGGTGTGCATTTAATCAGTTGCGCTTCTTTCGTATCTGTGGTTTCCTTGCATCTGTTCGACAACGTCGAACGACAAACGATCTCTTCCCAACCACTCCAAACCGATAAGGACTCTTGAGATGAACCGCTCGATGCACGCAGTACATGCAGTTGGCTCCGCCGCTGTTGTGTCGCGCGCTAGCGATTATCTCGAGCTCGCACTCGGACACGGATGGCAGCCGAAGTCAGCTTCCTGCAATACCAATGGTTTTGCAATGAACGCATCGACTAAGCGTTCCCCCCGACGGCTCGGGAAGCGATCGACGTAACACAACGTCGAGCACATCGCTCCGAGGCCGCCGGGATCATCCCGGCGGCCTTTTTTATTTCCCCAACAACCACTTCGACACCGACATCCAAAACCCGAAGCCCGAAGCCCGAAACCCCGAAACCAGCCAGAGACCCGAAAGGACTCGAGATGTATGCAATCAGCTTCACCGAACTTGCCCACGATGGCGATGACGAGCACGGACTGACTGTTGCCGTTGGCGACAACGGCGCGGCGCGCGTCGACTGGTCCAAGGCTCGCTGCCGCGATGGCAACGGAACGCTGACCCACCTGTTCTTCTCGGACCTGGTGCTCGAAATTGCGCGTGCCAAGGCCATCTGTGCCAAGTGTCCGCTCTCGGTGGCATGCCTTGAGGCCGCGCTGGATCGCGCCGAGCCGTGGGGCGTGTGGGGTGGCGAGCTCATTGATACGGGACGAATCGTGGCGCACAAGCGCCCGCGAGGTCGTCCCCCAAAGCATCCTCGTCCACTCGTTGTCATCAACGAGGACGCAATCTCAGTGCCGGTGCGGGTGGCCTAAGTGGATCCCGCACCGGCACTGCCCCCAATCTGTGTTGATGGCGCGACGCGAGTCGCGCCATCAACTGATGGGCGCTGATCGGTAGCCTGACGCAATGGCTGTCAACCGCGGTGTGCTCATGGGCTCGCTTGGCGTGGCAGTTGTCGTGAGCGTCGTCGGTGGTTACGCCCTCAGCCGTCAGAGCGACTCCGCACCTGCCGCCAACGACAACATCACCATCACCTCGAACAGCACCTTCGTCGAGCCGGGGCTCGCAGTGAACAAGCCGGTTCAGGGCAAGAAATTGCCAACCGTGAATCTGCTCGACGGCGCAGGCACCAAGGTGTCTACGGCAAGCCTCATTGGCAAGCCACTGGTGCTCAACGTGTGGTCAACCACCTGCGAAGCATGCAAGAAAGAGATGCCCGCGCTGGCCCAGTTGCACGCCGACTTTGGCGGTCGAGTTCGTTTCGTGGGCGTGAACCAGTTCGCCAACGACGCCACCGCGTTGGCCTTCGCCCGCGACAAGGGCGTCACCTACGAACTGCTCTCTGATCAAAACGGCGAACTCGTCAGCGCCCTTGGCGTGGCTGGACTCCCCTACACATTGTTCGTCGCCACAGACGGAACCATCACCGCGCAAAAGGGCATCGCCTTAAGCGAAGCGGCCATCCGCTCGGCCATCAACGACATGCTTGGCGCGCCATGATCGCCCTGCAAGGCAACTTTGCCTACAGCTTTCTCCTCGGCATTTTTGCGGCTGTAAACCCATGCGGCTTCGTGATGTTGCCCACCTACCTCATGTACTTCTTGGGACTCGAGGGTTCGCAGCCGGGCAGCCAACGCGCCAGCGTTCAGCGCGCGCTACTGGTCAGCGCCGCAACGTCGGCCGGTTTCATTTCGGTGTTCGTCATTGTTGGTGCAGTGAGCCGAGCATTCACATCGGTCATCCAAGACAACGCCAAGTACGCGGCGTTTGGCATCGGCATTGCCCTCGTGATCCTCGGCTGCTTCATGTTGGCAGGATGGAAGCCACCGTTCGCAACGTCACAATTCGGCGCGGGCAAGCAACGCAACCAAACGTTCTGGTCGATGTTCGGCTTCGGCGTTGCGTACGCGGTGGCCTCGATCGGATGCACCATCGGATTCTTGATCTCGGCCATTCTTGGCACGTTCTCGTCGAAGGGCTACCTCAGTGGTGTCGTCAGCCTCGCGTTGTACGGCGTCGGCATGGCGTTGTTGGTCACGGCCCTCACCGTCACGTTGGCGTTTGCGAGTTCGAGCCTGCTGCTGGTGCTGCGCAATGCGCTGAAATACGTCGACCGAGTCGCAGCAGTGTTCATCATGGCAACCGGCATGTACCTCACTTGGTACTGGTACAGCGCTATCAGCGAGCGCGGCTCCGACGGACTCACCGGTCGGGTCGAGGGTTGGCAGGGCACCGTTGTGAACTTCTTACAACGTCAGGGCGTGTGGAAACTCGCATTCGTTCTCGGCGTTTTGGTGGCCGGCGCGGTTGCCTATGTAGTCCTCACCAAGCGCGACGAACAACAGGCTCAGTAGCAGTTCGCGATGTTGGAAAAACTGCTCGCCCACCCCGGAGTACGCGAGGTCTGCGAACTGCGATCACGATTCGGATTCATGGCGTTTCATGGTGGCTCGCTCGAAGAGATGACCGATGTCATCGCTGCCGACGCCGCCGAGCGCAGCGGCGCCAGTTACTACGGCGTGCTGCAGCCCGACGACCTGCAATGGCACATCCCTTCGCACAAGGTGAGCCCCGCTGCATCGCCAGCACTCGCCAGTTTCGTTGAGCATGTCGATGTCGTGGTCACCGTGCACGGCTACGGCCGCCAGGGCTTGTTCACCTCGTTGTTGCTCGGTGGCCGAAACCGCGACCTCGCTCAACACGTTGGCTCACACCTGCAGGCGCATCTTCCCGCCTACGACATTCGCACTCAACTCGACTCCATCCCCATCGACCTACGCGGTCAGCATCAAGACAACCCCGTGAACCTCCCACCAAACCAAGGCGTGCAGATCGAGCTGCCGCCGCGGGTACGCGGCTCAAGCCCGCTGTGGTGGGACTGGGAAGGTCCGGGGCACACGCCCCATACCGAAGCACTCATCGTGGCCTTGGCGGCTGCCGCAACCTCGTGGAGCATCGACACCCAGCAACCTACGGAGCCAGGCGCTCGATAATCCAAGCTGCGTTTGGCTCAGCGGGGTTCGCACCATCGGCCAAGCGGTAGCGAAAACGATCATGCAGACGGCTGGGCCGACCCTGCCACACCTCGGCCTCGGTGATGGCAATGCGCCAGCCGCCCCAATGAGCCGGCCGCGGGATGCTGCTGCCCTCTGGGTAGCGGGCCTCGACCTCGGCGACTCGCTGCTCAAGCTCGGCGCGATCGGCCAACACCGTTGATTGCGGCGACGACCATGCACCCACCTGCGAAGCCCACGGTCGCGACGAGAAGTACTCATCGGATTCGGCGGCAGACATGCGAGATGCCGTGCCGCGAATCTTCATCTGGCGATGCAGCTGCAACCATGTAAACAACGCCGACACATCAGGCACCGCCGAGAGCTGTGCTCCCTTTGCGGACTCGTAGTTGGTGAAGAAATCGACGCCTGCTTCGGTGACTCCGCGTGCCAACACGTAACGACTATCTGGCACACCATCGAGGCCGATCGTGCTGAGCACCATTGCGTTTGGTTCGACGCAACCAGCCTCTTCGGCTTGCTCGTACCAACGATACCATTGAGCGAACGGATCGGACGCGAGATCGGCGAGGTCGAGACCGGCTGTCTCGTATTGCACTCTGCGATCGCGCACCGACTTGTTCATGCGATGGCGATCACGTTGCCGGGATGACGGTGGCGCCACGCATGTAGGGCCGCAGCGCCTCGGGCACCACGACACTGCCGTCGGCTTGGCGGTAGTTCTCGATGATTGCGGCCCATACACGTGGAACCGCCAAGGCTGACCCGTTGAGGGTGTGAGCGATCTCGGTTCCCTTTTGACCCGTGCGACGGAAACGAATATCGGCGCGACGAGCTTGGTAATCGCTAAACCAGCTGACCGAGCTGACCTCGAGCCAACGATCGCAACCTGGCGCATAGACCTCGATGTCGAACGAGCGGTGATGGCTTTGGCCAAGATCGCCGGTGCAGATTTCGATGATTCGGTATGGCAGGCCCAACACAGCAATGGTGCCCTCGCAACGAGCGACGAGTTCGTCGAGCATTGCGGCGGCCTGATCGGGATGAGCGATCGCGAGAATCTCGACCTTGTCGAACTCGTGCGTGCGCAACATGCCGCGGGTATCGCGACCGGCCGAGCCCGCCTCGCGACGGAAACACGATGTGTGTGCCATCACCTGCGCTGGCAACGCAGTCTCATCAAGGATCTCGCCGGCATAGAGCGAAGTGAGCGGCACCTCGGCTGTCGGGATTGCCCACAGACCGTCGCGCTCGATGGCAAACGCATCGTCGGCGAACTTGGGGAGGTGACCGGTAGCTGTGAGCGTTGCGGTGGATACCAACGTTGGTGGACGGATCTCTTCGAACGCATCGGCGTTGCGATCGAGCGCCAGTTGGCACAACGCTCGCGCCATCGTGGCGCCCAAACCGCGTTGCAACGTAAACATCGCGCCGCTGATCTTGGTGCCGCGTTCGTTATCGAGAATGCCTAACGCCGTTGCTGTTTCCCAGTGCGGTACACGCTGATGCTCGGGGAACGAAGCGGGCATATTGATGGGGCCTTTGACCACCGGATTGTCTTGCTCGCCAGCGCCATCGGGCGCATCGGGGTGCGGCATGTTGGTGATGCGCAACAGCACATCGTGCAACGCCGACTGCAACTCGTCGCTCTCGGCGGCAAGGCTGCGCTCGCTCTCGCCAAGCTCGCGGCTTGTGACCATAGCGGCCTCGGCTGCCTGCGCATCGCCGGCTTTGCGCGCCAGCCCAACCGCTTTGCTGAGGTCGTTGACCTGACGGCGATGTTCATCACGCTCGGCCGTGATTTCGCGTAGCCGCGCATCGAGATGCGCGGCTTTATCGAGCTGCACAAGGAGTTCGGGCTGCCCCCGACGAGCAAGCGCGAGGCGCACGCCATCGGGATCGGTACGGAGGAGACGAACATCGATCACGTGCGCAGGTTAGCGGCGCAGCAGGGCCCTCGTCAGATGAGTTACTTCGGTCAGATGAGCGTGAACGCATTGCCCCCATTAGGGTCGCGTCGTGCCAGCAGTTGAAGTTGACGATCTTGTGGTGCGATACGGCGACCTTGTTGCTGTGGACCACGTGAGTTTCTGTGCCGAAGCCGGCGCCATCACTGCGGTGCTTGGGCCAAACGGCGCAGGCAAAACCAGCACCATCGAAGTGTGCGAGGGCTACCGCAGCCCCACATCGGGCAGCACCACCGTGCTCGGCATGAACCCGCAAACCGAGCAGACCAAGCTCAGCAAGCGCATGGGCGTGATGTTGCAAGAGGGTGGCGTGTCGCTTGGTGCTCGCGTTGGCGACATCGCTCGGTTGTACTGCGATCTGTATGGCAAGGGTGTGAACCCATCGGCGTTGCTCGAATCTGTGGGCCTCGGTGAGCGCATCCGCTCGAGCTATCGCCGGCTGTCCGGCGGAGAAAAGCAGCGGCTGTCGTTGGCTCTGGCATTGGCCGCCCGGCCCGACGTAGCGTTTCTCGATGAGCCCACATCGGGCGTCGACATCACTGGCCGTCAGCTCATTCGCGGCATTGTGCGCGAGCTCGCCGATCAAGGTTGCGCCGTGGTGTTGGCCACTCACGAACTCGACGAGGCCGAGCGCCTTGCCGATCATGTGGTCATCTTCGATCGCGGCCGCATCATCGCCGATGGCACGCTCGACGACCTGCGCCGCGGCCACGACGAAATCCGCTTTCGCACGTCGCCTACCTTGGCGGTTTCCGAATTGTCCACGGCGCTTGGCCTACCAGTACGAGCCCTCGGTGATGGCGAGTTCGTCATCGACGGCGATGCCCAACACGTTGGCGCACTCACCACATGGCTCGCCCAGCACAACGAACCGCTGGCCGACCTTCGCGCTGGCCGCCAACGACTTGAAGATGTGTTCCTGCGCCTTACCGGCGGCGCGTTATGAGCATGCTGAGAGCTCAACTTCGCTCCGAACTACAAGCCACGATGCGCAACAGCGAGCAACTGTTGCTCACCCTTGGTATCCCCGTCATGCTGCTCGTGTTTTTCAGCTTGGTCGACATCTTGCCCACCGGCACCAAGGACCCCATCGATTTTCTAGCGCCCGGTGTGCTTGCCTTGGCGGTGATGTCGGCAGCCATGGTGAGCCTCGGCATCGGCACCGGATTCGAGCGCTCGTACAAGGTGCTCAAACGCCTCGGCACCACTCCGCTTGGCCGAGGTCGTCTCATCGTCGCCAAGATTCTTTCGGTAGTGATGGTCGAACTGGTGCAGTTCGCAGTGCTCATTCCCATCGCGTACGCACTCGGCTGGCAGCCTGCATCTCCGCAGTGGCTCGGCGCTCTCGCGGGTGTCGTTGTGGGCACAATGGCGTTCGCTGGCATCGGCTTGTGTCTGGCCGGTCGACTTCGTGGCGAGATCAACTTGGCGGCGCAGAACGGCCTCTATCTGGTGCTGCTGTTGCTCGGCGGAATGGTGATCCCATTCTCGAAGCTCCCGGATGGCCTGTCGTCGGTCGCCAAGGCGTTGCCCTCGGGGGCCTTGTCTGAGGTACTACGCACTTCGCTCACTCAGTCAGGCGGCTCATCAACGACGGCGTGGCTCATCTTGGCCGGTTGGGCCGTACTGGCACCCGCAGCGGCCACCCGCTTGTTCCGCTGGGAGTGAGCTAGTTCGAGCGCTCGGGTTCGGGCGCCGGCGGCACCTTGTCGAACGCACTGGTCACTTGCTCGTAGGTCAACATGTCGTCGTCACCACGCGTGCGGATATAGCTCGAGTCGAGATTGGCGCCGTCTTTGTACGGACCGAAATACATGTAGATGATGATGCCCCACAGGTAGAACGAGCCGCCGACCTTCATGATCGCCCCAGCGATCTGCTGATCGTTGGCCACAGTAAGACCCCACACGCGCACTGGCACGTTGTAGTGCTTGTACACCGGGCCCTCGGCAAACGTGAGCCAACCGGCGGGAACCGTGGGCACGATGCTCTGCAAAAACAAGTAGCCCATCCGTGCGGGGTAACTGATGTGCAACTCTTTGAACGGACCGAGCACCGGCATCCACATCAACAGCGCCGACATCACGAGCAAAAAGTGAATCGAGTAGTGCAGCACGCCACTCTGAGTCGAGGTGTTCACCACCCCAGGGATGTGAGTGACCATCACAGTGAGATTGAACAGCACACCCGCGACCGCTGGCTTCGACATGAACCGCACGAATTTGTAGCCGCGCCCTTGGCCCACGATGAGCCGTAGCAGCCACTCGGGCATCGAGAGCAGCGCCAACGGCGGCAACAGGTAGGCCAGGATCATGTGCTGAAACATGTGCACCGAATAGAGGTACTGCTCGCCGATGTCGTGGACTGGCCAATCGCTGGCGCCCCACAACATGACCATGGTGAACACAAAGAACCACTTTTGCCGAGTGGTGACGACGACCTCACCAGGCCCTACCGCGCGAGGCCCAATGACGCGCACCGAGTACACCCATGCGCCAATGAGAAATGCGATCAACGCCCAGACTTCAAGGTGAAGTTGAAAGGCCCACGGATCGGCTGTGATATCGAATGCGGCCAACATATTGGCCCCCTTCCGGCTTAGTTGCCGGCGAAGAACTGGAACGTGCAGAGCGCAGCGAGATAGACGCCCACTGCGAGAAACAGACCCGAGTAGAACAACCAAGAAAAGATCTTGCTGTCGAAACGCAGGTGCATGAAGAAGCTGACAACCGTGACGAACTTAATGACCATCAAAATCAGCAACACCGGCATAAACAGCGAACCGATATCGACATAGGTCAGGGCAACTTCGAGCCCGGTGAGCAACGCGAGAACCAGCGCCACCTTCACGTAACCCATGTCGGTCAAGCCGTGGCCGTGTGCGCCATCGTCGTGAGCATGGCCCTCGTGAGCATGGCCCTCGTGGGCGTCGGCGACTTCAGTTGCGTGTTGAGTGCTCATGCTCAGGACCTCACGAAGGAATCAGGTAGACGAGGGTGAAAATGATGATCCACACGATGTCGACGAAGTGCCAATACAGACCGATCATCTCGACCACTTCGGCTTTGTCGCCAGGAATACGGCTGCGGCTCACCATGCCTACAAGCGCCATCAACATGATGATGCCGACGGTCACGTGAACACCGTGGAAGCCCGTGAGGGTGAAGAAGCTCGAACCAAACAAGTTGGTGGTGAAGCCAAGGCCCTCGCGAACGAACTCGGTGAACTCGAACACCTGAGCGCCAACGAACGTGGCACCAAGCAACGCCGTCACCGTGAGCCAGGTCATCGTGTTGCGGTCGTCGCGACGCTGCGCTGCCGATACGGCAAGCACCATCGTGAGCGAGCTCATCAGCAGTACGAACGAGCTGATTGAGGTGAGCGGAATGTTGTATAGCTGCGACGGCGTGGGCGAACCCTCGTGGCGTCCGCGATACAGCATGTAGGTCGAGATGAGTCCGCCGAACAGCAAGCATTCGCTGCCGAGGAACATCCACATCGCAAGCTTGTTGTTTGACAAGCCGGTGCTGGTGGTGTGGCCATGAGCGTGGTCGTCGTGACCGTCCGCGGGTGGCGTGTGAACTGCTACGTCAGCCAAGGGTCGCCAACTCCTTCGTGGGGCCACCATCGACTGGTGGGTCGTAATCGGATTCGTCGGCGACCGATGGTTCCATCGACCAGCCGAACATTGCGAGCAATACGACCACGGCGCCGAACACTGCGAGCAGTCGAGCAAAGATCAGGCCGTAGGCAATCAAGGGCAAACCGAGGGCCAAGATGATGGGCCAATACGACGGCGACGGCAAGTGGATGTGCTTGTCTGCGCGAGTGGCCTCGTCGGCCATGATCTCTTCGTACGTGGACACCTGATGAATTTCACCGGTGGCTTCGTTCTCTTCGTACTTGCGATGGAAGAACTCGTCGAGTTCGTGCACCGTTGGGATTGCGTCGAAGTTGTGCTCGGCCGGTGGACTCGAGGTCATCCACTCAAGACTGCGTGCGTCCCATGGGTCGGCCGGCGCAACACCTGCGGTGCGGGTGGTGTAGACCACGTTGATCAAGAACATCAGCACGCCAATGGCGAGCACGAACGAGCCAACGCTGGCAACACGGTTCCAGAACGCCAGGTTGAAGAAGCCCTCGCCAGCACGGAAGTCGGTCCAGACCTGCATACGGCGCGGCTGACCCTGCAAACCAAGAATGTGCATCGGGCCGAACGTGAGGTTCATACCCACCACCATCAGCCAGAAGTTCCACTTGCCCAGACGCTCGTTGAGCATCTTTGCGAACATCTTGGGCCACCAGTAGTAGAAGCCAGCGAAGAGGCCGAACACAGCGCCACCGAAGAGCACGTAGTGGAAGTGAGCAACGATGTAGTACGTATCGGTCTGTTGGGTATCGGATGGCGCAACAGCGTGGGTCACGCCCGAAAGACCACCGATGGTGAACTCGATGATGAGTCCGACCGCAAACAACATGGCCGTGGTGAAGCGCAACTTGCCGCCCCACAGGGTCATGGTCCAGTTCACGATCTTCACGCCGGTGGGAAGGGCAATGGCCATCGTTGCCACCGAGAACACGGCGACGCTGACAGGGCCAAGGCCACTGGCGAACATGTGGTGAGCCCACACGCCCCAGCCAAGGAAACCAATGGCCGCACCCGAGAACACCACGAACTTGTAACCGAACAGTGGCTTCTTCGAGAACACCGGCAGCACTTCGCTGACGATGCCGAACGACGGCAGCACCAAGATGTACACCTCAGGGTGACCAAAGATCCAGAACAAGTGCTGCCACAGCAACGGGTCGGCGCCCTTTTCGACGCTGAAGAACGCAGCACCAAAGTTGCGCTGGAAGCTGAGCAAGAACAACGCCACGGTGATGACCGGGATTGCGAAGAGCAAGAGGAACTGCACGACCAAAATCATCCAGGTGAAGATCGGCATCTTCATCAGGCTCATGCCCGGTGCACGCATGTTCAGCACGGTGACGATCAGGTTGATCGCACCGGTGAGCGAAGCAATACCAGTGATCTGCAGACCCAGCGCCCAGAAGTCGACACCATGGCTTGGCGAGAACGCCAACGCTGTGTTGGGTGCGTAGGCGAACCAACCCGAGTCGGCTGCGCCACCCAAGAACCACGACGTGTTCAAGAAGATGCCACCGAAGAGGAAGCACCAAAAGCCGAAGGCGTTGAGGCGAGGGAAGGCAACGTCGCGTGCACCGATCTGCAGTGGCACGAGATAGTTGGCGAACGCTGCCGCCATTGGCATCACGAACAAGAACACCATCGTGGTGGCATGCATCGTGAACATCTGGTTGTACGCGCCAGCACTGAGCACCTTGTTGTTTGGTGCAGCGAGTTGCAGACGAATGAGCAAGGCCTCGACGCCACCGATGATGAAGAAGATCATCGCCACAACGCCGTACATGATGCCGAGCTTTTTGTGGTCGACGGTGAAGACCCAAGAGCGCCAACCGGTGCTCTGGACGGGTCGTTTGAACACACCAAAAGATGTGCTCGGCGTTACATACGCAGAGCCACTTCCAGCGAGTGCTGGAACTGGGTTTGGTTCGGAAATAGCCATCTACGTTGCTCCGTTACTTCCGCTCGGTGAGGTACGCGACGAGTTTGTCAATTTGGTCCTCGGTGAGTCCTAGGTTCGGCATGCCGCGGTACTTACCACCGGTGGTGGCGAGCTTCGTTGGATCGGCATACATCGGCTTTTTGGCCGTGGGGTTACGCAGCCACTCGCGCAGTTGCACCGTGTCGAGACACTGCGGCGTGACGCCTTCGAGATAGGCGGCCGTGAACTGATCGGATGGCGTGTCCCAGAGCTTGGTCTTGCAGGCCGCGGTCTGGAGATCGAACGCAGCACCTGCAAAGGTGGTGCGGGTCATCAAGGCAGTGAGGTTCGGCGCAACACCCGCGTACACGTACTTGTCGGGGCGGGCAATCACTTCTTTGCCATCGGAGCCAAGAATGCCGTTGACCTGGTGGCAACGCGTGCAGTTGGTGATGAACAGCGCCTCGCCCTCGCTGGATTTCGTTCCTGCGGTGGGTGCGGTATACGGCTTGAGTTGGTTGGTGACCCAGGTCTTGAAACCTGCGGTATCGAGCGCCACTGCTTCCATGCGCATGTATGCATGCGAGAGGCCACAGAACTCAGTGCACTGGCCGGAGTAGATACCGGGCTGATCGGCTTGCATGCGCAAGGTCTGCACGCGGCCAGGAACGGCATCACGCTTTCCGTTGAGTTTCGGGATCCAATAGCTGTGGATCACATCGCGGC
The DNA here is from genome assembly GCA_947505655.1 of Acidimicrobiaceae bacterium. Taxonomy (GTDB): domain Bacteria; phylum Actinomycetota; class Acidimicrobiia; order Acidimicrobiales; family Ilumatobacteraceae; genus WLMZ01. The sequence goes on along the minus strand of CANNMD010000030.1, from coordinate 3,505 downwards.
TGGCGATGCGCAACAGCACCCGCTGGCCGGCAGGAATGACTAACTGGCCGCTGGTGACGATTGGCTTCTCGATACCACCGCAGCCTGCTTGGGCTGGATAGTCGTATTCCCACCACCACTGCTGACCAGTGACGTTGACGACACATTCGGTATCGCTGGTCTTGGCAAGCTCGAACAGTGTGGACACGGTAGGGATACCGATGCCGATGAGAATGAGCGCTGGCAAAATCGTGAGCGCAATTTCGAGCGCTGGCTTGCCATGGCTTTGCTTGGGGATGGCCTGACCGCGATCGCGGAACTTAAAGACCGAGTACCCAACAACAGCAGTCACGATGAGCAACACAATGCCGGCAATTCCGAACGGCCAAATCTGCAAGTCGTTGATCTTGCGGGCGTTCTCACCAGCGGGCTGCCACGTGTCTTGCGGAGCGTCTTTGGCGCAGCTGCTGAGTGCGGTGAATGCTGCAACAGCAGCAACTGGCATCGCCCACCGACGGCGCCGAGTCGAATTGGATGTCATCGAGTCTCCCGACTGATTCTGCACTTTTTTTACGGTAGTCATGTTGCTCTGGACCGGCTTTGTCGCAAAGGAGTGGCTCATGGCACAACAATCGTGACGACGCCACCTTCAACACCGGGCACGTTAAACGTGAACGGGGCCTCGGATGCGTTGGATGGTCGTACTGGATGAACCACCAAGAATTGGGCGCCGTCTTGGCCAACGGCTTGTGTGCACGTCTTGAACGATGTCTCGACTGCTGTGCCATTGACATCGACCATTTCGGAGCCGAAGTCGGCAATGAGGCGACGTGGTTCAGCATCGAGGTTCACAAAGCGCACATACGAGTAGCCGGAACGAGGCAAGGTCACTGTGTCTTGGGCGCCGATGACGCCGATGACTTCGGCGTGCAGCTTGCCGCCGCTGAGAACAATGGTGGCCGAAAGGTTCGACTTGGCAGCGACTGCACGAGAAGCGTGGATATCGGCTTCGCCGTCTGTTTCGGTGCCGCACGTGTTCTCTTCGAACGAAGGCACCTCGTGCTTGACAATCTCGCGACTGCCAGCGACGGCACTGGTGACGCCCGCAGCGATGATTCCCACAGCACCGATGGTGCACAAGGTGGCAACGAGCGAACGACCAACGTTGCGCTTCGCCGCAAGCAGGGCACCGAACAGCAACACGATGGAGGAAACGGCGCTAAAGGCGATGGCGCCAGCAACGGCTGGGAGGCGAAGCATGATGCGCGAGAACGAAAAGATGATGATGCCCAGACCGATTGCGCCAAGAACGGGCAACTCGAGCGGGTGCATGATGCGGCGGCGAACCATGGTGTTGTACGCAGCGTCGCCCGAGGCCCGCTCGCTCCATGATTGAACCATCCACTCGACCATCGCAACGATGAGCACGATGATTGACATCCAGGTAATGGCCCTGCCAACAACGAGACCTACCGCAAGCAACGCGGCGCCGAGACCGGCAACAAGCGGCCACATGCTGCCCGGAGGCGTGGCAGTGGTAGCCGCAGCAGTGTCGGCAGCCGCAGTGTCGTCGGCCGACACGTTGCTGTCACGCACCCAAAGGTTGATGCCCACGAGGAACACCAACGCGATGGTTGCCGACACGAGACCAATGATGCCGACCGTGCTGTTGTCTTGCGTAGTGCCGTAGACGATGGCACTGGCAAGCGCGACAACACTGGCGCCGATGAACAGTTTGGATCCTGTGGTGAACATCTGTATTTACCTGCTCACTTTGTGACGTAGACCACGAACCACAGCATGCTGAACGCAACTGCGATGAAGTACCAGTAGATGGCGTGGGCGGTGACGATCTCACGATCGTTGGTGCGCCCACCGAGATAACGAAATGCGGCGACGAATGAAAAGACCATGCCCACGATGACGAGCGCCAACATCGTGCCGGTGACTGCGTAGAACATGACTCCGTAGGCGCTGCCGGTGGTGTCGTTGATGGGGAGTTCCATCTGCACATACACCGCTACTTGAGCGTTGATGAAGGCAAGACCGAGCAAGGCGGTGAGCCCGAGAGCGACACCAACATGCTGCTTATCGTCGCGGCGGGCGGCGTATACAGCCCACTGGGCGAACACACAGATGCCCACGAACCCAAGCAGCATGATGTTGCTTGGCACCTCGGGAATGGAGATCTTTTCGGGCACCCAGCGGCCAGTGGAGGCAATGGCCTCGTTACGGAAGCGCAGCCACAGGGCCAGCATGCCGCCGACAAGCATTGCGCCTGCGGCTGCGGCCAGCGATGCGCCAACAAACAGTTGACGGCGTGGGGCAGGCGCAGGGGCTGGTGGAAGAGCGAGCATCAGGAGTTCCTCCCGGTGTCTTTGAGGTCGAGTAGTGGCTCGGCAGATGCAACTGAGTGCACCTCGGCGAAGTTGTTGGCAGGCGCTGGCGACGAAGTGGCCCACTCAAGCGTCTGCGCATCCCATGGGTCGTCGCCGGCGGCGGGGCCGCTGCGGAAGCCCTTGAGCGCTACGGCGCCAAAGCTCAGCACCGTGAGCAGCATGGCGAGGTGGCCAACGGTGACCAAGACGTTCCAGATGTTTTGCGGACCTGCGTAGTCGAAGGCGACAGCGCCAGCAGGCTGATCGGCGAAGCCAGCGATGTAGTACGGCAACGACGAGAGCACCACGGCGAGTGTGCCGAGCAGAGCGAGCGGGATGAGTGCCTTTTCGTTGAGACGGCGGCCCCACAGCTTGGGGCCCCAGTACGAAACAGCGCCCATGCCAGCAATCACAGCGCCGTACAACACGTAGTTGGTGGCGCCTTCTTCGAACACGGTGCCGGCGAGGCCGAGGTCGGTGACGCCGTTGACCAGCGCACCGAGCATGCCGACGAGCACCATCAAGACGCCGAAGAAACCAAACAGGAACGGGGCCGTGATCTTCGGGCGGGTGCCCTTGAAGGCCAGTGGCGCAAGCAGCAGCACGACCAGCAAGCCGGTGAGCGGAAGGTCCATGAACACGAGGTAGTTGACCAGGTCGGCGACCTTGGTGCCGAGGTCATCGAGGTTGAAGCCCGAACCCGACCATGGCAGCGACTGATTGACCTGGGTGATGCCACCAAGAGCGGCAACGCCAACGAGCGCGATACCGGCAAGCAGCACGTTGCGCATCGGCATGCGGCGGCGGGCCGTGACGGGAATCATTTCGGCGGCAAAGCCAATGGCTGGCAAGGCGAACAAGAACGTGGTGGGCTGCGTGAGCGTGAAGCCGAGGTAATTGAGCACGCCGGTGTTGCCACCGAACGGGACCTTGTTATAGCGATAGCTCACATAGAGGTAGATGACCGTGCCAGCGGCAACAGGCAACACCAGCAACAGACCGAGTGCGCTCACGAGGGCCGACCACGAGAACAGCGGCACACGGCGCATGTTCATGCCGGGGGCCCGGGTGGTGAGCACTGTGGTGGCGATGGAGCCAGCAATGGCGGTGAGGCCAAACAACATCACTGCATATGCGGCGATGAAGAG
>CANNMD010000029.1 GCA_947505655.1 Acidimicrobiaceae bacterium | reverse complement strand
ATCATGAGCACCACGCAGTTATCAGCGCTCGACATCGTGCTGCGCGATGCCGAGATCATCGTGAGCTGTGGTTCGGGCGGCGTCGGCAAGACCACTGCTGCGGCGGCCATTGCAATGCACGCTGCCGCGCTTGGCAAACGAGTCGTGGTCGTCACTATCGACCCCGCCCGCCGCTTGGCCGATGCGTTGGGCCTTGCCGATGGACTCAGCAACGAGCCCACTCGTGTGCATCTCGATCTCGGCCCCAACGCCGAAGCGTTCGGCGAACTCTGGGCGATGATGCTCGATCCCGCCACCACATTCGATGGTCTCGTGCGCCAATACGCCGAGACTCCAGAACGCGCCGAGCGCATCTTGGCCAACTCGTTTTACCACAACATCGCCGGCGCGTTATCGGGCACGCAGGAATACATGGCTGCCGAAAAGCTGTACCAACTGCACCGAGATCATCGCTTCGATCTCGTCGTGGTCGACACCCCGCCTACGCGCAACGCGCTCGACTTCCTCGATGCGCCAGCAACGCTCACGCGCTTCATCAACCATCGGCTGTTCCGACTGCTCATGCTGCCAGCGCGCAAGGGTCTCAAGGTGCTCAACGTGGCCGCGCAGCCCGTGCTGCGCACCATCGGCAAGGTGGTGGGTGGCGACGTGCTGGCCGATGCCATCGCGTTCTTCCAAGCGTTCGAAGGAATGGAGACCGGGTTCCGCGATCGCGCCGACTCAGTGTCCGAACTGTTGCACTCGTCGATCACTCACTACGTGCTCGTGGCCTCAGCCCGGCACGACACGGTCGAAGAGGCTCGCTACTTCGCAGCGCGTCTCGCCGATTCGAAACTGTCGGTGGCCGCAGTCATCGTGAACCGCCTGCAACCACGGTTTGGCGATGCCACCGCCGAACAGGCATTGACCGCCGCAGCAACCGCCGAAACTGCCGGAGATCACAATCTGGCCGGCCTGTGGCGCAACCTTGCCGAGCTGCGCGCCCTTGCCGATGCCGAAGAAGGAGTCATCGCTCCGCTCATCGCAGACACCGGCGATACGGCCATTCATCGGGTGCCATTACTGGCCGACGATGTGCACGATCTGGGCGGACTTCGCGAGATCGCGGGTCATCTCTTCAAGATTTGGCCTTCGGGCGGCTAAGTTCTTGTTGTGCATGTCTTGGTCGCAACCGACGCCCAATGGGTCGTCGACGAAATCGTCGCCGCTCTGAGCGGGCCAGAAACCAGTTTCACCGTGTGTCGCAATGGTCGCGATGTCACCGATGTCGTTATGGCCCGAACGCCCGACATCGCCATCCTCGATCTGCAAAGCGGCTCGATGGGTGGCATGGCCGTGGCCATGAACCTGCGTCACGACGAAAGCTCCGGCGCGATGCCGCGGGTTCCTATCTTGATGGTGCTCGACCGCCAGGCCGACGTATTTCTCGCTCGCCGCAGCGGCGCCGATTCCTGGATCGTGAAGCCGCTCGACGCGCTCTCGATCAAGCGTGGCGTGGCTTGTGCGCTCACTCCGGCGCTCGATGACACCGCCGACGAAACCGACGATGCGCCCGCTGAAACGGTTGAGGAAGAGCAAGTCACCGCCGGATAACATCGTCGGGCACCTACGGGGTGTAGCGCAGCTTGGTAGCGCGCCACGTTCGGGACGTGGAGGCCGGGAGTTCAAATCTCCCCACCCCGACCAATGTTCGCAGGTTGAGCAATCCCTACGAACCGCTCTCACGAACCCTAAGTTCGTTGCATGGATCTGGCTCACCTTCAAGATGTGATCGAACGCACCTACGGCGATCGCGACCGCGACCGAGGCGTCCCCAGCACGGTGGCGTGGCTGTGTGAAGAACTTGGCGAGTTAGCCCAAGCCGTGCGCAAAGGCACCGTCGAGCAGCAACAGCACGAGTTCGGCGACGTGCTGGCCTGGGTGGCATCGCTGGCAAACCAGATGAACATCGACCTGACGGTTGCCGTGCAGCGTTACGCGGCCGGATGCCCTCGATGCGCCGCAATGCCCTGCGCCTGCCGCTGAGTCACCACTTTCCTTCAACAAAGAGTTTGTTGCAACTCACCACTTTCCTTCAACAAAGAGTTTGTTGCAACTCACCACTTTCCTTCAACAAAGAGTTTGTTGAAGACAACAGGTTGGGGGTTGACCAATTGTCTTCAACAAACCGGGCAAGACGAGGGCGCGGGGACGTAGGGCGCGGGGACGTAGGGCGCGGGGACGTTGGGGGCGTTGGGCGCGGGACGTTGGCTTGGGTTAGATGAAGAGTTCGGCGATCTGCACGGCGTTGAGGGCTGCGCCCTTGCGCAGGTTGTCGTTGGCCACGAACAACGCCAGACCACGACCGCCATCTACCGATGAGTCTGAACGCACGCGGCCTACGAAGCTTGGGTCAGCGCCAGCAGCCTCGAGCGGTGTGGGCACATCGAGCAACTCAACACCCGGCGCGCCGCCAAGCAGTTCGAGGGCACGAGCAACGCTGATCGCACGCTCGAACTCGGCGTTGATGCTGAGCGAATGACCCGTATAGACGGGCACGCGCACGCACGTGCCGCTGACGCGCAGGTCGGGGATCGCCAAGATCTTGCGACTCTCGAAGCGCAACTTTTGCTCTTCGTCGGTTTCGAACGAACCATCGTCTACGTACTTGCCAGCGAACGGCAACACGTTGAACGCAATGGGCTTGGTGAACTTGGTTGGCGTTGGCATTTCGACCGCATCGCCGTGATAGGTGAAGTCGCGGGCACGATCGGCCACTTGCCGAGCCTGCTTATCGAGTTCGTCGACACCGGCAAGACCGCCGCCGCTGACGGCCTGATACGTGCTGACAATGAGGCGCACAAGGCCGGCCTCGTCGTGCAACGGCTTGAGCACGGGCATCGCCGCCATCGTGGTGCAGTTGGGGTTGGCGATGATGCGCTTGTGAGCGTTCGCGATTTCGCTGGGATTGACCTCGCTGACAATGAGCGGGACCTCGGGGTCCATGCGCCACGCCGACGAGTTGTCGATGACCATCACACCAGCGGCAGCGAAGCGCGGTGCGAGCACGCGTGACGACGAAGCGCCGCTAGAGAACAAGGCGATGTCGAGGCCCGAGGGGTCGGCGGTCTCGGCATCTTCGACCGTGATCTGGCGATCGCCCCACGGCAACGTGGTGCCGGCCGAACGCGACGACGCAAAGAAACGAATCTCGCTGACCGGAAAATTTCGTTCGGCGAGGATGGCGCGCATGACGCTGCCGACCTGACCTGTTGCTCCCACCACACCAATTTTCATGCATCCGAGGCTAACGCCGAAGTGCCCCAGATCGATCGGGAATTAGTGCTCCAAGCAGCGCCGATAGCGCTACGAACGTTCCGCAATCAGCCACCAGTGGCTGCGGTTCACGCCCTCGAATGTGCGCAGTTCGGCGTCGTTGCGAGCCTTGAGACGGCGATGTGGCGAGTGGTAAATCACGCGGGTTGCGAACTTGTAGGGCAGGTCAGCGAGGTGGCGTGAGACTTCGTCGGGCGACAAGCGGTTGGCCTGCCAACCCAATCGGGACGCCAACCGGCGGCGAGCAAGCCACGGGCCAATTCGAGGCAAGCGCCACATCGCGCGCATCAGTTTGCCCAGCGGCCACAGCGCCAGATCGATGGGCTGCCAGGTGCGGAAGTTGAGGGCGATGTGTCCGCCCGGCTTGGTAACCCGCGCCGCCTCGGTGACCAACGACAACGCATCGTCGTGCTGACAGTGCTGCAAGGTGATGTAGCTGAAAGCAATATCGGCCTCGCCGTCGGAGATGGCCAGTGTGCGGCCATCGGCAACGTGACAGGTGCGCAACCGCGATACCTCGCCGAACTGCGCAACGGTCTGACGACAGCGCTCGAGAAAAGCGGCGTCGAGGTCGCATGCAATCACTTGCGCGAACGCCCGACTGAAGCCGGCGGTCATGCGACCAATGCCCGAGCCAATCTCGACGATGGTCTGCTTGGGCAGATCGTCGGTGCGAAGTTGAAAGGCTTCGAGGTAAGCGAAAATTTCGTGGTCACCAGTGTTGGTGAACTCAGCGAGATCAAGCGTCTCACCGGTTTCGTTGTTGAAGACCCAACCGATTTCGCGCACGACGTCGTCGGCTGATTTCTGACCTTCACTGACGCGGCCGGCTGTGCGCCAAGGAACGAGTTGAGGGCGACGCCGACTCACTTGCGCTCGGGAAGTGGCGCTGCGTAGGCCTGGCCACTGTCGAGACCAAACGCCGTGTGCAAGCAACGAGCAGCCGTTTCGAGATCGGCTGCCGAGCACACCACGCTGATGCGGATGGTGGATGTAGAGATCATCTCGATGTTCACGCCGTTGTCGGCCAACACCCGAAACATCTTGGCGGCGATGCCAGGGCTGGTCTTCATACCGGCGCCAACAAGGCTGATCTTGGAGATGCTTGCGTTGTGGTTCACGCCCACCGCACCGATCTCGGCTGCAACACGCGCAACGATCTGCTCGGCGACGGCCATGTCGGCCTTCGGCATCGTGAAGCTGATGTCGGTGGTTCCCTCTTTCGAGGTGTTCTGCACGATCATGTCGACGTTCACGTTGGCGTCAGCGAGCGGCTCAAACAACGCCGCTGAAATACCGGGACGGTCGGGCACACCAATAACGGTGACCTTGGCTTCGCTGGTGTCGGTGACAACACCCGAAACGATGGGCTCTTCCATGCCTGGCTCCTTCGAGCTCACCCATGTGCCCGGCTCCCACGTGAAGCTCGAACGGACATGGAGGGGAACATTGTGGTTACGAGCAAACTCGACGCTGCGCAGTGCGAGCACTTTGCTGCCGGCACCCGCCATCTCGAGCATTTCATCGAAGTTGACGTGAGCCAACTTGCGAGCTTGCGGCACGATGCGAGGGTCGGCGGTGAACACGCCCGTGACATCGGTATAGATCTCGCAGGCATCGGCGTTGAGTGCCTGAGCAAGTGCTGATGCGGTGAGATCGCTGGCGCCACGACCAAGCGTGGTGATTTCGTTCTCGTTGCTCACACCTTGGAAGCCAGCGACAACGCACACCTTGCCTTGGGCCAAGGCCTCGCGAACACGGTCGCCCTTGACCTCGATGATCTTGGCCTTGCCGTGCTTGTTGTCGGTGATGATGCCCACCTGGCTGCCGGTGAAGCTGACTGCGTCGATGCCGAGATCGCTGATGGCCATACAGACCAAAGCCGCCGACATGCGCTCGCCCGTGGTGAGCAGCATGTCCATCTCGCGGCCGGAGCGGGTATTGGAAACCTGTGCGGCCAACGAAATGAGGTTGTCGGTGGTCTTGCCCATCGCGCTGACAACGACAACAACGTCGTTGCCATGGCGCTTGGTGAACGCGACATGTTCAGCAACCGCACGCATGCGATCGGGGTCGGCTACCGAAGTACCGCCAAACTTTTGAACAATCAGGGCCACGGGTTGGACAGGTTATCGGTCGGAAGCCGCCACACCGCGACACGATTGGCCGTGCACGCTCAACGCCGAACGGACTTGTTCGGGACTCAAGCTCGGTACTGTGACCAACCGTGCTGTCCGCCCGCCTCGATACCTCGTATGCACCCGAAGTTCGCCGGGCGATTACTCCGCTCACCATCGCCAAGATTGGAGCCAACAGTGCGTACCGATTCGCGCCACCGTTCCTCGCAACAATCTCGGGCAATATGCACGCGTCGCTGCCAGCCGTGGGAGCGGCCCTCGCCGTGGGCGAGCTCGGCGGACTCGCAGCTCCGATGCTCGGCCGCATTGCCACCCGGGCCACACGGCGCACGACCATCTGCGGCGGCTTACTGGCGCTCTCGATAGCCGCCACCGGTTGCGCTGCGAGCCGCAACATCTACCAGTTGGGCGTGTGTCTCGCGATCCTCACGATGGCAAAGATCGTGTTCGACGTCGGCGTCATTTCGTGGCTCTCCGATCGTGTCGCGTACGAGCAGCGCGGCCGCGCCGTAGGCCTCACCGAAACTGCGTGGGCCGGCAGCCTGTTGATCGGCGTTGTCATCATGGGCCTCGTCACCGGCGCCAGCTCATGGCGATGGGGCTACGCCGTTGCCGCTGTGGCAATCATCTGCTGCTCGGCATTCTTGCGTCAGCACCTACCCGACGAGGTAGCCCCATTACGTGCGCCGCGAACGGCTGAGCACGTGAAGCCCCGGCTGGGCAAAGGCTGGTGGGTCATCGTCGCAATGCTCGCCCTCACCGCTAGCGCGCAAAGCGTGTTCGTCACCTTCGGCAAGTGGCTGAAAGACAGCTTCGGTTTTAGCGACACCGACATCGCCATCGTTATCTTCGGCTTCGGCGCCGTAGAACTCATCGCAACGTCCTCGATGATTCGTTTCTCCGATCGCTGGGGCAAGCAACGCTCGGCCATCTCTGGCGCAGCGCTGATTATTCCGTTTGCCATTGCACTTGCAGCCACCGCTAGCCACGTGTACATCGCGTTGCCGCTGTTGGCGTTATACATCGGAGCGTTCGAGTTCGCAATCGTCTCGACGCTGCCGTTGGCCAGCAACTTGGTGCCCGTGCATCCATCGATGGGACTCGGCTTCGTGATTGCGGGCGGCACCGTAGGGAGAGCCGTGATGTCGGCTCCGGCCACTGCCGCGTTCGCAGCGCACGGCATGTGGCTTCCGGCAGTACTTGGCGCCTGCTGCGCCTTGGTCACCGTGTTCAGCCACTGGCGTTATCGGGTCAGCCTCGGTAGGTGGTTGTAATCGGCAGTCGGCGATCTTTGCCGAACGCCTTAATGCTCACTCGCACTCCCGGAGGACACTGACGACGCTTGTATTCGTTGGTGTCGACAAGGCGGGTGATGCGCCGCACCATGGCTTCGTCGTGACCCGCGTCGATGATCTCGGTGGCGATGCGATCTTCCTCGATGTACATCTCAAGAATCGGATCGAGCACTTCGTATGGAGGCAGCGACTGGTCGTCGCGCTGATCGGGACGCAGCTCGGCTGACGGTGGTTTGGTGATGACATCTTCGGGGATGAGCTCGTGACCGGCGCGCTGATTCACGTAGCGGCACAGGTCGTACACGCTTGTCTTGAAGACGTCTTTGATGACCGCGTAGCCACCCACACTGTCGCCGTAGATGGTGAAGTACCCAACGGCCATCTCGCTCTTGTTACCGGTGGTCAGCACCATCCAACCGAACTTGTTCGACAGCGCCATCAACGTGGTGCCGCGCACACGACTCTGCAAGTTCTCTTCGGTGAGGTCAGGCTCGCGATCGGCGAATGACGGAGCAAGCATCTCGAGATAGGCGCTGAACGCCGGCTCGATGGCCACCGTGCGGTAATCGATTCCGAGGTTGTCGGCCAACGCTTTGGCATCGGTCTTTGATCCGTCGCTGCTGTAGCGCGACGGCATGGAGACGCCGTGCACATGGTCGGCACCCAAGGCATCGACCGCGACACAGGCAACGATCGACGAATCGATGCCGCCAGACAAACCAATGACCACATCGGTGAACTTGTTCTTGTGCACGTAGTCACGCGTACCGAGCACCAGTGCTTGATACATCTCGGCAACCGGGTCGAGCAATGGCGCGATGCGAACCGGCGACTCATGCAGTTGAGCAACGGTCTCGTCGCTGATGAACACGGTTGGCAACAGCGTGTCGGTAACCCGGCCGCGAGGATCGAGCAAGCGCTTGCGAAACACCGGCGCGATGTCGATGTCGGTGATCAACAGTTCTTCTTCGAACTGAGCAGCGCGCGCCAGCAGATTGCCGTCGGCGTCGAACGCCATTGAGGCGCCATCGAACACCAACTCGTCTTGGCCGCACACTTGGTTCACGTAGACCAACGCACAGCTGGCATCGGCGGCGCGCGTAGAGAGCATGCTCTCGCGGCTCTCGACCTTGCCACGGTGATACGGCGACCCGTTGATGTTGATGTTGAGTTCGGCGCCACCAGCCGCCTGCGCAGCGAGCGGGCCCACGGGGCTCCAGATGTCTTCGCAGATGCTGACGCCAACCTTCACGCCACCGATGACGTACAACTCGAGTTGGTCGCTCTCGTCGCCAGGAGTGAAATAGCGCGCCTCGTCGAACACGCCGTAGTTGGGCAGCAACCGTTTGCGATAGGTGCCTTTGATCTCGCCGCCAGCGCACACGGCAGCAGCGTTGTACAGATCGCGATCGCTCTCTACGAAACCAACGACGGCAACGCAGTTACCGGTTCGCGCCGCAATGGCAGCCAACACGTCTTTGTTGTCGCTGACGAATCGCGGCTTCAACACGAGATCTTCGGGCGGGTAACCCGTGATGCACAGCTCGGGGAACGCAACGATGTGGCACTGCGCGGCCTCGGCCCGATCGTAGTAATCGAGGATCTTGGCGAGGTTGCCCTGCAGATCGCCGACGGTTGGATTTATCTGCGCGAGCGCAATGCGAAGCCGAGTCACAGCGGCAGGCTACCGAAACAGGCGGCTGGCCTGTGGCGGGGTTACGTGGTGGGCGCCGACAATTCTTCGGTGCCGCATGTATCGCCGGGCAACATCGCCGCCGCCGCAAGCTGATATGTGACGCCGTTATCGGTGAAGACGGTGGTCTGTGTGGCGGTGGCAAACAAGGTCTGCACGTCGGCTGCCTGAACAACGACGCACTGACCCGCCGATGCAAGCGATACTCCGGCCGCTGCTGGCCACGCCACCGTGTTGGGGTCCGGGTCAATAGCGGCGATCTCTTCAGCCGAGATTTTGCGCGCCTGCACCCGATACTGCTCGGCAACAAAGGGAGTCTCATCGCCCGGGTTGGCGGCGCCGAAGTACTTACTGACGTCGCTGAGCGCCGCTACGAAATCGGCCAAGGTCTGGCGGGCCGGGGTCTGCGCTGGTGTGTCGAACCCAAGCGCATATGCAGAATGTGTATAGGCCCGCCCGTTTGCGGACAGCACCACAACCGTGCTCGGTGCGTCAGCAACATTGAGCTCGGCTACATACACCGGTGGTTGTTGAAGCAGCCGTGATGCATCGGCGAAGTTCAGAATCTTCTGGATCGCATCTTCGGTGATCGCACGCTCGAACAACGGCGCCAACAACGGACCAGGGAACTGTTGCGTCTGTGCACCCGGCACGATGAGTCGCCCATCACCACTCACGACCAACGTAGGCACCGCAGAGAACACAGCGGCCGGCGGCGCAAAGCCCCCCGTGAGACCGATGCTCACGACCAAATCGTTCTTGCCCGTGCCGTGATTGATGACGACCGCCGGGGTGCTGCTCTTGCGGCCCAGCCCCATCGCTACGGCAATCAGCAGACACAGCAGTACCACTGTGCCGACGATGACAACACGACGACTTGGGCGACGAGAACTCGTGGACATAGGGCGCTGACCATACCACCGTGATTCTCAGGACTTTCCGCCATTGACCTGCGTTCGATAAAGTGACACGACCTGCACGGCAACGAAGCCGGGCGAGTTCACACAGCGTTCACAAACGGGCAACGGGGTCGAAACCCTCGACCGGCACACTCACCGGGCCCTCTACATTTCCATTTCGGAAGGACCACCAGTGGCCTATCAAGCTGAATACATTTGGATCGACGGAACTGAGCCAACTGCGTTGCTCCGTTCGAAGACCAAGATCATCAATGACTCCGTCACCGTCCCACCAATCTGGGGCTTCGACGGTTCGTCAACCAACCAGGCCGGCGGCGAGAGCAGCGACTGCGTCTTGCGTCCAGTGTTCTCGTGTCCAGACCCAATCCGTGGCGGAGCCAACATTTTGGTGCTGTGCGACGTGTTGTCGGCGGCCGACATGAAGCCACACGCAACCAACACTCGCGCCACCTGCGAGAAGGCTGCCAAGAAGTACGCCAAGCAAGAGATGATCTACGGCATCGAGCAGGAATACACCATGCTCAAGCTCGATGGCACTCCGCTGGGCTTCCCAACCAATGGCTTCCCTGCCCCTCAGGGCCCGTACTACTGCGGCGTTGGCGCCGGTCGTGTTGTGGGCCGCGAGATCATCGAAGAGCACACTCAGGCGTGCCTCGATGCCGGCTTGATGATCGAAGGCACCAATGCCGAAGTCATGCCCGGCCAGTGGGAGTTCCAAATCGGCGCAGCCGACGCACTTACCGTGAGCGATCACATGCACGTAGCCCGTTGGCTGTTGCACCGCATCGCCGAGGATTACGACGTAGTCATCAGCCTCGATGCCAAGCCAGCCGCTGGCGACTGGAACGGCGCAGGCGCCCACACCAACTTCAGCACCAAGGCAATGCGCGAGGATTACAAGGCCATCGAGAAGGCCTGTCATGCACTCAGCAAGCGCGTTGACGCTCACGTCAAGCACTACGGCCACGACATCGAGAGCCGCCTCACCGGCAAGCACGAGACTGCACCGTGGAACAAGTTCAGCTTTGGCGTCAGCAACCGTGGCGCATCGGTGCGCATTCCATGGCAGGTTGCCAAGGAAGGCAAGGGCTACGCCGAAGATCGTCGTCCAAACGCCAACGTCGATCCATACACGGTCACCCGGCTCATCCTTGAAACGGTCTGCGGCGCAGCCTGATTCCGTTTCAATCGTAGGCAGTATCGTCAGGGGTCGGGCCGAACGTCCGACCCCTGACGCTTTTTCGAGAGAGGCTCAGCCATGAACGAAGAGCAGCGCAACTATGTCCTGCGCACGGTCGAAGAACGCGGCGTCCGCTTGGTGCGCCTGTGGTTCACCGATGTGCTGGGCAACCTGAAGAGTTTCGCCATCAGCCCGGTCGAACTCGAGAATGCTCTCGAGGACGGCATGACCTTCGACGGCTCGTCCATCGACGGCTTCAGTCGCGTGCAAGAAAGCGACGTGCTCGCTGTTCCTGATGCCAACACCTTCGAGGTGTTGCCGTGGGGCGACACCAAGACGCCTGAGGCGCGAGTGTTCTGCGACATCCACAATCTCGATGGCACCCCGTTTGAGGGCGATCCACGTCAGGTGCTCAAGCGCAATCTTGCCGCTGCCCGGGCACTAGGCCTCACCTTCTTCGTTGCTCCCGACATGGAGTACTTCTACTTCGCTCCCCCGCAGCGCGGCCAAGCACCTGAGCCGCTCGACGAGGCCGGCTTCTTCGATCTCACCACCAGCGATATCTCGGACTCGATGCGCAAGCAAACCATTCGCACGCTCGAAGCCATGGGCATTCCGGTCGAGTACAGCTTTCACGAAGACGCGCCAAGCCAGCACGAGATCGACCTGCGCCACAACGACGGGCTCAGCATGGCTGACTCGATCATGACCTTCCGTCTCGTGGTGAAAGAAGTAGCCGCGAGCCAAGGCGTGCATGCGTCGTTCATGCCTAAGCCACTCGAAGGCGTGCAGGGTTCTGGCATGCATGTTCACCTGTCGCTGTTCAGCGGCGAAGAGAACGCGTTCTATTCGCCCGACGATGCCTACAACCTGTCGCCGATCGCCAAGCACTTCATGGCTGGCCTGTTGCGGCACGCCGCCGAGATCACTGCGGTCACCAACCAAACGGTGAATAGCTACAAGCGACTCGTGCCTGGCTTCGAAGCCCCGGTGCACATCAGTTGGGCACGCAACAACCGCAGCGGTCTGATTCGGGTACCCATTCCGAAGAAGGGCAACCCGATGGCCACACGCATCGAGTACCGCTCACCCGATCCGGCGTGTAACCCCTATCTCGCGTTCAGCGTGATTTTGGCAGCGGGCATGCGCGGCATCCGCGACAGCTACGAGCTTCCTGTCGAAGCCGACGCCAACTTGTTCCAGCTCGACGACGCTCAGCTCGCCGCCTTGGGCATCGACCAGATTCCCGCCTCGCTGGGCGACGCGCTGAAAGTGATGGAGACCTCTGAGCTCGTCAAAGAAGCGCTTGGAGACCACATCTTCGAGTGGTTCCTGCGCAACAAACGCAACGAATGGCGCTCCTACAAAGCGCACGTGAGCGCTTTTGAGCACGATCGGTACCTGAGGTCGCTGTGAGCGAGTCGGCCGAACTACTGGCCATCTTCGGTGACCCACCGCCCACCGATCTCGTGCGCACGCTCGACCTCGGCGGATACAAGTGGAAAGCCGTTACCGGCGCCGACGATGTCACCCGCCACGAACCGTCCGGCGGCTGGGCCGGCGCCGTGGTCGCCTGCGATGCTGACCCCGAGACGGCGTGGGCATTGTGCCGCGCGTTGCGCAAGCGCGACATACCCGTGGCACCGTTGCTGGTGTTGCTCAGCGGCGGCCAGCTGGCCGACATCAGCATGCGCGACGACCTGTTCGACGACTTCTGCCTCACCCCCTTTCACCCCATCGAGCTCGAAGCTCGTCTACGGCACATGCTGCGCAAAAACGGCAGTGGCGCGAGCGCCGACACGCGGCCCGACCTCGTTGAGTACAGCGGGCTCGCGCTCAATGTCGAGACCTATCAAGCAGCAATCGAGGGCAAGCCGCTCGACCTCACCTATATGGAATACGAGCTACTGAAGTTCCTCGCCCAAAACCCTGGCCGCGTGT
This sequence comes from Acidimicrobiaceae bacterium, assembly GCA_947505655.1. Lineage (GTDB taxonomy): Bacteria > Actinomycetota > Acidimicrobiia > Acidimicrobiales > Ilumatobacteraceae > WLMZ01. The sequence continues at coordinate 7,524 of CANNMD010000029.1, read as the reverse complement.
TCACCCGCGAAGTGCTGCTCAGCCGAGTGTGGGGTTACGAGTATTACGGCGGGGCCCGCACGGTAGACGTGCACATCCGCCGCCTGCGCGCCAAGCTCGGCGAGGAACACCAGAACCTGATCCAGACCGTGCGCAGCGTGGGCTACCGCTTCGGCCAAACCCGCTGGGGCTAAGTCGCAGCCAGGTTCAAGCGTGCGCACGCGACTCAGATGATGGCGTCTGGCGCTAGCTTCATGCGATGCGCTCAACATTCACCATCGACGACGATTTGGCCGAAGAAGCCCGTCGTTACGGAGTACCACTCTCGGCTGCTGCGCGCGAGGGGATCGCGACAGCCGTCAGGCACGCCAAAGAGCAACACGACCGTGCGGCATACATCGCACACCCCGAGAGCGCCAACGATTGGACGCCCCTCGAGGCGTGGGATGACAACGCAGGCAGCGGCGGCTGAAGCGCAAGGAGATATGGACAACGACGGTTGGCGGCAAGAGCCGCCTGGTCCTTGTGCTCACGAGGGATGCCGTGATCGAGGTTCGCGAACTCGTGACCATTGCTGAGATCACATCGTCAATCCGAGGCATCGGGGCCGAGGTTCTCTTCGACTGGAGCGCAGCAGGACTCAGCCGCGCCAGCGTCATCAACTGCGACGGCATCCACACCGTGCGCCAAAGAGACCTGACGGGTCTCGTCGGTGAGGTTACTGACGACGACATGTATCGGGTTTGTGCCGCTGTGGCCTACGCGCTGGGTTGCTGACACCGCGCACCAGGCGACGATGTCTCGCTAGCGATGTGTAGCGAGTGGAAACGACAGTGACCTTGGTACTTGATTAGCCAACGTTTTGAATTCTCGCAGCGATGCGACGATGCGTGCGCAGGTGCCCATCGACATCGGGGCTCACCAGCGAACCGTTGCTCACGATTGAGCGCCCATGGACGATGGTGTCTCGCGCCGACACGGGCCCGCAGCGCAACCACGCCTCAACGGGGTCAGCGATGGCGCCCGCAAACGCAGGGCCGGTGAGCGGCCACACGGCTACATCGCCAACGGCACCAACTGCGAGCGTGCCGATCTCGCCGATGCGGCCGAGACAACCAGCGCCGCCTTCGGTGGCAATCTCGAGTGCCATACGAGCGTGGCCAGCGTGAGCGCCATCGCGCAACTTAGCGAGCAGCATTGCGGTGCGCGCCTCAAGCCACATCGAGGCCGCATCGGCCGACGACGAACCATCAACGCCCAGACCAACATGCACCCCGGCCGCGCGCAGATCGACAATGGGCGCAATGCCCGACGAAAGAATCATGTTGCTGCTCGGACAGTGGGCCGCGCTCACGCCAGCCGCACCGAGGCGATGAATCTCATCGTGATTCGGCATCACACAATGGGCCACCCACGTGCGCGGGCCACACCAACCGGTGCGCTCGAGATATTCCATTGGGCGACAGCCAAAGGTGGCCAATGAGAACGCGTCGTCTTCGGAGTTCTCGGCAAAGTGGGTGTGTAACCGCACATCGAGTCGTTCAGCGAGCTCAGCAGATCGCACCATCAACTGCTCGGTGACGCTAAACGGTGAGCACGGGGCCAACGCCACGCGCACCATTGCGCCGTGACTGCGGTCGTGGAAACGCAGCACCGCCGCCTCGCTCTGGGCCAAGATTTCGTCGTCGTCTTGCACCACGATGTCGGGCGGCAGACCGCCGTCTTTCTCGGACAACGACATTGAGCCACGCGTGGGATGAAAGCGCATCCCGAGGTCTACGGCAGCGGCGATTTCGGCGGCAAGCAGGTCGCCGGCACCGCGTGGGTGTAAGTACAGATGGTCGGTCGAGGTGGTGCACCCGCCAAGCGCGAGCTCGGCGAGGCCAACCCACGCCGACGTGAAGACGGCTTCCTCATCGATGCCAGCCCACAGTGGATACAGCTCTTTGAGCCACCCAAACAGCGGTGCCTTGGTCATCGGCGGATAGGCGCGAGTGAGGTTTTGATACAGGTGGTGGTGGGTGTTTACGAGACCCGGCGTGACCAAGCAATCGGTTGCATCAATGACCCGATCGGCCTGCGGGCACAGGTCTGATGACGAGCCAACCCCAACAATGATGCCATCGCGAATTGCGACCCAACCACCCGGCAACTCGCGGCGGTTCGCGTCGACGGTGGCAACGAGCAATGCGTTGTTGATAACAAGATCGGCGTTCACAGCAACGAGTCCAAGATGTCACTCACTTCATTGATGGTGGTCAGCGGGTTTACAAAACAAAGTCTGAGAACGGTCTCGCCCAACCATACGGTGGGCACGACGAACGCATGACCGCTCAGCAGTTCAGCCGCGCTCCACGCCTGATACTCGGCTGGGCTCCAGCCGCGACGGCGGAACAACACGATCGACAGTTCGGGTTCGAGCAACAGCTCGACGTGCGCTGCCTCACGAATCAACCCGGCCACATTGGCAGTGAGCTGCATCGTGAGTTCGATCGCCTCGGCGTATCGGCGCGTGCCATGGGTTGCAAGGCTGAACCAAAACGGCAAGCCACGTGCACGACGGCTGAGGTGATGCGCATAGTCGCTGGGATTCCACTCAACATCGGCCGCAGCATCGTCGTGCAACACATCGAGATAGCCGGCGTGCTGAGTGTGTGCGGCCCGCGCGACGGCAGGGTCGCGATAGATCAGCGCACAACAATCGAACGGCGCAAACAGCCACTTGTGTGGATCGACAATGAAGCTGTCGCATCGTTCGATGCCCGCGAACTTGGGGCGTTGCGTCGGTGAGCACAACGCCGCTGCGCCGTAGGCGCCATCTACATGGAACCAGGCGCCGATCTCGTTGGCGACACGACCGGCACCTTCGAGATCGTCGATAATGCCCGCGTTCGTGGTGCCACTGGTGGCCACAATTGCGAAGACGCGCGAACGATCGTGATAGCTCATCGTGTTGACGCACGCCTCAAGCGAGGCACCGTCAAGACGGCCGGGGTCCAGAGTGGGAACGACCAACACATCGGCATCCATTGCTCGGGCCGCCGAAGCTATCGACGAGTGCGCGCCGCCCGACGTGACAATGAGGCCACGAGCGCGATCATTGCTTCCCATCGATTTCTGGCGCCACTGGTGACGAGCGGCAATCAGTGCAGACAAGTTGCCATTGGTTCCCCCACTGACAAAGACACCACCCGCCGAGTCGGGAAGGCCGGCAAGATCGGCCAGCCAGCGCAACGCTTGGTTCTCAGCGAACACAGCGCCGGCGCCTTCCATCCACGAGCCCGCATAGATACTGCTGGCGCCAACCACAAGATCGAACAAGATCGAAGCTTCGGTTGGCGCGGCAGGCACGAACGACAAAAACTTCGGGTGATCAACGCTGATCGTGGCCGGCGCGAGGACCTCGCGAAACAGCCTCAAGGCTTCGATGCCGCCGAGGCCTTCTTCGGTGACCGTGTTGCCCGTGTGGGCGAGTAGCTCTGCTGCGCTGGCAGCATGATCCAACGGTGGATCAAGTCGAACGCGAGCAACTGCATAACGAACGATGGCTTCGGTGAGTTCCTCGGTCGCTGCGTCGTGCTGATGCACTAGACGTTGAGATCGAGCAGTTCACTATCTGCGTTGCGAACTTCGCCGTCTTTGTAGAGCAGGTGGCCAAGGACCGCTGCAATAGCGGCGAACGACATGCACACCACAACGGGAAGCACGAGCAGCAAAACGAGAATGGCGATAGCTCCAGGCACGTTGGTCAGCCTAACGCGGCGCACTCGCTCTGGCGGAAACACGAGGCGAGATGATCGTTGACCATGCCGCACGCCTGCATATACGCGTAACAAATTGTTGAGCCCACAAAACGAAAGCCAAGCCGCTTGAGCTCTTTGCTCATTCGGTCGCTCGCCGCGGTAGACGCCGGCACGTCGCTCATCGCCACGAGGTTGTTCTGCTGCGGTCGGCCCTCAACGAAGCTCCACACCAGACCCACCGGATCGGGCAACTCAAGCCACAGCCTCGCGTTGGTGATGGTGCTTGAGATCTTGCCGCGGTTGCGCACGATGGATGCATCCAGCATCAGACGCTCTACATCGTGTTCGTTGAACGCAGCGACCTTGTGAACATCGAACTGTTCGAAGGCGTTGCGATAGCCATCGCGTTTGAGCAAGATCGTGCGCCAACTCAGACCAGCCTGGGCGCCCTCAAGCGTGATGAACTCGAACAACATGCGCGAGTCGAACTGCGGAACGCCCCACACGGTGTCGTGATAGTGCTGCATCTCAGCACCATCAAGCGACCACGAGCAGCGCTGAACTAGGTCTGCGACGGGTGCCTGCGCTGTGGGGTCACTCACTGCCGAAGCTCACAGAGGCTTGTATGCCCACGCTTCGATTTCGACGTTGCCGCCCATGGGAAGCGCAGCCACGCCGATGGTGCTGCGGGCCGGACGGCTCTCGCCGAAACCCGCCACATAGGCCTCGTTGAAGGTGGGGAACGTGTCCATGTCGGTGAGGAAGCACGTTGTCTTGGCGATGTCGCTGAGGGACGCACCCATCGAGGCCAACTGCGCCTTGAGGTTCACAACAGCTTGTGCTGTCTGAGCTAAAACGCCTCCGGCGACAATGGCGCCGTCGACAAGACCGAGTTGGCCGGACACGATGATCCAATCGCCAGCGCGAACAACAGGGGTGTAAGGACCTACAGGCTTTGACATGGGAACAATCGTAGACCGCTACTCAGCAAACTCTGCGCCTTCCGTTGAGGTCAGTTGAGCCGCGGCAAACGATTGGTGAGGTTCACGAATTGCTGCCAACTTCCGTGCGCCAAGAGCCGCGCTTGCTGCGGCCAAGAACTGGGGTCATGCTGCTCCACGCTGCGGCCAGCCGCTTCGAGCATGCCGCGCAACACGCGAACATCGGTGTTGGCCAATCCCCACCACGTGGTGATCTCGTGCTGGCGGCACAGGTCGGCGATGTCGGTATCGATACCGACCACCACGGTGAGATCATCAAGCTCGATCGCTGTGCCGAGCATCGCGCGGCCAATCTCAATGTCGGGTGGGCGTGGAGCGTCTTGCGACTCTGAGTCAACATGGCTTTGCAGGCGATCGATTGTTGCGGCCTGGATACCGATGGTGGCCTCGTGACGACCCAACAGGGCGCGCAACTGATTGCGCTCGTCCCGCAACGCACTGACATTGTCGGGAAGCGGCGGAGTCTGAATCGGCTTGCTGACGGCGACCTTGAGTTCAGAGGCACGAATCGCTCGGAGCTCAGCCAGTTCGCGGCGCAGGCGATCTCGCTCGAACTCGACAGGCTCGAGCGCCACGACTCGGCTCTTGAGTTCTTTGAGCTCGGCGCGCAGCGCCCGCATGTTGACTGACGATTCGGCTGTGTCGCCGCTGGCGTCGTTGAGCGGAGCGCTTGCCTTGGGGCTGCGGTTGGCCGACGAGCGGCGAACAACGCGGTGCATGAACCATCCGACGAGTGCACCCAACACGAATGCGAGCACGAACCACACGAAGACTATTCCGAGCGTGTACAGCATGTCGTTGTGTTCCTTTCCTTGAATCGGCGATTGTTCATGGTTCAGTCAGTCAGCCAGCGGTGACGACGAACTCGACGCGGCGGTTGATCGCTCGGTTGGCGGCGGTGTCGTTGGGAACCTTGGGCCTGGTCTCGCCATAGCCCCTCGCGAACAACTGTTCAGGCGGGATTCCACGCTTCACCAGTTCGTAGACGATGACATCGGCTCGAGCCTGGCTGAGATTGAGGTTACGAATGGCGTCGCCTTCATTATCGGTATGACCTTGCACCTCGATAAAGGTGCCTTTGAATTCTTTCGTAATCTCAGCAACTCGATCGAGAAGCGTTTCGCTGCCACCGAGCAGGTCGGGAGTGTTGCTGGTGAACAAGAACGGATTTGCCGCCGCGTAGTCGTTCAGTTGCTGCTGCATGCTGGCGGCTTCTGACTGCCCCCCATCGGGCCGTGCAGTAAGGGTCGGCCTGACACCAACACCTTTGGCCACCGCTTCGAACACCAATTTCGATTCCTCGTTGAGGTAGACGCCGGTCGCCCGCAAATCGGTGCCGTTGTAGCCGACCTCGCCGCTCAACAAGTTTGCAGGGATTGCGCGAATGAGAACACCAAGATCTTCAACCGCCATCTGGTCAGCATCGGCTACCGCTGCTGGTTGGTCGGCCAGAGTGACCGAGTCGGTGACATCACGAACGCTCAGGACGTCGTTGGCGGCATGGAAGAGCGCAAGCTTCTGCTCACGGGTGCCAACAGTGCCCGTGATGGTCATCTTGTTATCGGCGAACACCGCAGTGATTTTGGTTGCGCTGATGACTTCGGAGGCGTCCAAGCTCAACGCAATGTCGGCTTTGGCCACACCTGCGTTCTTCGCTGCAATGGTGAGAGCCGAGAACGCAGTCGAATCGTTGGCGACGCCCTTGATAGAGAGCTTGCCCCCCGCAACGCCTGCGGTGCCCGATTTCAAACGACCAGCGAACACAACGATGAGCGACACAAACTGATTGACAATCGCGTCACTTTGATTTCCGGCCTGCGCATTTGTGGTGAGCGCAACGGTGACGTTTGTTGATCCGAATGAGGTGATTGCAGCTGCGACGATGGCATCGCTCTGGGCGGCCGTATCGACCCGACCAGAGATAGTCACCTTGCCGTCGGCCGCCAGGTTCACCACCGGCGTAACCGTTGTTGCAGAGTCGGGCACCGAGTTCGCTCCGGCGCCGGTGCCATTGCCCGCAGTGGTGCTGCCGGTGGGTGTCGATGTGGTAGTCGCGCATCCGTTGCCAAAGCCCACGGTACGGACGCCTTTGATATCGAGCACCGCTGCCTTCACTGCCGGCAGATCTTTGAGCGGCGAGGTACAGGTAACCGTGGCGTCTTGGCCCGAGAAGGAGACGATCACGCCAGACACACCAACCGCAGCGATGCGATCGGCAGCCTTGCCAACGAGGTCACGCTGGATCACCGGGATCGCCCACACCGCTCCAGCGGCAAAGCCAGCTGCAACAGTGACAACGACAGCAACCACAACGCGGCCGCGTCGTGGTGCTTGTTGTACTTGGCGGTCTCGTCGTTTCATACGGGAAGGAATCTCTGACGCGGGGTTGAGGTGGGTACGACTCGGTAGTGTTCGTGCGGTGCAACCTCTCGATCGCCGCCGCTTTCTACTTGCTTCAAGTGCATTGGTACTCGCTGCCTGTAGTGACAGCCCAAAGTCTTACACGACCGACAGCTCTAACTCGGGCAACGACCCTGTCGACATCAAGACATCTGAGAATGGATTCGACGTCGCTCAGCGTTTCAACCAGGAAGTCCTCGTGCCTGGTTTCGTGCGATTGCCCATCTCGTTGGCAAACAAACAGGCGTTGTTATCGGATGGCCCAGCGGTCATCAACGCCAAGATCATCAACATCGATACCGGCAAGACCGTGATCCCAGCGTTGTCGGCCAAGCGCCGAAAGGTCACTGACGCACTGTCGTACTGGGATTTCCACGCTCAGCTCGATGAGGTGGGCATCT
>CANNMD010000028.1 GCA_947505655.1 Acidimicrobiaceae bacterium | reverse complement strand
CCATGCGGCATCTCGGGCCTGCTCGAAGAGTTCGTCGAATGCCGGAAATGGCGCCGATTGCTCGAGGGCCAGCTTGTGGCTTGAGATGGTGAGCGGAGCAAGCGCAGCCAGCTCAGCTGCCCATGCAAGTGCATCGTCGAGGCCGCCGATTCGGTGCACTGCGCCGATGGTGTGCAACTGCTCGGTGCGATATGTCTGCGCTGCCAGCAACATTGCCCGCGCGATAGACCAGCCCATTTCGCGAGCCAGACGCTCGACGGTCCAATGGTCGACAACCAGACCAAGCTTCGCCGCCGGGATTCCGAACACGCTGCGCTCGGTTGCGACACGAAGGTCACACGCAATCACCAGCTGTGTGCCAGCCCCAAGTGCTGGCCCATCGATCGCTGCAATCGTGGGAATGGGCATGTCGGTGAATCCGCGAAGCGCTGCCACGAGCGCCTTCACGAACTCGCCATTTTCGACGCCACTGAGATCAGCACCCGCACAAAACGCTGGAGGGGCACCCGTGAGCACGAGACATCGAGCGTTTGCAGCGAGCACATCGAGTTGCGCCTGACGCAGCGCTAAGAGGGTCTCGTGGTCAACCGCATTGCGCCGCTCGGGACGATCGAGGGTGACCAGGGCGACCCGATCATGAAATGTGAGATGCACTGTCATCGCGCGCTCGGCTCTACCATGCTGGGAACTGTATGACTTCGCCCGACCAACCTTCGTCTCCAACCGATCCGATTCGCGCTCGTCGCGCTCAGATCGCGAAGTGGAATCACCTCGCCACACGCGTTGGCTATTTGCTCTACGCAGTTGCCGTGGTGATGTTTTTCGTGGCGCTCACCACCGACTTCTCGCAAGGCAAGGTCACCATCATCACCACGAGCATGGTCATTGGCTCGGTGTTGCTGGCGCCCGCAATCGTCATTGGTTACGCCGTGAAGGCCGCTGAGAAAGACGACATCGCCCGAGGCCTGTAGCCACATCTCACCCGACATATTGCGTGTCGCCACGATTACCCTGAGGTCACCTCTATGTCGATCCGTCTTCCCGCTTCTGCCCGCCGCGAGCAACTGCTCGATGTCGCGCTGCAGGTTTTCGCACGACAGGGTTACCACGGCGCATCGATGAACGACGTCGCCGATGCCGCAGGCGTGACGAAGCCGGTGGTGTATCAACACTTCGACTCGAAGCGAGACCTCTATCTGGCGCTGCTCGACTCGGTCGGCGAGCGTCTGCTGACCGCCATCTATACAGCCACGGCCGGCGCCACCAGCGGCAAGCACGTGACCGAGCTCGGCTTTCAGGCGTACTTCCGCTGGGTTGCTCACGACCACGACGCGTTCTTGTTGCTCTTCGGCGGAGGTGGCAAGGCCGACGACGAATTCAACGACGCAGTGCGCAAGGTGACCGCTCAGGTTGCTGAGTCGATCAAGCCCCTGATCGCTGCCGACATCGACCCTGAACACCAGCGCACCTTGGCCCATGCCCTCGTGGGTATCGCCGAAGGCGCCAGCCGACGCCTTGTCGACAACGGCACCGATTTCGACCCTGACCTTCTTGCCCGCCAAGTGAGCGACATGGCGTGGGCCGGTCTGCGCGCCGTGAGTCGGCCGCCTACGGCCGCAGACTCAGACCCCGATAGCCCTCGACGAACCCGACGCGCTTCAACTCGCTGATTGCCGCGCTGGCAGCCGGAACTGCGCCACCATTGAGCTTGCGAACCTCGACAACTCGAGCCCTGCCGTCTTTGATGAGCGACGCCAATGCATCGGCCCATGTGCCGTTTGAATCGGCCGCGGGAAACAACAACAGGTGATGGCTGCGCCGATCGAACCATGCCAACGGCGTGCCCTCCGAAAGCACAACCAGCGCGCCCGCAGCGCGAGCAGGGCGTCCGTCGGTGACCGGCCATGCGAGCGTTGCTCCATATGGCTGAGCCGGATCGGTGGCTGCAAGCAGCAATGGTTCGGCGCGTGCCTCCGGGTGCAGCGAATCGGGCCCTTCGCGCAGCGCACGCAACCGATCGACGGCGCCGGGCAAGCTGAACTGTGCGGCGCCAAGACCGCTCACGAAATAGCCGCGGCGCACCACCCCACGCTCTTCGAGTACCTTCAGCACGCCGTACACCGCGCTGAATCCGCCGACCACACCTTCGGATGACACTGCTTCGCGAGTGAGCACACCGTGTCGTTCGAGTAACTGCATCGCTGCCGCATGTGCCACCGCGGTTGCGGTTGGCTGCGAAGTGAGCAACGACTGCACAAGGCTCCACCGACCGGCGCCCGCTGGAGGACCGATCTTGGTGAGGCGACCTGGCCTTGGCCTTGCGCGCTGACTGGCGGAGACGGTAGCGGCACGACGCGGCCGCACTCCGGCGCCACCTGAGCCAATGAGAGCACGCACCGGGGCCAACGAGTCGTTGGTGATCTCGCCCGCCCACACCAAATCCCAGAGGGCCACGAGTAACTCGGTGTCTGAGGCAGTGGCACTCGCCGCGCGTATCTGACCCCAGAAGCTGGCACCGCGATCGCGGAGCAGCACACGGATGGCCTGGTGCAGTTCGCCGTCGGGGGCGTCGGCTGGCTCAAGCCCAGCGGCAAGCACCGGCATCTGATCGGCAAAGTACAGCCGAATGCGACCATCGCCGGAGCCGATTGCGCCAGCGCCAACCCACACGACTTCGCCGCTGGTGCACAGTTCGTCGAGGTCGGCCGAACGATAGCCACGAATGCGCAACGGCAAAATCTCGGATTCAAGAGTCGAGGCAACCAGCGCAGCGCCCTGCAAGAGACCGATGGATTCGATCAGCGAATCGGGATTGTTTCGCTCACTCGGGATGCCATGCCACACCGTGAGAAATCGGGCGAGTGCTTCGGGTTCAACGGGTTCGACTTCGCGTCGCAACGATGCCAACGAACGCCGGCGAAGCTGACGCAGCACATCGACATCGCACCATTCGCGCGCCATGCCACCAGGCCGGAACTCACCGAGAACAATGCGTTCCTCGGACTCGATCGCGCTCAATGCGCCAGCGGCTCGCTCGGCCGACAGACCGAACCGACGAGCGGCATCGGGCGTGACAAACGGGCCGTGCGTTCGGGCGTAGCGCCGCATCAGTTCTTCGAGCGGTCGCGGCACCGGATCGGTGAATGCAATCGGCAATCCCATCGGCAGCGCACAGCCGAGCGCGTCGCGATAGCGAGCTGCATCGTCGGCGGCGATGAAGCGATCTTCGTCGGCAACGCGAACTGCAATCACGCGCCGCTCAGCGAGCAACGATGTGAGCCAACCAGACGCTGCTACTTCGCAACGCAGATCAATATCGGCAGCCGACAGGTCGCCCACTCGACGCAACACGTCGTGCAGTTCGTCGGCAGAACGTGCTCTACGGCCATCACTCAGACATTGCAGTTCGAGTTCGAGGTCGGCCAGTACGCCAGCATCGAGAAGCTCGCGCAACTCTTCGGCACCGAGCAGATCGCGCAGTAGATCGCGGTCGAGAGCGAGCGCCGCAGCACGTCGCTCGGCGAGCGGTGCATCGCCTTCGTACATGTAGGCAGCGATCCAGTTGAACAGCAAGCTCTGTGCAAACGGAGAGGCCTTGGCGGTGTCGACACTGACCACGCGCACCACACGGCTGCGCAGCTGACCAAGTACTTCGCGCAGCGCTGGCACATCGAAAACGTCTTGCAAACATTCGCGGCTGGTCTCGAGCAGAATCGGAAACGTTGGGTACTTCGCGGCCACAGCCAACAACCCAGCAGCGCGTTGCCGTTGCTGCCACAGCGGCGTGCGCCGATCGGGCCGACGCCGCGGAAGCAACAATGCCCGCGCCGCACATTCGCGAAAACGAGCCGAGAACAACGACGTCTGGGGCAGCGTGGACATCAACAGTTCGTCGATGTCCTCAGGGTCGATCATCATCTCGTCGATGGGCAGCTGATCTGCCGATTCGGGCAGACGAATCACTATGCCGTCGTCGCTCCACATCGTCTCGACCGCCATCTCGTATCGATCGGCCAGGCGGCGCTCGATAGCCATCGCCCAAGGGGCATGCACGGGAGTGCCGAACGGGCTGAGAATGCAGACCCGCCAGTCGCCAATCTCGTCGCGGAACCGTTCGACGACCACGGTGCGATCGTCGGGCACAACGCCGGTGGCTTCGGCTTGCTCGGCGAGATACATGACCACGTTGCCAGCCGCGAACTCATCGAGTGAGTAGTGCGAGCGCAAACGCTGCACGGCCTCGAGCTCAGGCATGGCCCTGATCTCGCGCTGAAAGGCGCCGAGGGCACGGCCCAACTCGAGCGGACGCCCAGGCCGATCGCCGTGCCAGAACGGCATCTTGCCGGGCTGCCCCGGTGCTGGCGTGACGGTGACGCGTTCGAACGTGATGTCTTCGATACGCCACGTTGATGCGCCGAGCACAAAGGTCTCACCGGGCCGAGATTCGTAGACCATCTCTTCATCGAGTTCGCCCACGCGGGTGCCGTCGGGCAAGAAGACACCGAAGAGCCCGCGGTCGGGAATCGTGCCGCCGCTAGTGACGGCCAAACGTTTCGAGCCATCGCGCGCCCGGACCGTGTCGTTGATGCGATCCCACACCACGCGCGGGCGCAACTCGCTGAACTCATCGCTGGGATAGCGCCCGGCGAGCAGATCGAGTGTGTTGTTGAACAGGTCGTCGGAGAGCTCGGCGAAGTTGGCGCAGCGACGCACCAGCGCGCGCAACGAGTCGACCGAGACATCGGTGCCAACGGCGGCAGTATGCGCCACGATCTGTTGTGCCAACACATCGAGAGGGTTACGCAAATAATGCGTGGTCTCGATATCGCCATCGACCATTCGGCGCGTGACCACGGCGGCTTCGAGCAGATCGCCGCGATGCTTTGGGAACAACTTGCCGCGACTGGGTTCACCCACCTGATGTCCGGCACGGCCAATGCGTTGCAAGCCACGGCTCACCGAGCCCGGCGACTCGATCTGGATCACCAAGTCGACAGCGCCCATGTCGATACCAAGCTCAAGGCTGCTGGTGGCCACGATGGCGCGCAGCACCCCACGCTTGAGTTGATCTTCGATGACCACGCGTTGTTCGCGGGCCAACGAACCGTGGTGGGCCTTCACGAGTTCTTCGGTGAGTAAGCCGGTTTCTGGATCGACGCCAATGCCGGCCTGCTGCGCGGCCTCGTTGAGCTTGGCCGCCATGCGTTCGGCCTGACGGCGCGCATTGCAAAAGATGATCGTGCTGCGATGCTCCAACACCAGCTTGAGCACCTGCGGGTACATGCTCGGCCAGATACTGATGCGCTGACGATCGAGTGGGTTCGCGTGATTGGCCGCGTCGGCCGGAACTCCAACCTGTCCGATGGTGCCCATGTCTTCGAGCGGAACCACCACCTCAACTTCGAGCGTCTTGCGGATACCCGAATCAATGATGGTCACCGGACGCTGCTTGCCTGGCGCACTGAACCCGCCAAGGAACCGCGCCACTTCTTCGAGTGGGCGCTGGGTCGCCGAGAGCCCGATGCGCTGCGGAGGTTGCGCCGTAATCTCCTCGAGACGCTCAAGCGACAACATCAGATGTGCGCCGCGTTTGGTGGTGGCCATCGCATGGATTTCGTCGATGATGACGGTCTCGACCCCGACCAACGTGCTGGCCGCCGACGACGTGAGCATCAGATACAAGCTCTCCGGAGTGGTGATGAGCAGATCGGGTGGGCGCCGAATAAGTGCCTGGCGGTCTTTGGCGCTGGTATCGCCCGTGCGCATCGCGACCACGGGCTGCACAAATGGCTCGCCCAGTCGCTCGGCCGCGAGCTGAATTCCCATCAGCGGTGAGCGCAGGTTCTTTTCGACGTCGAACGCCAACGCTCGCAGCGGCGAGATGTAGAGCACCCGGGTGCGAATGGTTTTTTCGGGGAGCGGCGAGGTGACCAAGCGGTCGATGCTCGACAAGAACGCCGCCAACGTCTTGCCGCTGCCGGTTGGCGCACAGATCAGCGTGTGCTGACGGTTGGCGATGGCAGGCCAGCCCTGCACCTGCGGTGTGGTGGGCGCTGGGAATGAACTGGCGAACCACGCGCGAACGGCTGGCGAAAAACGCTGCAGCACCTCGTGGTCAGCCATGCCCAACCCTACCCAAGGCGCACCAATCGGACATGAGGCACACACCGCTATCCCCTGCTGCGTTGTATCTGTGCGCCATTGCCGACAGACTCGCAGACTCAATGACAGCCCTCCGTCCGCGCCGATGACAGCAGTTCGCCTTCGCCCTTGGCAGCGCGCTGCGTTCGATGCGTTCAGTGCGCTCAGCGACGACGAACCGAACTTTCTGGCGGTCGCAACCCCTGGAGCTGGCAAGACCACCTTCGCCCTCACGTGCGCCCGCTGGGCCTTGTCGCAGCAACGTCGGCGGGTGGTGGTGGTTGCCCCAACGAGTCACCTGAAGGTGCAGTGGAGCTTGGCTGCGCACCGTCTCGGGCTGCAGCTCGATCCCGATTGGACTCCCGGCGGCGGCATTGCCAAAGACGTGCATGGCATCGTCACCACCTTCCAACAAGTGGCTACCGGCGACACCGCAAATGTGTTGAAGGGTGTTGCCCACGATGCGTTTGTCATCCTCGACGAACTGCACCATGCTGGCGACGAACGTGCATGGGGTGACTCGGTGCGGCTTGCGTTCTCAGGCGCACATCGACGCCTGTGTCTGTCTGGAACACCCTTCCGCAGCGACACCGCTTCGATTCCGTTCGTTCGTTACGACGATGGGCAAGCCTTCGCCGATTACGAGTACGGCTATGGCGACGCGCTGCGTGACGGCGGCGTCGTACGGCCGGTCTACTTTCCACGCATCGACGGCAACATGGAGTGGAGCGCTCCCGACGGATCCGTGTTGTCTGCCTCGTTCCAAGACGAACTCGACCGCGACGGCATGAGCCAACGGTTACGTGCCGCACTGAGCCTCGACGGCGAATGGCTGCCACACGTGCTCGAGCAAGCACACGAACGCCTGATGTACATCCGCGATCAGCAGCCCACCGCAGGCGGTCTGGTCATGGCAATGGATCAAGAGCATGCGCATGCAATCGCTCGATTGATCAGAACTCGTCTCGGCACCCCGGCCGATGTTGTGGTCAGCGACGACCCCGGCGCATCGAAGAAGATCTCTGAGTTCGCCAAGTCCGACGCGCCGTGGCTCGTCTCGGTGCGCATGGTGTCCGAGGGCGTCGACATCCCCCGGTTACGCATTGGTGTGTACGCCAGCACGGTGTCTACCGAGTTGTTCTTCCGCCAAGCCGTTGGTCGTTTCGTGCGCTGGCAAACCGGTCAGCCATCGCAAAAAGCGTTCGTGTATCTGCCCGACGACCCCCGCCTTCGCTCGCACGCCTTCCAGATCATGGAGTCACGCCGTCATGTGCTGCGCCGCTTCGAGATCGGCGACGAGTTGACGGAAACCGGCGATCCCGAAAAGGACGCGCCGTTCGATGAGGTGCCCCAAGATTTTCCGCCCGAACAACTGTCATTGTTCAGCGTGCTCTCAGCAGTCGCTACGGGCATGCAGATTCATGCGATGACCCCATCGGGCATCGCCATTCCCTTCGAGCTTGGCGTCGACGAACCCGAACTACCCGAGCCACATTTCGAAGACGACCCGCTGCTAGAACTCGACCTCGCCGACATCCCAACCGACGCTGGGTGGGGCCCCGATTCCGGACGCAGCGTGTTTGAGATCAAAGAAGAACTGCGCGAGCGAAACGCTGTGCTGGCCAAGCGACTGGTCGATTTCACGGGCTGGAGCCACGGCCGGGTCAACGGCGAAATGAACCGCCTTGCCAGTGTGATCGCCGTGCCGAGCGCGACCACCGATCAACTCGAGCGACGCCTGCGCAAGTCCGAAGAATGGCTCGCACAGCTACGCAAGCGCCGCGGCTAGCGCCGTTCGGCCGCCCCATCACGCGTCTCCGTAAAGCGTGAGCGCACGTTTACCGTGCGCTCACGCTTTACGAAGCGAGAACCCGAGAACCCGAGAACCCGACAGCCAGCCAGCGCGGCACCGACCAATCGGTTGGCGCTCGCAAACCAGATCAGCGGTAGCCTCACACCATGGCTAGCTCCGGTGAACATCACCCCGCATTCGAGGAATACTGCGAATGCATTTTTGAGCTGCAAGAAGACGACGTCGATGTCATCCAGGCCCGCATCGTCGAGCGCCTCGGTGTCAGCCGGCCGGCTGTTTCAGAGATGATCCGCCGCCTTGAAGCCGACAGCCTCATCAGCATCACGGGCACCACGATTCGGCTCACGGCCGCAGGCACCACGTTGGCGCAGCAGGTAGTTCGCCGCCATCGCCTCGCCGAGCGTTTCCTCACCGACATCCTTGGCTTGTCGTGGGCCGAGGCCCATCACGAAGCTGGCCGCTGGGAGCACGTGATGAGCACCAACGTCGAGGTCGCTATGGACCGCTTGCTCGGCAGCCCAACCACGTGCCCGCACGGAAACCCCATCCCCGGCAGCGAATACTTGGCGCCCGATGCGCATCGGCTCATCGACCTTGCGGTGGGCGACGGCTTTACCGTGAGTCGCATCCCCGAAGAACTTGAGTTCACCCCTGGCCTACTCGACTTCCTCGAGAGCGCCGCGCTGTTGCCTGGTCGCGCCGGCACGGTTACCGCTACCTCGGCCGACGGCACGATGACCGTCGAGATCGCCGGAAGTCACGTCGATGTCGGCGCTTTCGCCAGTGCGCGCATCCTCGTCACTGCCTAGCCTGACCACGATGTTCAAAACCAGCCTCGTTCTCGTCGCCCTGTTCGGTCTCTCGTCGTGCGGCAAGACCATCATCGACACCACCATTACCGAAGCTCCCAACGTGGCAGTCACCACAACGTTGCCCACGGGTTCGGCTGCCGAACTGTTGCCGCGCTTGGTCGCCGAGGCCGGCAAGCTCTCCGACCTCATCGGCACCGCTGGCAACAAGAACGATCAGCTGCAGCTCATCAACAACCTGTGGGCGGCTGCACGCGCCGAGGTTGCGGCTGCTGATGCAGACAGCGCAGACACCTTCGATGCTGCCATCGAGCTCTGCACAAAAGGCACGAAGTTCAATCGCCCCGCCGACGCAGACCGCTGCGTTCGTAATCTCACCGCGCTCACCACCAGCTACCTCGGTTAGTTCAGGCCCGATCGGGCTTAACCTCAACAGGTTTAGGCGTCGCCAACCATTGCTTGGGGCAGCGGCTGCGAATGCACGATGCTGAGCCGGCGCGTGCTGCGCGTGAGCGCGACGTACAGTGCCCGCAGGCCCTGCATCTCGTCGGCCACGATGGCGGCAGGTTCGACCACGATGACGCCATCGAGTTCGAGGCCCTTGACCACGCTGACGGGAACAACGGTGACGCCAGTGTCGAGTGCCGTGCGCGTGGCCCGGCCGTGCTTGATGCCGGCAGCGTTGAGCGCCGCCGAAATCATCTCGACCATTGGATCGGGCGCAACAACTGCGATGTTGCCATCGACAATTTCGTTGACGAGGCGAGCCGTCTCGGCAGCCACAGCGGCGCCGAGCGCATCGGCCGAATCGACATACACGAAGTCGGGCACGTCGTCGCCCTGACGCACCGCGGTTGGCGGACGCAGCGACGGCGTTGCGGCCATCATCACTCGGTTGGCGATCTCCATGATCTGCGCCGGAATTCGGTAGCCCACACTGAGGCCGATGACCCGACTGCCCTTGCGATCGGGCAAGTGTTTGACGATGTCGTCCCAGCTGTTGGGGGCAAGCGCTCCGGTGGCTTGGGCAATATCGCCGACAACGGTCATTGATCCGTTGAGCGAACGACGTGACGCCATGCGCAATTGCATTGGTGTGAGGTCTTGCACTTCGTCGATCACGATGTGACCGTAGGTGCGAATTTCGTCGGTCTCTTCGGGCCCGCCCGCCTTGACCGGACGCTGCCCGAGGTAGTTGCGCGCTTCGTCGAGCAGCGCGATGTCGTTGTCGCTCCAGCGAACCGTGCTGATGTCATCGGCGCGCGGGCGGTACAGCGACAGGTATTCGTCTTCGTTAAGTTGGCCGGTAGCGGCAAGTTTGAGCAGTGCTTTCGAGCCGAACAGGTCGTGCAACAAGTCGGCGGGCGTGAGCACTGGCCACATGCGTTCGAGCGCTTGACGCACCTCGGGCATGTGTCGAATGCCTTCCTTCACCTGAGCTGGGGTGACCTCGCCGTCGCGCCACGTAGCGGCCATCGATGCCCACACTTCGCCTTCGACCCAGCGACGGGCCGCGTTGTGGCGACGGAAGCGGCGCTGAGCGGCGCGAACGATGCGGGTCGTTTCTTGCTCGCGCAGGCGCAGATAGCCGGTGCGGAACCCAACCACGAGGTCTTCGCGTAGCGAGCGCTCGCGATCGGTGACTGCCTTGTCGATGACCATCGCCATGCGCAGATCGCCCTTCGTGCGAGCGGTAAGGGGCGCATCGTGGCCACCCCACGTGACGTCGTGCACGAGATCGGCAAGCACAACCTGCTCGACGCCGGCCTCGCCAAGCGACGGCAACACGCGCTCGATGTAGCGCAAGAACACGCGGTTGGGGCCGATGACCAAGACACCTTGGTCTTCGAGCGGGAATCGGAATGTGTAGAGCAAGTAGGCAGCGCGGTGCAGCGCAACCACGGTCTTGCCGGTGCCTGGCCCACCCTGCACAACCAGCACGCCAGCCTGTGGCGAGCGGATGATTTCGTCTTGCTCACCTTGGATGGTGGCAACGATGTCGCCGAGTTGACCGGTGCGACCACGCTCGAGCACGGCGAGCAGCGTGCTATAGCCGCGCAGACCTGCACCAGGCTTGGCCTCGATGTCGTCTTCTTGGCCAACACCCAGATGTCCAGCGCCGAACAGTTCGTCTTCGATGCCGAGCAGGTTGCGACCCTGCACAGCGAAGTGACGACGACGCGCGAGGCCCATCGATTCGCGGCCAGTGGCCCGGTAAAACGGCTCGGCCACCGGCGCACGCCAATCGACCACGACGGGTTCGCGATTGTCGTCGGCAACAGCCAAACGACCGATGTGAAAACTCTCGATAACCGCCGGTTCGTCAGTGTCGGGTTCACCAGCCACGGGGTCGCGGTGGCGATCGATACGTCCAAAGACAAGCGCAGCATCGCCCAGATCGAGTTGGGTCAGACGATTCACCAAGGTCTCGTCGAACACATCGCGCTCGTAACGGGCCTGAACCGTGCCGCCCAGCGTGCCTTCGTGGATGTTGCGCAGCTTCCAGGCGTCGGTTCTACTGGTCTCGAGACACCCGTAGGCGTGGTCGATATAGGCCTGTTCGTCTGCGAGATCGGGGTGTTGTTGTGTCATGTGGGAGGTGATCCGACCGAGGTGCGATACCTGAATCGGGGTCGGAAAATCTTATCGCCCTATGACGTTGTTGCAATGCCCCCGTCGACAGCGATAACCGAGCCCGTGACATAGGAGCCAGCGCGACTTGCGAGGTAGACCGCTACGCCAGCCATGTCGTCAGGACGACCGATGCGGCCGAGTGGAGCCGATCGGGCGATCGAATCGCCGAACGCCTCCAACGTGGCAGCCATCATCTTGCTCTCGAATGGGCCGGGCGCCACGGCGTTGACCGTGATGTGCTGCGGCCCAAGCTTGCGAGCGAGTGCACGGGTGAGGTGATGCACCCCAGCCTTGCTGGCGGCGTACGAGTAGGTGTCCATCGGGTTCACGTGCAAGCCATCGATAGAGCCGATGTTGATAATGCGAGCTGGGTCGTCGGCGGTGGCGCCGGCACGCAGGTTTGGCAACAGGGTCTGGGTGAGGAAGAACAACGACTTCACGTTGGTGTCCATCACCTTGTCCCATGCAGCTTCGGTGAAATCGTCGAGCGGCATGCCCCACGTGGCGCCGGCGTTGTTCACCAAAATGTTGAGCACCGGAAACTGCTCGACCACTTGGGCGGCAAGGGTCTTGCAACCCTCGACCGTGCTCACGTCGGCTGGGATTGCGCGCACATCTCCGTATTGGGCGAGTTCGGCCTGAGCAGCCATCAGCTCGCCAGCTTTGCGCGAGCTAATGATCACTGTGGCGCCTGCGTCGAGCAGGCCGCGGGTGATCATCGCGCCAATGCCGCGGCTACCGCCAGTGACGAGTGCTGTTTTTCCGGAGAGTGAGAAGAGGTCAGATGCCATCGCACGATTCTGCTGCATGGAGCCGCCAACCGTCGCACCCGCCACGGTTCTGGCACCTCGCCACGTGCATTATGCGGCGCTGATCCCAATCGACAGCTAGCGTTCGGTTCGTGGTTACTGGCATTTCGAACAACACCTTCCTCGCCGCTGCACGTGGCGAACATGGTTCGCACACGCCGGTCTGGTTCATGCGTCAGGCGGGCCGCAGCCTGCCCGAATACAAAGCCATTCGCGGCGACGGCAGCATTCTGCACGCCATCAAGAATCCCGAGCTCTCAGCGCAGATCACCCTGCAGCCAGTCACTCGCTACGGCGTCGACGCCGCCGTGTTGTACAGCGACATCGTTGTGCCGGCGCACGCAATCGGTTTCGGCATCGATGTGGCCCCAGGTACCGGACCCGTTGCTACCGTGCCCTTCCGCAGCGCCGCCGACCTTGCTCGCGTGCGTCCGTTCGAACCCGAAGTCGACACGCCATACGTCATCGAAACGTGTCGCATCTTGGCGGCCGAGCTCACCGTGCCCTTGCTTGCATTCGCCGGAGCCCCCTTTACCGTTGCCAGCTATCTCATCGAGGGTCGGCCAAGCCGCACCTACGAGCACACCAAAGCGCTGATGCACACCGACGAGCGCACGTGGCACGAACTCATGGATCGCCTCGCCGATCATGCAATCGCATCCATTCGCAGCCAACTCGATGCGGGCGGTTCTGCGTTTCAGCTGTTCGATTCATGGGCCGGGGCAATGAGCCGCGCCGACTACGAGCGGTTCGCTAAGCCGCACTCGACGAAGGTCTTCAGCGAGCTTGGGGCCAGTCATCCCCACGTGCCAGGCATTCACTTCGGCATCGGTTGCGATCACATTCTCGAGTCGATGTTCGCCGCTGGCCCAACTGTCATCGGCCTCGATTGGCGCACTCGAATCCAGCAGGCCCGCATCCGTCTCGGGGCAAACACAGCAGTGCAGGGCAACCTCGATCCCGCGTTGGTGCTTGCCGGATGGCCAGTGGCCCAACAAGGTTGCGACGACGTGCTCGCCGATAACGCCGGGCACCCTGCGCACATTTTTAACCTCGGCCACGGCGTGCAACCCAACACCGACCCGGGCGTGCTCGAGCAGATCGTTGCCTACGTCCACGACAAGACAAGGCAATCATGACCACCCCCATTGCAGTGCTGCTGATGGCATACGGCACGCCGCGCACGCGCGACGAAATCCTTCCGTACTACACCGACATTCGCCGCGGCCGCCCGCCCACCCCCGAGCAACTCGCCGATCTCTCGAATCGATACGAAGCCATCGGCGGTATCTCGCCGTTAGCCCAGCGCACGCAAGCTCAGCGCGACGCATTGCAGGCAGCGCTCGACCAGCAGGCCCCCGGCCAATACATGGTCACACTCGGCCTCAAGCACGCCGAGCCGATGATCGAAACCGCGGTCAACGATCTCGCCGCGCTTGGCGTGAAGCGCATCATCGGCTTGGTGCTCGCCCCACATTTCAGTAGCTACTCGATCGGGCAGTATCACGGTCGGGCCCGAGACGCGGCTGCGCCTCACGGCATCGCGTTTGATGGCATCGACAGCTGGGCCACCGAGCCAGCGTTCATCAAATTTCTCGCCGACGATCTTCGCGAGCGCCTCGCCTCAATGCCTGCGAACACCAAGGTGCTCTTCACCGCGCACTCGCTGCCGCAGCGCATCATTGACGCTGGAGATCCGTACCCCGACGAGTTGCGCGCTACCGCCGAAGCCGTGGCCGCACAGGTGGGCCTCGCCCATTGGAGCCAATGGGCCATTGCGTGGCAGTCGGCCGGCCGAACTCCCGAGCCATGGCTTGGCCCCGACATTTTGCAGGTCATCTCCGAGCTCGGCTCCAGCGAAAACGCCGATGGCGTTGTTGTCAGTGCGTGCGGCTTTGTGGCCGACCATCTCGAGGTGCTCTACGACCTCGACATCGAGGCCCGCACCCACGCCGCCAAGCTTGGGTTGGCCTTCGACCGCACTGCCTGCGTGAACGACAATCCCGAAATCATGAAGGCCTTGGCCAACCGAGTCATCGCCGTGGCGAGCAGCTGATGACCCGCCGTGTTGTGGTGGTTGGCGGTGGCATCACCGGTCTCACCACTGCATATCGGCTGCGCCAACTGTTGCCTGACGCAGAGATCGCGGTCATCGAGTCCGATCACCGAGTCGGCGGCAAAATTAGTTCGTCCCCGTTCGCTGGGCTAGAGGGCATCGACGAAGGCGCCGACGCCTTCCTCACTCGCATCCCATTCGCGGTCAACCTTGCCGCCGAATTGGGGCTCACTGCTCAGCTCACCTCACCGGCGGTGGCATCGGCATATGTGTGGTGGAACGCGATGCACAACATCCCCGAGGGGCTGATGTTGGGCGTGCCCACCGACCTCGCCAAGCTCGCCAAAAGCGATCTGCTCACCTGGCCCGGCAAGCTTCGCGCCGCGCTCGAACCGATCTTGCCCGCCACCGGCGTCGGTGCCGATTCGGTCGGACGGCTCATTCGCCACCGCTTCGGCAAGCAAGTGCACGAGCGCCTTGTCGATCCGCTCGTGGGCAGCATCTACGCCGCCGACACCGATCGTTTCAGCCTCAGCGGGGTCACCCAGATTCTCGACCTAGCGGCCAACAACCGCAGCCTGCTCATCGGCGCTCGCCGCGCCCGACGCAAGGCTCCCCCTGCGGCCGGCCCCATATTTGGCGCGCCGAGCACCGGTATGGCCACGCTCACCAACACCTTGGCCCAGTCGCTGCGCGCCTCAGGCGTGACCATCACAACGGGCTGTCGAGTCGAGTCAATCCACCGCTCGGGCACTGGCTGGCTGGTCAACGGCGAATTCGCCGACGCCGTGGTGCTGGCCACCCCGGCCAAAACAACGGCCCCATTGGTCGCGCCGCTCAGTCCCGACGCCGGAGCAACGTTGGCCAAGTTCGATCACGCCGGAGTCGTGATGCTCACGATTGCACTTCCCGGCGATAACTGGCCCGCTGACTACACCAAACGCAGCGGCTACCTAGTGCCCAAGCCCGTACAGAAATGGGTCACCGCCACATCGTTCGCGAGCAGCAAGTGGGCGCATTGGCAACCAAAAACACCCGAAGACGGGGTCATTCTGCGCATCTCGTTGGGCCGCGACGGACTCGACCTCACCGATCAGCCAGATGACAAGTTGATCAACGCTGCGCTCAGCGAAGTGGGTACTCATGTCGGATTCGACCTACAGCCCACCGAGTATCGGCTCACCCGTTGGCCGGCGGCATTTCCCCAATATCGCCCCGGTCACGCCAAGCGCGTGCTTGGCATCGAGACTGCATTGGCCACCGATGCGCCCGGAATCTTCGTCTGCGGAGCCAGTTATAAGGGGATTGGCATACCGGCGTGCATACAACAAGCCAATTCCTCAGCTCAAGGGGTAGCCAAATACATAGGTGTCGTGCTTAGCTAGCCCAATGCGTCGATTCCGAGCCCTGTGTACCCTCGCGGGCGCGGCTTCGATGCTCAGCGCGTGCGCCTTCGAAAGCCAGACCTACGTCGATGTGCCACCGGCGGTCACCCGGCCAACGATGCCGATCCCGCCCACGCCTGCCAGTTCAACAACCTCACCCGTCACATTCCCGCCCGGCCTCTTCCCCGTCGAATCGAGTACCACACTGGCCGTCGCCTCGCTCCCGAAGCCGGTTGCATCGCCGCGCGATGCTCGGGCGCCCGAACCCCGTACTGACCTTGGAATCATTGAGATCCCAAGGATCGGTATCAAGATGACCATGCTCGAGGGCATCCGCTTGACCACCCTCGATCGCGGCCCCGGACACTGGCCCGGCACCGCCATGCCAGGCAAGGCAGGCAACGTCGTGGTCGCCGGCCACCGCACCAGCCACACAAAGCCTTTCCGTCATCTCGAAGCACTGGCTCCGGGCGACGAAGTCATTTTCACGATGCCCGATGGTCGATTCGTTTATCGAGTCGTGGGCACCGAAATTGTGACCCCCGACCGCATCGACATCACGAATCAGACCTCGGCCAAGACTGCCACCCTGTTCGCATGCCACCCCCCGGGGTCCACCAAGCAGCGCATCGTGGTGCACCTCGTTCTTGGCTGATCTCGGTCCTCGGTCCGCTACAGCGGTAACGTCGCACGAACATGCCAACCACTCGGCCATCGCTTCCTCGAATCGCTCGCCCCAGCAGGCAGGCAACGCTGTCGCTCGTTGGCGGCGCTCTCGTGGCGCTCTCGCTGCCTCCATGGGGATACTGGCCGCTCGCCTTGCTTGGCATCATCCTGTTCGAAACCGCGCTCGGCGAATCACCAACCCGCCGCAACGCCTTTCGCTACGGATGGCTGTTTGGCGCCGGCTGGCTCTTTCCCGGCATGGTCTGGATGTGGTTTCTCACCGCTCCCGGATATCTCTTGGGTGCCGCCATGTTCGCCACGCTTCACGCGTTTGCAGCCATGGCAGCACCTACTGGCCGCTGGCGTGTCATCGCCCGACCCGCGATCCACACGCTGATTGAGGCAGCCCGCTTTTGCTTTCCGTTCGGCGGGGTTCCGTTGGCCAGCCTCGCGATTGGACAAAGCAGCGGACCCCTCGTTGGCGTTGCTCGCATCGGTGGCGCCGTATTGCTCACGTGGATCACATTCCAGATCGGCTTCGCGTTGGCCGGGCCATCGCCCGCAGTGCCGCAGTTCGCCAAACGTCGTAGTGGCGGGGCCACCGGATCGTTGCATGGGGTCCTCGCGCTCGCCGCCGTCGTTGCCACCATCGTGCTCGCGGCGCTCGCCCCAACTGGACACCCAACCGGACGCTCGCTCCGCATCGCAGCCGTGCAGGGCGGCGGCCAACAAGGCACCCACGCAGTCTTCACCGACTCAAGCATCGTGCTCGATCGTCACCTTGCCGCCACCCAAACCATCACCTCCGCCGACACGATCGACCTCGTGGTGTGGCCCGAGAATGTCATCGACGTGGCCACGTTTGCTGCAAGCCCCGAACTCGACAAAGTTGCCGCCGAGGCTCGCCGGCTCAACGTGCCGATGCTCGTCGGCATCACCGAAGACGCACCAAACGACCGCTTCCTGAACGCCCAAGTTGTGGTCGCTCCCGACGGCCAGATCACCAGCCGCTACGAAAAGGTTCGACGCGTTCCGTTCGGCGAATACATGCCCCTGCGCGGCTTGCTCTCAGCGCTCGGGGCGCCAACCAACCTCGTGCCCCGCGACGCAGTAGCCGGCCGCGGACCCGGCTATCTCACGTTGCCCGACGGCACCCGAGTTGGCGTCGTCATCTCGTGGGAAGTGTTCTTCGGCGGGCGCGGTCGCGACGGCGTCAGCCACGGCGGTCAACTGATCATCAACCCCACCAACGGTTCGAGCTACACCTGGACCGTGCTACAAACCCAACAGGTCGCATCGTCTCGCTTGCGCGCAATCGAGACGGGTCGGTGGGTGGTGCAGGCTGCACCCACCGGGTTTACTGCGTTTGTGTCTCCTGATGGCAACGTCATCAGCCGCACGCGGGTGAGCGAGCAGCGCGTGATCATTCACGATGTTGAGTTGCGCACCGGCACCACCTGGTACGTATCGCTGGGCGACATCCCATGGGTAGCACTGGCGGCATTGGCGTTCGCTGCTGCCGCTTGGTTCTCGCGCGATCGCACCAAGCGTTTGGGCGCTCACGACGCTCACTAGAGCTACATCTCGATGAACAGCGTGACCGGGCCGTCGTTCACCAGCGCAACGTGCATGTCGGTGCGGAACCGACCGGTAGCAACCGTGGCGCCGAGCAAGCGCAACTCATCGACCACTGCCGCAACGAGTGGCTCGGCGTGGTCGGGCTTCGCCGCAGCGATGTAGCTCGGACGGCGCCCAGCACCGGTATCGGCATACAACGTGAACTGACTCACGACAAGAATCTCGCGACTGGTATCGGCCACCGACCGGTTCATCACACCGTTCTCGTCGTCAATGATGCGCAGGTGCCACAGCTTGTCGGCAAGCTTGCGGGCGTTAGCGAACGTGTCGTCGTGGGTCACTCCCACCAGCACACAGAGCCCGGCACCAATGGCGCCAACAACCTCGGCGCCGTCGACGCCAACAACGGTGACACTCGCTTCAAGAACTCGCTGGACCAATGCACGCACAGAGCCATTGTTGCATCTGAAACTCGCACTCAATGGCGGCTGCGGGCAGACTCTGCATCGTGATTGAACTACAGGCAGGCCCAGCGCACTGCTCGCTCAGCCCCGAGCACGGCGGCCGCGTGGCATCGCTCGCTGTGTACGGCGTTCAACTGTTGGTCCAGCCGCCCGACGACGCTTACAACGCGGACGACCTTGACCCAATGACGTGGGGTTGCTACCCGATGGCGCCGTGGGCTGGCCGCATCCGCAATGGCACCTTTACCTTCGATGGTGTCACGCACCAGTTGCCCATCAACCTCGCGCCACACGCCATCCATGGCACCGTGTTCACCCGCGTTTGGCATGTTGATTCGATCGACGGCAATGCGGTCACGCTGTCGTGCGACCTCGGGCTGCACTGGCCATTCGGTGGCTCAGCGAAACAACGCATCGAGCTACACGACGATCATCTCAGTTGCGAACTCTCGGTCACTGCCGCCGACCATGACATGCCCGCCCAGGTCGGGTGGCATCCATGGTTCGTCAAGCCTCAGTCGGCGCAACTGCACTTTGGCGAAATGTACGTTCGAGATGCCCGCGGCATTCCTACCGGCGAGGTGGTAACTCCGAGTGTTCAACCTTGGGACGATTGCTTCACCAATCCCTTGGCACCAATCGAGTTGCGATATGAAACACCCGACCACGATTCGCTGCTGATCACGCTCGACAGCGATTGCGACCATTGGGTCATTTACGACCAACCCGCTCATGCCACATGCGTCGAGCCGCAGTCGGGTCCACCCGACGGATTCAACATTGCCAAACTCGTGAAGTCGCCGTCATCAGCGGGTTCATCGCCAATTCGGGCGGGGCAAACGCTGCGCCGCAAAATGACGATCCACTGGGACATCACCGCAGGTCAGACACCACATTAAGACCTAGATGACGGTCTCGTGACAGGTGCCCAATACGCCGCTCGCACACCGGTACGCAACCATGCGCCGATAGCGTTGGCTTCCATGTCTACAGCCTCGGACCCCAACGGGCCCCTGCGGATTGCTTACCTCACCTACCGAGGCAAGCCGCACGTGGGTGGCCAAGGGGTATACACGCGTCATCTCACCAAGGCTCTTGCCGACCTCGGCCACGAGATCGAAGTGTTCGGTGGTCAGCCGTATCCCATTCTTGATTCGCGCGTTCCACTGCACAAACTGCCCAGCCTCGACATTTTCAACGAGCAGTATCCGGGCCGTCTGCCCGCCTACTGGGAGATGAAGAGCAAAGAAGATGTCCTCGAGACATTGCAATATCTCACCGGCACGTTCAGCGAGCCGCTGGCGTTTAGCGCCCGCGCGTACAAGGCTCTCAAGTCACGTACCCGCGACTTCGATCTTGTGCACGACAACCAGTGCCTCGGCTACAGCATCTTGCAGATCGAAAAGATCATCCCCACGGTCGTCACGCTGCATCACCCCATCACCAAAGACCGCGAACTCGAGATGAGTCACGCCCCATCACGTTGGAAGCGTCGCAGCGTTGGCCGCTGGTACGGCTTCGTGAAGATGCAGGGCCGCGTCGCCAGTCGCATGCCGCGCATTGTGGTCGTCAGCGAGAACAGCATCAAAGACATCAACGCCGACATGGGTGTCAGCCTCGATCGCATGCGTCTCGTGCCGGTGGGCGTAGACCCCGACCTGTTCAAGCCGT
>CANNMD010000027.1 GCA_947505655.1 Acidimicrobiaceae bacterium | reverse complement strand
GGCCGGGTCGAGCAGGGCGATCTTGTGCTGCTCGTTGGCTTCGGCGCTGGCATGACCGCGGCAAGCACCGTGCTGCGCTGGGGCGGGGCCAAGCCATGAGCCGCACCGTGCTCATCACCGGCGGTTCACGCGGCATCGGCCTTGCCTGCGCGCAACGTTTTGCCGCGCTCGGCGACAACGTGGTCGTCACCTACAACAGCTCTCCCCCACCTGCTGGGTTTGCCAGTGTGAAATGCGATGTCACCTCGGCCGCCGATGTCGATGCTGCGTTCACCTTCGCCGAATCACAGTTCGGCCCCGTGCAGGTGTTGGTCTCGAACGCTGGCCTCACCAACGACGGCCTACTGCTGCGGATGAGCGAAGAGTCGTTCACCAGCGTGGTCGATGCCAACCTCACCGCTGCATACCGCGTGGCCAAGCGCGGCGCCCAAGGCATGCTGCGCGCCCGCTCTGGTCGGATGATCTTCATGTCGTCGGTTGTCGGCATGTTGGGCTCGGGCGGACAAGCCAACTACGCCGCCAGCAAAGCCGGTTTGGTGGGCCTCGCACGCTCGATCGCCCGCGAACTCGGATCGCGCAACATCACCGCCAACGTCGTGGCGCCAGGCCCCGTGGCCACCGACATGACCGCAGCGCTCAGCGAGCAACGTCTCGCCGAGCTCACTGCCGCCGTGCCGCTTGGCCGAATGGCCACGCCAGAAGAAATCGCCGGAGTCGTAGCCTTTTTGGCTTCTGACGACGCTGCCTACATCACCGGGGCAATCATCCCTGTTGATGGCGGCTTGGGCATGGGGCATTAGGCGCCACCGCTCGCAATACATAACAATTACAAGACCCCTCACAACGGAGTAACCCATGAATCAGGAATTGTTCGCTCGCTTTAAGAAGTGCGCCGTCGACGTGTTGTCGGTATCCGACGATCAAGTCGTGCCCGACGCCCGCTTCGCCGACGACCTCGACGCAGACAGCCTCGACCTCGTCGAGCTCGTGATGGCGCTCGAAGAAGAATTCGGCGTCGAAGTCCCCGAAGACGAACTCGAAGGCATCAAGACCGTTGGTCAGGCCTACGAGTTGGTTGTCGGCAAACTCTGATGGAAGGGCGCGGACGGCGCGTCGCCATCACCGGCTACGGAGTGGTCGCGCCTTGTGGATTAGGTAAAGACGCGTTTTGGCAGGGCCTGCTTGGCCCTGCCATCACCGACGCAAAAGCAATCTTCATTGAGAACTGGGATCCTTCTGCGTACTACGCGAGTCCCAAAGAATCGCGCCGCGCCGATGCGGTCGAGCAGTTCGCGATGGCATCAGCCACCGAAGCGTTCGAGCACGCCGGCAAAATCGATGTCGACCCCCGTCGCTTCGGCATTATCTACGGCACCGGTATTGGTGGCCTGCGCACGCTCGAAGAACAAATCGAACTGCGCCTCGAAAAAGGCGAGCGCCGCGTCTCGCCGTTCTTGGTGCCGATGATGATGGGTAACGCTTCTGGCGCTGCTATCTCGATGCGCTACGGCTTGCAAGGCCCCAACGAAACCATCTGCACAGCGTGCGCCGCTGCCACGCATGCCATTGGGTACGCCGCTCGCCTCATTGCGTGGGGTCGCTGCGACGCCATGGTTACTGGTGGTTCAGAGGCCGCCGGTACGGCCACCTCGATCGCTGGCTTCAACAACATGACCGCACTGTCATCAACCGGATCAAGCCGTCCGTTCGATGCCGACCGCGACGGATTCGTCATGGGCGAAGGCTCAGCAACGTTCATCCTCGAAGAATGGGATATGGCCGTCGCACGCGGCGCCACCATCTACGGCGAGATCTTGGGTGCGGCCAGCACTGCCGACGCGCATCACATCACGGCGCCTGCTCCCGGCGGCACCGGAGCCATCAACTGCATGACCTTGGCCCTCGACGACGCGCACCTCTCGCCCGGCGACATCCGCCAGATCAACGCACACGGCACGTCAACGCCGCTCAACGATGCCGCCGAGGCTGAAGCAGTAAGCGTGGTGTTTGGCCCTTCCAGCCCACCCATGACCAGCATTAAGGGCGTCACCGGTCATCCCCTCGGCGCCGCTGGAGCACTCGAGGCGGCCGCTGTTCTGCTCTCGATGCAGCATCGACTCATCCCACCCACGGCTGGCACCACCACGTTGTCCGATGACATGCGCGTCGACATCGTGATGGGCGCTCCACGTGAATGGGTGCCTGGCCCAACCATCTCGAACAACTTTGGGTTTGGTGGCCACAACGGCTCGATCATCATCGGGCCCGGCAACTCGTAGAACGCAACTCGTAGAACTACGCGTTCACCAACACAAACATCAGATCGCACTCGCATGCGGTCTCGCCGTTCAGTAACGCCTTGCCCGAACCCTTGCCCGCGCGCGCCGACATTCGGCCCAGCTCGACGGTGAGCTCAAGCGTGTCGCCAGGCACCACCTGACGGCGGAACCGCGCCGCATCGAGACCACCGAACAACGGCAACTTGCCGGCGAAGCGTGGATCGGTGAGCACGGCGATGGCGCCCACCTGAGCAATGGCCTCGCACATCAGAACGCCGGGCAACGTGGGTCGGCCAGGGAAGTGACCGGCAAAGAACCATTCGTCGCCTGTAAGGCGCCACAGGCCGGTGGCACTGATCCCCGGCTCGAGCGCCGTGATCTCGTCGACAAACAAAAAGGGCGCACGATGAGCGATGACATCGGCCGGGTGAGGGAAACCGCTCATGCCCGCAGCGCCTCAAGCAGCTTCAGCGGAGTGTCCTTGGGGCTGATCTTGTACCACGCATGCAGCACCGTGCCGTCGGTGTCGATGAGGAACGCAGATCGCTCGATGCCCATGTATGAGCGACCGTAGAGCTGCTTCATCTTCCACACGCCAAACGCTTCGGCGAGTTGATGATCGACATCGGCCAGCAGCGGATACGGCAGCGAGTTCTTGTCTGCGAACTTCTTCTGCGACGCCGACTTGTCGGGGCTCACACCAATGATCTGCGCGTCGCCGATGTCGCCCGCGATATCGCGTAGCGCACACGCCTGCTGGGTGCATCCGGGCGTTGACGCCTTGGGATAGAAGAACACCATCACCCGCCGACCACGCAATGACGACCAGTCGAGCACGTTTCCGTCTTGGTCGGCGAGATTCACGACAGGGGCAATATCACCGTTAGTGAGCACGGTTCAGCACCTTAGCGCGCGCCGTGAGTTTGGTCGTCTGCACGACAAACCATCAGGTCTTGGCAAGTGCAACCGCTCTGGGTGAATACCTACGTTGCGTGGTCACGGTTGCTTGAAACTTTCCAGAAGATTTTCCTTGCCTCTCACCGAGCCAACTGGTTACCGTTACTACGTTGACGAGCAGCAATGCTCCCGAAGCTGGTAGGAGGACGAACAACATGCGCGGAATCGTCATGAAGCCAATCTGAGAATTCTCACTCTGAGTAGCAAGTTAATCACTCAAAGAAATACTACGAAGCGTGAACGGTGGGTCGAAACCGACTCATGACACCGCCCGCCGAATCCTCAGGATTGCGGCAAGCGAGTGCTCACGCTGCACGAACAACTCGATCTATTTCGACAAAGAGCACATGTCTCGCCCGGAACAACCGGAGAGCATGTGCTCTGTCGCGTTACGAGCGCTTCAGGCCGTGACCGAAGAATCCGCCTCGAGGCCTGGCATGGGCGTGATAGTGGTCGGGAATATTGCGCATGTTGTCGTCGACGTAATGCTCGAACTCGAAGTGCACCGACACCACCATCTCGAGTTGGGCATGCATGTATGCCTTCACCTCGTCGGGCGGCGAGGCATCGTGTTCACGCCACACCACCATCGGCACCGCGCAGATCTCGCATTCGGCAATCCAGCACACGTCGTCCTCGTGGAACCACGGCGTGATTCGGGCGGCTTCGCAGAGATCGCAATCAGGAGATGTCATAGATGCACTTGTAGTCGGTGGCGGTGGTCGGCCGAGGGATACCTGCGACCCAAACCCAGCGAGTTAGAAGGTGATTGCGGCGCGCACTTCGGCCACGTATTCGCCGACCGCCTCGGGGCCGCCGTCCATAAGCCGCCTCACGACGCTGGCGCCTTGGATGACGCCGTCGGCCACCAAGCACGCCTCACGGGCCTGAGCGGCGTTCGAGACGCCCACACCGACGAGCACGGGTACATCGGTGACAGCCTTGAGACGCTTGGCCAATGCCGTTGCCGACGCAGCCAACGAATTGCGCTCGCCCGTCACGCCGAGCAGGCCAACCGAATACAGAAAGCCACGCGACCGAGCAGCGATGCGCGGCAGGCGTTCGTCGGGAGCCGTAGGTGCGGCAAGCATGACCGTCTCGATGCCTGCAGCATCGGCGGCGGCGCACCACAGACCCGACTCTTCCAGCGGAAGGTCGGGCACGATGGCTGCCGAGATGCCCGCGCTGACGAGTTGATACGCGAAGCGTTCGTGGCCGGCGTGATGAATGGTGTTGTAGTAACACATCACCGCCAGCGGAATACCCACCTCGAGTTCGCGGGCTTCTTCAAAGATGCTCACGGGCGTGACGCCTGCGTCGAGTGCGCGCTGCGACGCCTCTTGGATGATTGGGCCATCCATCACCGGATCGGAGAACGGGATGCCGATCTCGATGGCATCGGCACCTGCATCGGCGGCAGCACGAATCGCTTGCTGCCAACCGGTGAGTCCACCGGTTACGTAGGGCACCAACAGCTTGCGGCCTTGTTCGCGCTTGGCGCGGAACTCAGTTTCCATACGTCCGAAACTCATCAGCCCAAGATCTCCATCATCTGCCCGACGTCTTTGTCGCCGCGGCCCGAAAGGTTCATCAACACAACCTTGCCCTGCATCTTGGGAGCCTCACGCACGATCCACGCCATGGCGTGTGCGCACTCGAGCGCCGGGATAATTCCCTCGCTGCGGGCCATGAGCTGAAACGCAGAGATCACTTCGGCGTCGGTAACCGTGGGGTACTCGGCGCGGCCGATAGAAGCGAGGTACGAGTGCTCGGGGCCAACACCTGGATAGTCGAGGCCGGCCGAGATCGAGTGGGCCTCTTGCACCTGGCCGTATTCGTCTTGCATGAGGTAGCTGCGCATACCGTGCACTACTCCTGGCACGCCACGGCCAACCGCTGCTCCCCCGGCTGGCTCGACGCCAATAAGACGAGCCGTGCTGGTGTCGATGAAGCCGCTAAAGATGCCCATTGCATTGGATCCGCCGCCGACACAGGCAACCACGAAATCGGGGTCTTCACCGTGAAGCAGTTCGCGACACTGGGCGTGCGCCTCTTCGCCGATGATGCGCTGGAACTCACGAACCATCCACGGATACGGATGCGGGCCCATGACGGAGCCGAGGCAGTAATGCGTTTCGCTGACCGTTGCCACCCAGTCGCGCATGGCTTCGTTGACCGCGTCTTTGAGCGTGCGACTGCCGCTGTGCACGGCTTCGACTTCGGCGCCCAGCAACTTCATTCGGAACACGTTGAGCGACTGACGCTCGACATCGACAGCGCCCATATAGACCTTGCACGACATGCCCAACAACGCCGCCGCTGTGGCGCTGGCGACGCCGTGCTGGCCAGCACCAGTCTCGGCCACGAGGCGGGTCTTGCCCATGCGCTTGGCAAGCATTGCTTGGCCGAGCACGTTGTTGATCTTGTGTGAGCCGGTGTGGTTGAGGTCTTCGCGCTTGAGGATCAAACGGATGCCCAGCGACCGACCAAGGTTGTGACATTCGGTGAGCATGCTCGGACGACCGGCGTACTCACTGAGCAACTGGTTGAGCTCGGCGCGAAAGGTTGGGTCCGTCCATGCGTCGCGAAATGCCGCCTCGAGTTCCTGGCACGCTGGAACCAGCGTCTCAGGCACAAAGCGGCCACCAAATTCACCAAAGCGACCCTCTACTGAGGGTTCGTCCAAGATCGACACAATGCTTCCTTTCGCGGGCTCCGGCAACAGAGCTATTCGTCGTCCATCCAGTCGTAGGGCATTTCGTCTGGCCCTACATACTGCTCCGGCGCGGCCTGTCGTGCGCGCTCGATGAACGCTTTTACTTTGCGAGCATCCTTTTTTCCGGGCGAGCTCTCGACCCCCGAGGAGACATCGACACCCCATGGCGCCACTCGCTGAACCGCAGCAGCCACGTTGTCAGGGTCAAGGCCGCCAGCAAGGATGAGCCGCGGCCCTTCGGGAATGTCGTCGATGAGTGACCAGTCGAACATCTTGCCCGAACCAGGCATCGCGGCGTCGACCAACACCAGATCGGTGCCGAACTGATTGGCCCGTCGTGCGTCGGTGGTGCCCGCAGCGACGGCTTTGATCACCCAACGCACCCGCGCCGACACTTCGGCGACATCGGCTGGCGTTTCGTGACCATGCAACTGCACCGCGCGCACACCCGACCGGTTCACGATGTCGATGACACGGCTCGGGACTTCGTCGCGAAACACGCCAACGGTGAGGATCTCCGGGGGTAGCCGACGGGTGATGTCGTAGACCTGCTGCGCTGCGATCTGACGCGACGATGGGGCGAACACAAAACCCACTGCGTCGGCGCCCATTGCGAC
Organism: Acidimicrobiaceae bacterium; assembly: GCA_947505655.1. Lineage (GTDB taxonomy): Bacteria > Actinomycetota > Acidimicrobiia > Acidimicrobiales > Ilumatobacteraceae > WLMZ01. The sequence continues at coordinate 13,842 of CANNMD010000027.1, read as the reverse complement.
CGCAAACAACGCATCGTCTTCGTTGGTGATACCGCAGATCTTTACGAACATTCGGTTGCCACAGTACCGCGCAAGTCGCGCAACGTGGCCGCTATATCGGGGCTGGTGACCAACGTTTCGCCGACGAGCACAGCGTGATAGCCGGCCGACTGAAGGTCACGCGCATCGTCGCCTCCGCGCACCCCGCTCTCGGCCACCTTGACGAGTTCGTTCGGGATGACCCCTGCCATCCGCAACGCCCGCGCATGGTCGACCTGAAACGTGACGAGATCTCGTTGGTTGACCCCAACGATGCGAGCCTGCGCAGCGAGCGCCGCGTCGAGTTCGAGTTCGTCATGGATCTCGACAAGCACCTCGATGCCGACGTGATCGGCCAACGCATGCAATTCGATCAGTTCGCCGGGGCTCAGCGCCGCAGCGATGAGCAACACACAATCGGCACCCATCAAACGGGCATCACACACATCGTAAGCGCTGACCGTGAAGTCTTTGCGCAGCACCGGCAACGACACCGCTGCGCGAGCAGTTTGCAGATCGGCAACCGAGCCAGAGAAGAACTCTTCGTCGGTGAGCACCGACAACGCTGCAGCACCACCAGCGGCATAGGCCTGCGCCAGCAGCGCCGGATCGAGGTCGATGTTGAGCGCACCCTTTGAGGGCGAGCGTCGTTTGATCTCGCTGATCACAGCGAGTTCTCCGCCGGACACCGCGGCGCGCAGCGACGCTGCGAAACCGCGCACCGGTGCGCATTGCGATGCCTGTTCGATCAGCGCCTCAATGGGGCGCTGATCGAGCGCGGCAATTTCGCGATGGCGAATCAAAATTCGATCGAGATACGTAGCCATGTGCGCGCCGACGTTAGCGGTTGCTGCTGACGGGTGCGTCGGAGAAGGGCTTTAGAAGCCCTTGCCGCCGATTGGGTTCGTGAACGTGATCTCGGGACGGCCACCCATGAATGGCTTCATTGCGGCGCCAAGAAGCTTGAACGCTTCGCTGCCACCGTGCGCGGCGAGGCCTTCTTGGTTCTCGTACATCTCATAGACCCACAGCGCATCGGCGTCGACGGCATCTTCGTGCAGGATGTAAAAGCGGGTGCCCTCTTCGCCTTTGGCGGTCTCGAGGCCAGCGGCCATCGCAGCAGCCAGTTCGGCGCGCTGTCCGGGCAATGCGGGGATTTTTACGATGAGTGCTACTTGTGACATGACCGACTCCAAGAAGGGGATTTAGGCGATTGGAACTCCCGACGGTACACGTGGAATACCCCACGAAACCTCATTGAGGTGTAACGATGTGTCGATGGCTGACGCACAGACGATTGTCGTTGTCGAACACGATCCGAACATTGCCGACCTGCTCGACACCTACTTACGCAGCGCAGGGTTCCGGGTGATTCTTGCCTCCACCGGCGAGCAAGGTCTCACGATCATCAACCAGAACTCCCCCGCACTGGTCATCGTGGCCACCGATCTGCCCGACATCGACGGGTTCGAAGTCTGCCGTCGACTTCGGGCACGTCGCGCGATACCGGTGTTGTTTCTCACCAGTCGCGACGGCGAAGTAGATAGAACCATCGGTATCGAGCTCGGCGCCGACGACTACGTGACCAAACCATTCTCGCCACGCGAGATCGTGGCGCGAGCCAAAGCAATGCTGCGGCGCGGCCACGCATCGGCCACGAGCGACGCCGACATCATTGCCATCGGCGACGATTTCCGCATCGACCTTGCTGGCCGCGAGGTGCAGGTAAAGGGCCAAGCGATCGCACTCACTACTCGCGAGTTCGACCTGTTGGTTCACATGGCATCGAATCAGGGCACTGCCCTCGCGCGCCGAGCACTGCTCGACAGCGTGTGGGGCGGCGATTGGTATGGCGACGAAGGCACGGTAGACGTGCACATTCGGCAATTGCGCAGCAAGCTTGGCGAAGAGTTACCGCTGGCCGCCGTATGGGGCTTTGGCTACCGCCTCGGCTGAATCAGTCCCTTTAGAAGCCCAGGCGGGCAGAGATCTCGCCGAGCAATGCGCTGATCGGAACACGAACCTGCTCGGTGGTGTCACGATCGCGAATGGTGACGGCATCGTCTTCGAGCGAATCGAAGTCGACCGTGACACACAGCGGTGTGCCCACTTCGTCTTGGCGGCGATAGCGGCGACCGATGGACTGGGTGTCGTCGTAATCGACCATGTACCGCTCGCTGAGGGTCTGGAATACCTGACGAGCCAACGGTGACAACGTGTCCTTCTTCGACAACGGAAGCACTGCAACCTTGTAGGGAGCTAAACGCGGATGCAGACGCAGAATCGTGCGCGCCTCGCCACCGACTTCGTCTTCGTCATATGCCGCGAGCAGGAACGCAGCCATGGTGCGCGTGGCGCCAGCGGCTGGCTCGATCACGAATGGCACATAGCGCTCGTTGGTTGCTTGGTCGAAGTAGTCGAGCTTTTGACCGCTGTGCTGAGCGTGCTGCTTGAGGTCGTAGTCGGTGCGCTGAGCCACACCTTCGAGCTCGCCCCAGCCCCATGGGAACTTGAACTCGATATCGCTGGTGCCGGTGGAATAGTGGCTGAGCTCGTCGGCGTCGTGCGCACGCATACGCAACAGGTCGGCCGGGATGCCCAAGTTGATGTACCAGTTGAGGCGCTCGTCGCACCAGTACTCGTACCACTTGGGGCCGTCGGCGGGAGGAACGAAGAACTCCATCTCCATCTGCTCGAACTCGCGGGTGCGGAAGATGAAGTTGCCAGGGGTGATTTCGTTGCGGAAGCTCTTGCCCACTTGGGCGATACCGAACGGTGGCTTCTTGCGGCTGGTCTGCAACACATTGGCGAAGTTCAAGAACATGCCCTGCGCCGTTTCGGGGCGCAAGTACACATCGGCACCAGCACCCTCGACCGGGCCGGCCTGGGTCTTGAACATCAGGTTGAACGCACGTGCCTCGGTGAACGAACGAGTGGCCGCGCAGTTGGGGCACACGTTGGGATCGGTGAGGTGATCCTCGCGGAAACGTTGCTTGCACTTGGTGCAATCGACAAGCGGATCGGTGAAGTTGGCGAGGTGGCCGCTGGCCTCCCACACCTGAGGAGGCGACAGCACTGATGCGTCGATGAGCACGACATCGTCGCGCTGCTGCACCATCGAGCGGACCCACGCATCTTTCACGTTGCGCAACATCAACGAGCCAAGTGGGCCGTAGTCGTAGCTCGAACGGAACCCGCCGTAGATCTCGGCGGATGGGTACACAAAACCACGGCGCTTGCAGAGGTTGACAATTTGGTCGAGCTCGGTTGCGGGCATAGCTCTAGAGGCTATGTCGCAGCTACACGGTTGCGAAGCCTTTATCGAAAAGTGCAGTGGGCGACGCGTGTGCCCCCGCTGGCCTTAGTGCCGCTCGAACACTGCAACCGAGCGCAATTTCCGCTCGATGTGATGCTCCACTGCCCGCGTTGCGTGCGAGCTCACCTCATGCGACGCCTGCGTAATTGGTGCCGCCAATGCTGCGTTGAGCTGGCCACCCAAAATCATCCGCATCAGCTCGAGTGCATCGGCGCTGATGGGTGCTCCACTGCGACACGTGCGGCACAGCACCCCGCCGTGATCCATATCGAAGGCAACCAACGGCTCAGTGTCGCCACAGCGCACGCATACGTCGAGTTCGGGGCGAACACCCTCAAGTGAAAGCAGCTTCCAGAAAAAGGCCGGCACGACCAACGGCGAGTCGCTGACGGCAATCGTGCGCAGTACGCCAACAAGCATTCGATACAGCTGCGGATTCGGCTCACGATCCATTGCCATCTGATCGACGGCTTCGAGCACGGCCATGCCGCGCGTCATGTGATCTAGGTCGACCATCAGCGGCGCCAGCGACTCGACTGTGTCGACTTGGTTCACGATGTCGAGATCCCGGCCCTCGTGCAGCAGCAACTGAATGTGGCTCATCGGTTCGAGCCGACCGCCGAACTTCGATTTCGTCTTACGGACACCCTTGGCCACGGCGCGCACCTTGCCGTGATGCTCGGTGAGTAACACGATGATGCGGTCGGATTCGCCCAACTTGTATGTGCGCAGCACAACACCAGTGGCGCGATACATCCGACTCACGTGATGCCACCGAAGCGACGATGACGCAGCGCGTATTCGTTGATGGCGTGCTCGAGGTGCGGGCCTGCCAACTCATCCCATGCGGCATTGACGAACACCAACTCGCAATACGACAGTTCCCAGACCAACGAAGGAGGCAAGCGGGTAGACGGTCCGAGCACAACGGTGAGATCTGGCTCGCACGGCGCTGGCGCCATGAGTGCAGCCGCGAGCGCGGCCTCGTCGACGTGGCCATGGCCGCCGACGCGAAGTTGCTCAATAGCCGCGAGCAGCCGATCACGACCATCGGCACACGTGTCGACAATGAGCGTGCATCCGGGGTGGTCTTCGACGGTGCGTGTGGTTATCGCAGCGTTCGCAGTGGCGCCGCGTTCATAGGGCCTCAACGTAAGCCACGATGCGCCCGCCCCAGAAGCGATCGCGCTCAATTCGTGACGGCGCTGGACCCACTGCGCTTCGCTGAGCGCTAGCCATTCACCGAGGGTTCCGCCCACGACCAGAACGTGACGAAGCGACGACTGATCGTCCTCGCTGGGTTCTTGATTTCGCAAACGCTTCTTCGCCACTGCGTGATTCTCGCACGAAGGAGCAGTATCGAACCCACATGATCGCTTGTGGCCTCACTAACGTGGCCGTACCGTGTCCCCTTCCGCCCAGCCGTCTAACTCATCGCTACAGCCCACCCATACGGGGCCGCACGTGGCATGCATCATGGATGGCAACGGCCGATGGGCCAAGGCCCGAGGTCTCGCCCGAACCGCCGGACACACCGAAGGCGAAGAAAACCTCGCTCGCGTTGTGCGCGCAGCAGTGAAACACAACGTGGGCTGGCTCACTGCCTTCGGGTTCAGCACCGAAAACTGGGTGCGACCGCGCGCCGAGGTTCGCCACATTCTCGGGCTCCACGAAAAGCTCTTCGGCCGCGTCGCCGAACTCAACGAACTCAACGTGCGCATCCAATGGATCGGGCGACCCTTTGACTCCCCCGATGCACGCACGCCTCGATACGTGCAGCGCGCGATCCGAAAGGCAATTGCCGATACAGCGACCAACACGGGCATGACCCTCACCGTCGCGTTCGACTACGGCAGCCGCGCCGAGCTGGCCCACGCCGCCCAGCGCATCGTGACCGACAACGTGCCCGCAACCGTCGACGCACTGCAGCAACGGCTCTATCTGCCCAACCTTCCCGATGTCGACGTACTGGTACGCACATCGGGCGAAATGCGCATTTCGAACTTCCTGCTCTGGCAGATCGCCGGTTGCGCTGTGCACTTCACCGACAAGGCATGGCCTGATTTCGACGAGCACGAGCTCGAACTCGCCTTGTCACTGCTGCGCAAGTAAGCACCTGTAGGGTCGTTCGCTATGTCTGCCGAAGCTGTGCGCGTTGCTCTCGCTGCTGTCACCAGCGCGTTGCCCGCCGCCGAGGACCGGCCTGGTCAACTCGAGATGGCCATCGCGGTCGATCGAGCGTTGGCGTCGGGTCGCCATCTTGTGGTTGCCGCGGGCACTGGCACTGGCAAGACCATGGGATATCTGGTGCCCAGCGTGCTCGCTGGTAAACGAGTTGTCGTCGCCACGGCCACCAAGGCGCTACAAGATCAGCTCGCCAGCAAAGACCTTCCGTTTCTCGAAGAACACCTTGGGGCTCCGTTCGATTGGGCGATCCTGAAGGGCCGCAGCAACTACATCTGTTTGCAGCGAGTTCGCGAAGTACAGGCCACCGACAACGGCCAACTCGAAATCGAAGACCTCGCCCCCACCGTGAAGCTCGAGGTCAAGCGACTCAGCGAATGGGCCGGCACCACGAGATCAGGCGATGTCGCCGAACTCGATTGGATGCCCAGCGACAAGGCCTGGCAATCGGTGTCGGTGGGTAGCGACGAATGCCCAGGCGCTACTCGCTGCCCGATGGGGCCATCGTGTTTTGCCGAAGGCGCACGGATGAACGCAGCGCAAGCTGATGTCATCGTGGTCAACACGCATCTTTACGGACTCCACATCGCCAGCGGCGGGGTGCTGTTACCCGAACACGACGTTGTCATCATCGACGAAGCGCATTCGCTCGAAGACATCATGAGCGACACCGTTGGGGTGTCTCTCGGTAGCGGACGTTTCATCAGTCTTACTGCAACGCTGAAACGCATCATCGAAGACCCGGTCCTGCTCGGCTCGATTGTTGACGCCGGCGTTGCCCTACGCGAGTCGCTGGCGCCCTTCGTTGGACAGCGCTTGCCCCTGCCGTTTCCCGAGACGATCGCCGACGCTCTCATCGTCGGACGCACGCGCATCGACACTGCTCAGGCCGCGCTGCGAGCCATCGACACCAACGTCGAAGACGCCAAGCAACGCAAGCTTCGCGGGCAGACGCAGGCCACCCGGTTGATGGAGCAGATCGATACGGCGATCAGCATGAACACCGGTTACGTGGCATACGTATCGGACGCTGCCGATCAGCCGCGCCTTGAGATTGCGCCGCTCGATGTTGGGCCAACGCTGCGCACCGGCGTGTGGGACAAGCACACCGCTGTACTCACCAGCGCCACCATTCCGGCATCTCTCACCGAGCGCGTTGGCCTGCCAGCCGAACTCGCCGATGTGGTCGATGTCGGCAGTCCATTCGATTACGAGCACAACGCAATGCTGTATTGCGCAGTGCATCTACCCGAGCCGCGTTCGCCAAAGTTCACCGCAGCAATGCACGACGAACTCATCGCGCTCATCACCGCCGCGGGTGGGCGCACCTTGGCGTTGTTCACCAGTTGGAAGGCAATGGAGGCCGCCGCCGAGATGGCGCGCACACGGTTGCCATTCCCGGTGATGACCCAGCGCGACCTACCCAAGACCGCTCTCGTCAAGGCGTTCATCGACGACGAACGCAGCTGCCTGTTCGCGACCGCCGGCTTCTTCCAAGGCGTCGACATTCCTGGGCGCACGCTGTCGCTGGTCACCATCGACCGCTTGCCATTCCCACGTCCCGACGATCCATTGTTGTCAGCGCGGCGAGATCTGCTCGGTGCGAAAGCCTTTGCCCAGATCGATATCCCACGCGCCGCCACGTTGCTGGCGCAGGCCACCGGCAGGCTCATTCGTACAGCCACTGATCGCGGCGTCGTTGCCGTGTTCGACTCGCGACTCGGAACAGCTAACTATCGCTGGGACATCGTGAAGGCCCTGCCGCCGATGAAGCGCACACGCCACCGAGCCGAGGTCGAGGTGTTCTTAGCCGAGATCACCCAAGCAAGCGATAGCCCAACCCTCGAACCGTGATGAGCAGTTTCGGCTCATCGGGTTGATCTTCTATTTTCACGCGCAGACGGCGCACATGCGCATCGACGAGACGACTATCGCCGAGGTATTCGTAGCCCCACACGCGCTCAAGCAACTGATCACGAGACAGCACGGCGCCGGCATGATCACTGAACTCGCACATCAACCGGAACTCGGTTTTGGTGAGCCCAAGTTCTTCGCCAGCCTTCAGCACGATGCCTTGCTCGTGCCGCACCTCGATGTCGCCATAGCGGCGAGAGACAGGCCCGCTCGTGGGCGTCTCATGCAGTTGCACTCGTCGGAGTTGGGCGCGAATTCGCGCGGCGAGTTCCTTCGGCACCACCGGCTTGGTGACATAGTCATCCGCTCCGGCTTCGAGCCCCACAACGAGATCGTGGGTGTCGGTCTGAGCCGTGACGATGATGATTGGCACGATGCTCTTCGCGCGGATCGCGCGGCACACTTCGAACCCAGAGAGGTCGGGCAAACGAAGGTCGAGCAACACGAGGTCGGGCTCGCGTTCGGCGAACGCTGCCAAGCCCGAACGCCCATCGGGGGCCTCGCGCACCTCGTATCCCTCGTCCTCTAACGCGAGGCGCAGGGCAAGGCGGATCGAGTCATCGTCTTCTATGAAAAGCAGCGAATACACAGATCACCGTTTCTGTTACACAAATCGCACAATGCGAACGCCAAGCCGTCACACACGTGCACCATCATGACATGTGTTCACGCTGCTTCGGTGAGGTACCTCCCTCCCCTTGGTACCTCACCGGCAGCGAGAGCCCAGCGGGCAATCAACGTTGGTTCGAACGTAAGCGTTCGGATCGCCAACTGATGCTGGAGGTACTAAATGTTTGATCCCGTGATGTGTTCACGAACCGACTTCGGTTTGGGAGTCGTGATCCTTACTGTGTCGGGTCCATTGACTACGCCCGATCACGTTGCCAGTCTGCAACACACTCTGGCGCTCGTCCCCCGTGGCTTCAGCCTCATCATCGAGATGGACGAGATGACCACCTTGTCCACTGCCGGCCTGCGCGGTCTACGCGCTCTGGCGGGTTCGGCAACTGCCGAAGGGGTGAGGCTGATTCTGGTCAGCGAGTCGCTTGATGTTCGAGCGAATCTGATCTTGAGCGATCTCGATTGCCTCGCGCCGGTACTGCACAATCTGTCGCAGGCCTGCCAGGTCGTTGCTGCCGCTGCGTAAACCAGCAACACTGGCGGGGTGCCACGGGTGAAACAACCAAGACGAACGCTCAGCCTGCGTACTCGCGTCACGTTGTTCTTGAGTCTCACCGCACTGGTGGCCTCGATGTCGCTCACGTTGCTCACCTATACGTCGGCTCGCAACTACCTACTCAGCCAACGGTCGGCTGTTGCCCGAGCGCAGACCTTTGCCAACGCCAAAGCGGCGCGCGACGAACTGCGTCTGGGCAAGACCGACCTCGGTCGCTTCATCACCAGCATCCGCAACGAAGACACCGGCTTTGCGCTGTTGTATGTGGGCGATACCTCGTATCCGCAAAAAGTGCAGTACCGCCAAGACTTGTTTCCTCCCGATCTCGTGAGCGAAGTGCTCGGCGGCGGCAGTGGTCAGCAGCGGTTCCAGCTGCGCGGCGAGCCGTACCTTGCTGTGGGCGTGAGTATTCGCGAATCAAACGCCAACTACATCGAAGCGTTTCCCTTGGCTAGCACCGATCGCGTGCTGTGGGTTATCGGCACCGCCTTGCTCACTGGGTCAGCGGCAATCACGCTGCTAGCTGCAGCGCTCGGATGGTGGACAAGTCGTCGACTACTCAAGCCCGTGAGTCGCGTCGCGATTGCGGCCGGGGGTATTGCTTCTGGTGGTCTCGACATTCGGATGGAACCAGAGAGTGACCCTGAGCTGAATCGGTTGGCGCAGTCGTTCAACGACATGGCCGACGCAGTGCAGACCCGCATTGAGCGTGAGGCTCGTTTTGCATCCGACGTCAGCCACGAACTTCGCTCCCCGATCACCGCGCTTACTGCTGCTGTCGAGGTGCTCGACGCCCGCCGCGCCGACCTGCCCGAGCGCACGCAACAAGCGCTCGATGTCGTGGTCAATCAGGTTCGTCGCTTTGATCAGATGGTGATGGATCTGCTTGAGCTCGCCCGCATCGACTCTGGGGTCAGCGATGTCAACTCTGAAGAACTGCGGCTCGACGAGGTCGTGCCGCGCATCGCTCAGCGGTACGGGTTCGGTGATGTCACGATCGAGGTGCATCCCGACGCTCACCGAACGCTGTGGATCGACAAGCTGCGGCTCGAGCGCATCGTCGCCAACCTGCTCGACAACGCCCGCCAACACGGCGGCGGACCAACACGAGTGAGCATCGAGTCCGATCGCGACCAAGGTTTGTTGCTCGCTGTCGAAGACTCTGGCCCTGGGGTGGCGCGAGGCGAACGGCAGCGCATCTTTGAGCGCTTTGCTCGCGGCACGGCGGCACGCCATCGCGTGGGCAGTGGGCTTGGACTCGCCTTGGTCGCCGAGCATGCCCATGCGCTGGGCGGCGATGCGTGGGTCGAAGACCGCATTGGCGGCGGGGCGCGATTCGTTGTTCGCTTCCCTTTTGATCGCAAAGGATCGGGGTACTGATGCGTCAGCCGCGGGTGGTTCTGGTGTCGTTGTTCTTGGTTGCGGTCACGGCGGTCGCTGCGTGCGGCGTGCCCGATTCAAGCCAGTTCACGACGATCGACAAACGCAATATTCCTTTTGGGCTCAGCGAAACCACGGCGGTACCTACGACATCAAGCACGATCGCCCCGGCCAGCACCACAACCGTTGTCGAACCCGCCACCACCATCGCTACCGAAACGGTGCTGCTGTTCTTCGTGGCCGGCACGCAACTCGTCAGCGTCACGCAACTGTTGCCGCGGCCCGCATCGTTGGCGCAGACAATGTCGGTGCTTGAGACAGGCCCGCCACGCGAGTTTGGAATTGGCCTGCGCACGGCGATTCCCGAAGGTTCGCAAAGCGTGCTCACCACCCTTGGGGGCGTCGTGACGGTCGATTTGCCGCTCACGTTCTTTAACGCGATGGCGCCACAAGATCAGCGACTCGCAATTGGCCAGATCGTGCTCACACTGACCAACCAGCGCGGCGTCGGACAGGTCACGTTCACTCAGGCTGGCGTACCGATCAGCGTGTTACGCGGCGGCGGCGATCTCACGCGGCCGGGGCAGTTGTTAGTGAGCGCCGACTACAGCCAACTGCTCAGCAGTTCGCCTTCTGGCAATCCGCAGGGCTAATAGCCGAGACGTTGCACCCGAGCGGGGCGACGCTGCCAGTCTTTGTCGACTTTGACGAACAACTCAAGGAAGGTGTCTGGTGGCAACTGTGCTCTGGCGCGGATACCAACCTCTTTGAGGATGGCGCCGTGCTTGCCGATGACCATTCCCTTTTGGCTTTCGCGCTCCACGATGATCTCGCAGCGAATGCGCTTGCCTTCCCACTCGGTGATTCGGGTGGCGATGGAATATGGCAGTTCGTCTTCAAAGATCGCGAGCAGTTGTTCGCGAACCAATTCGGCGATCCATGTGTGCTCTTCGACGTCGCTTGCCGTGCCCTCTGGGTAGTACATGGGGCCCTCGGGCAACAGCGTGACGAGGTAATCGATCAGTTCGGGAATGCCTTCGCCGCTCAAGGCTGAAACCGGGAAGTAGGCAGCTGCGTCAAGGCCACTTGAGCGCACGAGTTGCTTGAGTACGGCCTGCTTTGATGCGGCATCGACCTTGTTCAAGATGAGCACGGCTTTGCTGATGTCGATGCGATCAGCAACCCATTGATCACCCTTGCCGAACGGCATGGTGGCATCAATGACGAGGCAGACGACGTCGACATCTTCGGCTGACTCAAGGGCGGTTGCGTTGACTCGCTTGCCCAATGCAGTGACGGGCTTATGCAAGCCGGGGGTGTCGACAAACACGAGTTGAGCGTCGGGGCGATTGAGGATGCCGCGAATTCGAGTGCGTGTTGTCTGTGGTTTGTCGCTGACGATGCTGACCTTTTGGCCACAGACGGCGTTGAGCAGCGTGCTCTTGCCCACGTTGGGACGACCTACAAAGGTGATAAAGCCAGATTTCATGTAGAGAGCACGCTACCGGAGTCGGGTGGTGCTTCAGTTTGAGGTGGGCGCGCGGGCGGGCTCGCTTGCCTTCAGACCTGACTGTCGCGGCCGGCCCAAAACGGAGCACGCAGCTCGCGCTTGAGCAGTTTGCCGCTGCCGGTCTTGGGTAGCTCGTCCATCCATGAGATCGACCGCGGCACTTTGTAGCTGGCCAACTTTTCGCGGGCGTAGGCGGTGACGTGCGCGTCGTCGAGGCCGGATCCTTCACGCGCCACGATGACCGCGTGCACTGTTTCGCCCCACTCATCGCTTGGGATACCGAATACGGCGGCCTCGTACACGTCGGGATGAGCCTCGAGCGTTGCTTCGATCTCGGCGGGATAGATGTTCATGCCACCGCTAATGATCATGTCTTTCTTTCGGTCGCAGATGTAGATGAAACCTTCATCGTCTCGGTAGGCGATGTCGCCGACGGTTTGGTAGCCGTGCTTTTGATCAGCTTCAAACTTGTCGTGCTGCTTGTAGTAGTCGGCGAAGACGCTGGGGCTTTTCACGAACAGTTCGCCGGTGTTGCTCGGACCAAAGCCGGTGACTTCGTTGCCGTCGTCGTCGAACAGCTTCACTTCAACCATGGGCGATGGTTGTCCGCATGAGCCGGGCTTGCGGAGTTGGTCGTGTGGCTTAAGGACGCAGTTCACACCAAGCTCGGTACTGCCGTACACCTCCCACAGCGAATCGCCAGGGAAGTCTGCGAGGTACATCTGCTTCAGCGCGAAGCTCCACGGGGCGGCGTTGGCGATCATGCGCTTGAGCGACGACGTGTCGTACTTTGCCTTGGTCTCGGCCGGCAGTGTGCAGATCATTCTGATCGGAGTGGGGGCGCTGAAGGTAGAGGTCACCTTGTACTTGCTGATGATGCGCAGCCAATCTTCGGGAGCGAACTTGCGTTGCAGCACCACGGTTTGCCCAAGCGCTTGGGCCATGCCCATGAACCCGCCAGGGCCGGAGTGATACAGGGGCCCCGTGGGTACGTAGATGTCTTCGGATGTGTATCCCACTAGGGCTACCAGCGCGGCGGATTGCTCGGCATTGCCGGCGCCGCGACGCAGCGCACCTTTGGGCTTGCCCGTGGTGCCACTGGTGTAGATCATCGTGGCGCCCGCTTCGGTCGCGGCGGGGATCTCTGGCTCGTCGGTGCTGGCGGCGGCCATGAGTGCGTCGGCGCTCTCCATCCCGGCTGGGGCGGGGCCGTCGAACACAAGGACGTGCTGCACCTGTGGGATCTGATCGCGAATGCGCTCGAACGTGCTGGCGAACTCTGCATCGACATACACAATGGTGGCGTCGCAATGATCGGTGACGTAGGCCGCTTCGTCGTCGCTGAGTCGGTAATTCAACGGCACTGCGGTTACTCCAAGCTTGCGCGCCGCGTTGATCATGGTCACGAGACCAATCGAGTTCTGGCCGCACCACACGACCTTGGTCTCCGGCGGCCGGGCGCCAATTGCAATGAGAACGTTGGCCAATCGGTTGGCCTGTTCGTTCAATTCGGCGAACGTCACCGAGGTGATTTGGCCGTTGGGTCGGTCGTCAATCACGGCGGGTTTGTTGGGCTGGACCTGCGAATACGCAGTGAGGAAGTCAGGCATGCGCCCGTTCCTAGCACTCAGGGCAACGCCACCTGCATCTCGAGCCATCGACGCGAGCACGCCCGGAACATCGAGGAGTCGGCGAACCCGGCGATACAGCGATCGAACCATGTCCGAAGGGTACCCGCCGCGCATCTTCTGACCGCCCGTTTGCATTGCTGCCTTCGGCACCTGCAACACTTGTCGCATGACAGTACGAGTGATTGACGGCATCGATGGCATCAAGGCAGTAATCGGCGAGCACCTCGGTTACAGCCCCTACTTTGAGGTCACGCAAGAGCGCGTGAACCTGTTCGCTGACGCAACCGGCGACCATCAGTGGATCCACATTGATGTCGAGCGCGCCAAGAAGGAAAGCCCATTCGGCGGACCCATTGCGCACGGTTACCTCACGCTCTCACTCGGCCCTGTGCTCTACCCACAGGTCGTACAGATCCGCGGGTTCTCAATGGGCGTCAACTACGGCGCCAACAAGATCCGCTTCATGTCGCCAGTGCCAGTCGGCGCCAACCTGCGTCTCGGCGTGAAGTTGCTCGCAGTCGACGACATCGCCGGCGGCATTCAGACCACGATGGAGTTCACCTTCGAAGTCGAAGGCAACCCCAAGCCAGCGTGCGTCGCAGAGATCATCTTCCGCAGCTACATCTGATCGCGGTCTGATCCGAGGCCTGATCCGAGGCCTGATCCGAGGCCTGATCCGAGGCCTGATCCGAGGCCTGATCCGAGGCCTGAT
>CANNMD010000026.1 GCA_947505655.1 Acidimicrobiaceae bacterium | reverse complement strand
GCGCCGATGCATCCCACGTGAGCGTGTGCGCACGCCGCAAGGCTGCCTCGCCCATCTGAGCACGAAGTTCGTGGTTGATCAGCAGTTCGGCCATCACGCGTCCGAGGTTGTCGAGGTCGGCCAATTGGCCAGTGACACCATCGACCACGCTGCTTCGATGGCCGCTGATGTCGGTGGCTACCGCTGGCGTTCCACACCCGGCAGCTTCGGTCATCGTGAGACCCCAACCCTCGGCGAGCGACGCGCTACTGACGAGCCACGCCCGGCGATACAAGTCGAGCAGGCCCTCGCGTGTCACGTGGCCAACCATTGAGATCCACGACTGCGCATGGTGTTCGCGAATCAACGCTTCAAGTCGCGGCCGCTCTGGGCCTTCGCCGGCGATGATCAGCTTCATCTCGGGCACTTGTTTGTGTGCCTGCACGGCTGCTTCGATCAGTCGATCGAAACGCTTCACCGGAGCAAGGCGACCGACGGCAACCACCGTTGGCGCAGCGTCGGGTTCGGCGCCCGGGCAGAAATACGGATCGACACCGTTGTTCACTGCGGTCACCTTGTCACTGTGAAAGCCCAACGCGAGCAACTCTTCGCGAGTGGCCTCTGACGGGGTCAGCACACGCGACCGCCTATACACAGGAGGCGCCATTCGTGTCTCCATCAATCGTCCGGCCGCGGCGAACGGACCCGGCAGGATCTGTCCCCACATCGGGCCGTGAACATGATGCAAGAACACGATGCTGGGCTTGCGGCACCACAACGGTGACAGCCACGGCACGCCATTCCAAATCTCGATGAGCGCGTCGTAGTCGCCCATGCGATGGGTGATCTCGGAGGCGACGGCTCGAGGGAACACGTTGAATCGACTGCCACGTCGCACTACCGAGTATCCGCTGCGCTCGCTGGTCTCAGGAACTCCAACGGCGGCAGAGGTGCGATGCAGCACCTGTAATCCGGCGTCGGCAAAGCGGCGCATGAACTCGTGCGCGTGCAGCTCCGAGCCGCCAGCATCAGGATCGTCGAGGTCGCGCCACGCCAACACGTGGACACGCCGCACCCCCATCCGAGTCATCCCAGAAGCAAGGTCTTCAATCTGCTCGGCGGGCGTCATACGCGCACAATCGCCACTGCAGCAGCAAACGATTGAGTACTAGGCGAGTCGAGCAGAACCATCGGATCGGATTGTAGAAGAGCGTGCCGCGCTCCCTCGGCATCAGGGTGAACTCATCTACAATCTTGCCTCAGTGTCTGACCATTCGTTGCAATCCTTCGCGCCTGCAGAACCGCTCGCGCCGGTACCCGAACATGCGCCGCCTCAGGCGTTCGTATTGGGTTCCAAACTCCGCGCCCGCCTGCCACATCGCATCGACCTTGTGTGTCACGCGATCATTGCACTCGCCGTAGCGCTGCCGCTTCGAGGCCTGTACGCAACCACGGGCAGCACCATGGAAGAGGGCTTCATGCTCTACTTCCCCGAGCGCATGGCTCGCGGCGACATACCAAACGTCGACTTCCTGCACCTCTACGGTCCAGGTTCACTCGATGCTCTCGTTGGTTGGTACGGCATGTTCGGCCACACCCTCGCCAGCGAGCGCACCTTTGGATTGCTGCAACACCTCGGCGTCATCTTCGGCATCTATGCGCTCACCCGAGTGTGGGGTCGCGCTGCCGCCACAGTCTGTGCGCTGGTATGCACCGTTATCGTGATTACGCCTATCGGCCTGTCGGCAATGGCTTGGGAAGGCGGCATCGCGCTTGGCATCTGGAGCCTGGTGTTCGCAGTGCGCGCCTACAACATCGCATCGTCAAGCGAGGCAAGCGAACGGCGGCGCAGCGTCGTGCGCAGCGCATTGGTCGCCGGCACGCTCACTGGACTCGCGCTGAGCTTTCGACCAGACCTCATCATCGCCCTCACCTTGGCGCACGGCTGGTTGCTCTGGTTCCGATCACGGGGCACGTTCATGCCGTACCTACGCGGCCTTATCCTCGGCGTGCTGCCGCTCATCGTCCATCTTTTCGTCGCTGGTATCGGTCCAAGCTTTCGCGGCATGGTGATCGATCCCGTGGTGCACCTTCGCCCAGGCCGTGCCCTGCCGGTGCCACCAAGCTGGAACGGCTTCGACGCCGGACTGCAGTGGATCGTCGAGCAGGCTCCACCGTGGTGGGGTTTGCCCGCTCTGCAATGGAACCGGCAACTGTTCGTGTGGTTCTTCGTGATGCTCGCAGTGATTGCACTGAACCTCATCGTGGCTCGTCGGGCGCTCAAACGCGGCAATCTTGGCGGCCGCGGAGTGTCGCTGATGATGGGTGCACTGTTTGGTCTCGGCATCTTGCCGCAGGCGATGCAGCGTCCCGACTCAACGCATCTGGCGTGGGTCGTGTGCGTTTGTTTCTCGCTGGTGCCAGCCACCATTATCGAGTTCCTCGCGTGGCGCAAGCGAGCAATCGCGCCTCGCCGCAGTGTTGCGATCTCGTTCGCTCTCGTGGCCCTGATGCTGCTCGTCGTCTGCCCGTTCTACACGTATCGCACCTACCTGCTGCACGTGCGAGTCAGCGTCGGTAACAAGCCGGTGCCGTTCCATGTGCAACGCGGAGACCGCGAGTTTTGGATGGGCAACGTCAACGCGGCGAAAGCCTCAAACGACCTCATCGCCGACCTCAGCCCCCGAATTCGGCCCGGGCAACGTCTGCTGGTGGGTCCCGCCGACCTGAGCCGCACGATCTACAGCGACGTCGTGTTCTACTGGATGTTCCCCGAGCTCAACCCCGCCACCTACTACATCGAGATGGATCCCGGTCTGGCCGACAAAGAAGGGTCACGTCTCGCCGACGATGTGCGCTCTGCCGACTGGCTCATCCTCACCAACTTTTGGACCGCATGGCACGAGAACAACGCCTCGGACAAGTTCGGATCGTCCGCTCCGAACGAAGTGGTGGCTCGCGATTTCTGCCTCGTGCACAGCTACGGCGCCCGCCTGATGAGCTCACCCCAAGGCGACGTCATGCGCCCAGAGATACTCCTCTACCAGCGGTGCAGCACCGGAGACGGCATCAGCCCAGCGGAAGTCGGCGAAAAAGTGCCCCCGGCAGGTGCCTGAGCACGCTGAACACCACTCGCAAGATGCCAGGCGTCCACACCGTACGCGCACCTGATTTCAGCGCCTTCACCGTGGCCTCAGCCACCTTGTCGGGTGTCGTTGAAAATGGCGCAGCAGACATTCCTGCTGTCATCGCCGAATGAACGAAACCAGGACGCACCACCAGCACCTTGGCGCCCGTGCCTTCAAGCGAGTCGCCAAGGCCTTGAGCGAATCCATCAAGGCCCGCCTTCGATGATCCATACACGAAGTTTGAGCTACGCACCCGTTCGCCGGCCACGCTGCTGAGCACCACTAAGCGGCCATGGCCCTGCTTGCGCAGGCGGGCTGCCACGGCCAAGCCCGCGCTCACGGCGCCGGTGTAGTTCACCGTGACGGCACGTGCCGCAGAGGCCGGGTCAGCGTCGAATGCACTCTGCTCGCCAAGCACGCCAAACGCCATCACCACGACATCGAGATCGCCGACGGCTGCGACCACCGAATCGACGAACGCCGAATGGGTGTCGCTCAAGACGGCATCGAACGCCATCACCGACACCTCTACCTTCGGGGAGCGCAGCCCAGCGGCAGCGGCCTGCGCCTCGGCGCCCTCGGGATTGCGCACAGCAAGCACCACATGACGCAGCGCTGCCGACTCAAGCTCGCGGACAATAGCCAACCCAATGTCACTGGTGCCGCCCAACAACACGATGGTCTGTGGTTCTCCAAATGAGTTCTGCATGGTGTCCTTCGATTTCGTAAACGAGATGGTTAGTGCGCTGCTGCGATCAGCCCAAGACGTCGGCCGAGATCGCTCTGCCAGACGCCTTCAGGATCAACACTGTTGCGGATCGCCTGCCATTCGGCAAGACGTGGGTAACCGCGCCGAATCGCATCGGCGGTGGTGTGCGAATCCTTAGCCATGTAGTGCCTGCCGCCAGCATCGAGTACCACCTCATCGAGTTCATGCAACATCGCTGCGAGGCCACTCGTGCCGGCTGGCACGTCGAGGGTGAGGGTCCAACCTGGCGCAGGAAAACTCAACGGAGATGGGTTCGCTGCGCCGAAGCGCTTGAGCACAGTCACGAAGCTGGCGGCGCCTGATGTGGCGAGTCGCTCGACCACGCGACGCAACGCGTTCTCTTCGCCAACGGGCACCAACACTTGGTACTGCACGAAGCCGCGCGGACCATATGCCTGGTTCCATCCGCCAACCATGTCGAGCGGATGAAAGTACTGAGGAATGGTTTGCAGTTCGCCCACGCGGTACAGCGGCGCCTTGCGGAACCATGCTGCGTTGAACGCCTTCACCGACACCCGATTCAGCGCGCTGATCGGAACAATCGGCGGTACCGACACCAACACCGAGGGCGAGTATTCAAGCGGTGGGCCATCGTTATCAGCGCCGAGTTGTTCACGCGTGGCGTGCTCGCCGCGCGACAAAATGCTGCGACCGAGATGACGCCCCGTGGCCATCAGATCGATCCACGCCACCGCGTAGCGATAGCGGTCATCGCCTTCCTCCATCAACGTCATCACGTGATCAAGGTCGTGCGCACGCGTGGTGTCGACAATGCACTTGCTGGTCTCGATCGGGATCACGTTGATCGTGACATCGAGGATCACACCCGTGAGCCCCATGCCGCCGATCGTTGCCCAGAACAAGTCGGCGCGGAGAGTCGGGCTCAACTCGGCGACGCTGCCGTCGGCGAGCAACATCGAGATGCGACGCACGTGGTTACCGAACGAGCCTTCGAGGTGATGGTTCTTGCCGTGGATATCGCTGGCTACTGCACCGCCAATGGTGACGAAACGCGTGCCCGGCGTTACTGGCACGAAGAAACCCTGCGGCACAAGCACCCGCAACAAATCGTCGATGCTCACGCCAGCGCCAACAGTGACCTCGCGTTTCGCAATGTCGAGCAGCGCGGCGCCTGCGTCGCCCGCAAGGCGTAGCACAAGGCCTCCGCCGTTTTGAGCGGCGTCACCGTACGAACGACCAAGGCCACGCGCCAACGCACCGCGCTGGGGTGCCCCACGTACTGCCTCGGCCACGTTTCCGTCGTTCACCGGCAACAAGCGCGCGCCACTCGCAGCGGTGCGGCCCCAACCGGCAAGGCGCGACAGGTGTACCTGTGGCATCAGTACGGCCACTCGGGCACGGGTCGGCCGAGACGCTTGAGCACTTTGCCGAGACCTGCACTGAGCAGAACCTTGAGCGTCACGTTCTTCACAAACCACGGCAACTGCATTTTCTGGCGCACCATGTTCATCAACCGAGCGCCGATACTGCTGCCCAGATCGGCGCGATAGATAGTCATAGAACGGGCGCGACCCACATAACGAAAGCGGGATCCGAACATCAACTCGCGAGCAATCGCGGCAGTAACCCCCACCGACGAAAACGAGTCGTGAATCAACATCGTTCCGCCCGGCACTACCCGAGCGCCCCACTCGCGGATGTCTTGCAGCGCTGGGGCATACCGATGAGCACCGTCGATGTACAACACAGCAATGCCGCCCTGCACCTGATCGTGCGCTTCGTTGCTCATCGCGCGTACGTGATGCACCCGATCGGTGACACCAGCATTGGCCAGATTGGCGTTGAAGATCTCGTGGTCACCTTGGGCCTGCTCCACGAAGCCATCGAGCTCTTGTGGCCCGCGGTCGTTACCTGCATGAGGATCGATGGCGATCACGCTGACGCCTTCGGGCGCAGCCGACGCGAGCACCACGGTGCTGCGACCTCGGAAGCTACCGATCTCAACAATCTGGTCGCCACTACGACAGCCCGACGCTGCATCGAACAACGCGCGCGCCTGATCGGGCGACATCCACCCATCTACGCCATCGACACTGCGCAGAATCTCATCGAACGATTTCGACGTCATTTGATATAAACCCCCGAGGCGAAGACAATGACCCAAATTACGCCGAGCACCTGCAGGGCTCGGTCGGCAGCGAAGATCTCCTCGGGCGCGGCACCGTGGCCTTGCTCGATGATCAACAAATAGCGCAGCAGCGCAGTAAGCATCGGCACGATAGAGAGTTCATACGACGGCCAATGCGACCCGCCCAGCTCTTTCGATTCGAACGCCCAGATGCAGTAGGCCACGAGCGTTGCTCCACAGCTAATGGCTAGCACCGTGCGCAGAAACTCGAGCGTGTACTCCTCGAGCGTGGCTCGAGCTGTGGTTGGCGCGTCGCCGAGTTCTCGCAGCTCGGCGTATCGCTTGCCCGTCACAATGAACAACGATCCAAACGTGGTGCACAACACGAACCACGTGCTCATATGCACGTTGGTTGCCTCGGCGCCGGCGATGGCTCGAAGCACAAACCCTGCTGCAACAGCAACGAGATCTACCACGGCAATGTGTTTCCAGATGGTGCTGTAGGTGGTGGTCAGCACGACGTAGATCACGCACACGACGCCCGCTTGCCAGCGAGTAGCAAACGCCAGCGCGGGCCCGGCGATAATCAACAATGTGCCCAGCACACGCGCTAGGCCGATAGGCAGCGCGCCACTTGCGATGGGACGATTGCACTTCTTTGGATGAGCGCGATCAGCCTCGACATCAAGAATGTCGTTCCAGTAGTAGGTGCCACTGCTGGCGAGGCAAAAAGCCGCCAAGATCACCAGCGTCTGCACCAGCTCATGTGAGTGCGACAACACTCCGGCTGCGCCAGGGGCGGCGAACACCAAGACGTTCTTGAGCCACTGCTTGGGGCGAGCTTCTTTAATGATGGCGCGGATCATGACAACTCTTCTGGAACTTCGGGCAACTGAGAATCCTTCACAAGGAACGAGTGATGCGCCGCAGCCAACAGCTCGCGGTCACCTTTGCTGTCACCATACGCCCAGAGGTCGACGTTCTCGATGTTCATCTGCGCCAACCAATCGCTCAATCGGCGCATCTTTTCTGGTCCACGGCAATTGGCCCCGACAAGTTCGCCGGTGTAGCGGCCACCTTCGCCTATAACGACCTCGGTGCATAACACTGCGTCCACTCCGAGCATTGTCCCGAGCGGATGCAAGTACGAGCCAAGCGACGCGGACACCAACACCACTCGATGGCCTTGTTGACGATGCCACTCGAGCCGCTTCGGTGTGTCGGCACGCAACAATTGCGCGTGCACGCGTTCGGCGAACGACACGCCAAGTGCGCGTACCGAATCAGCGTCTCGATTGGCGTACGCGGCGCGTACCGCAATGGCCTTAAAGCGATCTCGGTCGCGTCTCACGAGTGCGGCCGTGCTCGCAACCGGACGACCCACGACGGCAGCAGCCAAACGCGCCCGTCCCACGAGCAACTCAAGAAATGGCACAACGCAATCGCGTGTGGTGAGCGTGCCGTCTACATCGAATGCAGCAACCGTGGTCATGCACCACCGCGCATCGACTCAAGCGCCAACCAAAAGTCAGGCCAACTCTTCGACACCACCGAGGGATCATGCACCCGCATTCCGGGGATGCGTAGTCCCATCACGGCGAACGACATGGCCAATCGGTGATCGTGGTGAGTGTCGAGCGCAGCGCCGCTCACGAAGCCTGGCTGCACGCGTAATCCGTCTTCGAGTTCTACGGCATCAATACCGCATTTGCGCAGTTCGGCAACGAGGTCGCCGAGCCGGTCGCTCTCCTTGGCCCGAATGAACCCAACGCCGGTGATCTCGGTAGGCGACGAGGCAAAGGGTGCAATCGCTGCAAGCGTTGGCACGAGATCAGACAAGTCGGCCATATCTATCGTGATGCCGGTCAGCTCTTCATGGCGAGACACAACGGTGCCGTCAACTCCACGCTCTACCGAGCAACCCATTGCAGCGAGCACATCGGCGAATGCGGCGTCGCCCTGCAGGGCATCGTTACCAAGGTCGGGGACGCGAACACGTCCACCACAAATCGC
This sequence comes from Acidimicrobiaceae bacterium, assembly GCA_947505655.1. Classification (GTDB taxonomy): domain Bacteria; phylum Actinomycetota; class Acidimicrobiia; order Acidimicrobiales; family Ilumatobacteraceae; genus WLMZ01. The sequence goes on along the minus strand of CANNMD010000026.1, from coordinate 12,537 downwards.
TGCCGCAGCAAATGGATAACTCGCCGAGCTTGCGTCGGGCTCAATGTCGTAGCTGCACGCTGAGTACCGACCTGGGGCAACGGTGATGACGGTGTCTGCGACGGCAACGTCGGGCACGCCAAAGCTCTGCATCACCGCTGCGGTGATTGCCACATACGGCCGCGACACCAGCGGTGTGGTGAGTTCAATGCGCAGTCCCCCGGCAAGGTACGGGGCGATCAGCATGAGCGCCGTGATGTACTGGCTGCTGATGTCGCCGGGCATCTGCACTGTCTTCGTCGCCGTGGCATTGCGGGCAGGGTCGGCCGCAGCCGTCGTGCGCAACCCTTCGATCACCACCGGCAGATGGCCCCACTCGCCACCGGGTTGCACCGACACGCCAAGCGACACCAAGGCATCGTGTAGCGGACCCATCGGGCGAGCGCGCAGCGGAGCAAGGCCGTCAATTTCGTAGTGACCAGAGCCAAGCGCACACACCGCGGTAACGAAACGTGACGTGGTGCCCGCCAACTGTGTGGGCAAGGTCATTGGCCCGTCACGCAACACGGCGCCAGTGCCGAGCACCGTCACCTCAGTCAATTCAGGTGCTGACACGGTCACGCCGGCTCCAAGCAGCGACACGCACTCAAGCATCGCTGCGGTGTCGTCGCCGCCGGGAACATTGCGAAGCACCGACTCGCCATCGGCCAGCGCAGCACACACCAGAGCGCGGTTCGCGATGCTCTTGCTGCCCGGCACCCGAACGACTGCATCGAGAGGATGATCCACGTGTTGCACGTGGTACACGTCGCTGGACGAGCCCATCAGTCGAGCCGTTGGATAGCGGGGCGAAAGCCGCGAGCGACCAGACCACCCCGAAACAGATCGGCCGTATTCACATCAATGAGCACAATCGCAACGCCTCGATTGCCCTCGACACTATGCACCACTTCGAAGCTGGCGATGTTCACGCCAAGCTCGGCTGCGAGCGTAAATACCTCGGCGGCAGCGCCGGTGCGGTCAGGAATTGGGATGCGCACTTCGGCGAGTTCGTTGGGTCGCATGCCACGTGTGGGCAGATTGGCGCGAGCATCGCGCGCCCGACGCAAGCGCTCGTGAAGAGCGGCCCTGTCGTCGTCGCGAATAATCTCGCGCATGCGCCGCAAACCATCGATGAGCCCGTCGAGGCCACCGAGAATTGCTTCGCGGTTCTCAGCGCAAATATCGAGCCAGATTCCGGGATGCCCGCTGGCAATGCGGGTCATATCTCGAAAGCCACCCGCAGCAAGTCGCAACAACGCTGCGTGCTCTTCGCCGCGCTCAGATGCCAAGCCCATCAGCGTGGCGGCGGCGAGGTGCGGCACATGGCTCACCACAGCAACCACTTGGTCGTGGCGATCTGCGCTCAGGGCCACGACATCGGCGCCAAAGTCGGCGGCAATCGAGGCCATCGCGGCAAAGGTTGAGTCGGACGTATTTGCCGTTGGGGTAAGCACCCAAACGGCGCCAGCGAACATGGTCGCGTCGGCTCCGTCGAGTCCTTCGAGTTCGCTACCCGCCATTGGATGACCGCCTACAAAGCGCGGGTCCTCGATGGCTGCAACGATGGCACCCTTCACGCTGCCAACATCGGTGACGATTCCGGTGGTGGCGTTCAAACAGCGTTGAACCTGATCGGCAATCGTGAGTACCGGCGTGGCTACGAATGTGACATCGGCGTTGGCGCACATGGTCTGCTCGTCGATAGCACCAATGGCCATAGCCCGGTCAACGCGCCGTTGATCGTTGTCTTCCCCGTGCACATGCCAGCCCCGCTCGCGCAGGGCTAGTCCGACGGATCCACCGATGAGACCGAGGCCCACGATGTTGGCGCGTCGCTGAGTGGTCACGGGCGTCGATCGTAGCTGCGCGGCATACCGGCGACTGATTCAACAACTTGGCGCACCTCGTCGAGTGTGAGCTCACGCCACTCGCCCGGCGCCAACGACGAATCGCGCAACGGCCCAATACGCACCCGCACCAGTCGTTGCACGGGGAAGCCCACGGCCTCACACATCCGTCGAACCTGTCGATTACGGCCTTCGTGGATGGTGATGCGCAACAGCCCAGGACTGAGCTGGCTGGCCTTGGCCGGCGCCGTGATGCCGTCTTCAAGTTCGATGCCTTCGCGCATACGGTGCAGCACCTTGCCGGGCACATTTCCGTTCACGTAGGCCAGGTATTCCTTCTCGACGCCGTGGCTTGGGTGAGCAATTCGGTTGGCAAGCTCGCCATCGTTGGTCAGCAGCAGCAGGCCCTCAGTGTCGGCGTCGAGACGACCCACCGAGAACACTCGCGGCTCGTCGGGCACCATCTCTGTCACCGTTGGCCGACCCTGCGGGTCGCTGGCAGTGGTGATGACGCCGACAGGCTTATTCAGGAGGTAGTACACCAGGTCGGGCCGCAGCCCAATCTTCACGCCGTCGACTTCTACGGTGTCGACTTCGGCATCAACGCGACGACCGAGCACCGCCACCTCGCCATTCACCGTGACACGACCTTCGGCAATCATGTCTTCGCAGACTCGGCGGCTGCCCCAGCCGCGCAGCGCCAGAACCTTCTGCAAGCGCTCACCAGTTGCCAGCGCGCGCTGGTCTGCCCATTGCTCCCATAACGGCTTCTCAATCTCACGCTCGCTCATTGTGCGTGTGTCTCGTCGCCTGGCAGCGTTGGCGTGTTCGCCCGCAACTGCTTGGGGTCGGCGCCTGGGGCGCGCAGGCCATGCTCGAGGGCCTCGACCACATCGGCACCTGGCACGAACTCGGCCAACGCAGGCAGGTCGGACAACGTGTTGAGACCAAGCTTTTCCAGAAACTGCGGCGTGGTGCCAAACAATGCTGCTTGCCCCGGGCCCGGATCGGTGGCCACTTGGGTCACGTAGCCCCGCGCCGACAACGTGCGCAACACGCCATCTGGATCGACGCCACGAATCGACGCAATCTGGCCGCGTGAAATCGGCTGCTTATAGGCAACGATTGCCAATGTCTCTAAGGCCGCGCCACTCATGCGGGCGCGTTGGCCGTCGAGCAAGAAACGCTCGACGTATGGCGACAGATCGGGATGCGTCTGAAAGCGCCAGCCACCGGCAACCTTGGTGAACTGGAACCCATGTCCAGCTTCGTCGTATGCGGCCGCTAAACGAATGCACAGCTCGTTCACCACGGCAAGTGGCTGCTCAAGTAGTTGAGCGAGCTGCTCTGCAGGAACGGGTTCGGTAGCCACAAGCACGATCGCCTCGATAGCGCGAACAACATCGGCATCAAGCACCTTTTCAGGCGCGGCCTCAAAGGAGTTATCGAATGGTTCGTCAGACATGATCAGCCTTCGTAGTCGTCGATTGCAATTGAGCCGGCCGACACGGACATGCCGTCGGCCAGCCACACGATGTCGATGTCACCAAATCGCTCGGCCTGATCGAGTTCGACCATCCCCTGCTTGAACAGTTCGAGCAAGGCAAGAAACCGCACGATCACTTCAAGGCGATCGACCAGACCGTTGGTCAGTCGGCGGAACGAGATGCGGCCCACGCGCGGCAGTTCATCAATGAGTTCGATCATCGCATCGGAAACACTGGCCTTCACCGCCGACACATGGAACAGGTCAACCACGGGAGTGGGCTTTGGCGTCACCGCACGCATGTACGCGTTGTAGATCTGGCGAGCCTTCATGCCCTCGAGTAGGTCTGGTACCAGCGCAATGAAGCGTTCGTCGGGGCCAACTGCACGCGCAAACGACAGGTCGGCATCGTCGGCAAGCGACGAGAACACGGCAGCGACATCTTTGAAGGTCTTGCACTCGAGCAGTCGAGCCAACAGCAGATCGCGCTCTTCCCACAACGAGAACTCTTCGTCGAGATCAACGTTGTCTCGGCCCGGCAAGAGTCGGCGGGCCTTGAGTTCAACCAAGGTCGACGCAATCAACAAGAACTCAGTGGCGAGATCGAGGTTGATTTCCTGCAGTTTGTCCACCTCGGCCAAATAGGCAGCCACGATGGCGGTCAACGAGACCTCGTAGATGTCGACCTGCTCACGAAGAATCAGATGCAGCAACAAGTCGAACGGACCTTCGAACACCGGAGTGGAAACGTCGTAGGTCACTTCGCCACTTTACTTGGCCTAGCCAACAATCGAAGAGACCGATGCGCCCCCGTTTCGTTAGCCTTGCGGAGTGACCCGCGCACTTTCGTTTATCCAACCAACCGGCGAAGTCCATCTGGGCAACTTTCTCGGCGCCTTGAACCAATGGACCCTCGGCCAGCACGACGTCGATGGCTTCTACGGGGTCTGCGACCTGCATGCCCTCACCGTCACTGACACACCCGGCGTCATTGGTCAAAACACGGTCAAGCTGGCGGCCATGCTGTTCGCTATCGGCCTCGATCCCGACGTCTCCACCGTGTTCGTGCAGAGCCACGTCCCAGAGCACGCTCAGCTCGGTTGGGTGATGGAGTGCATCGTCAGCTTTGGCGAACTCAGCCGGATGACACAGTTCAAAGACAAGTCAGCAAAGCGCGAAGGCGAGTTCATTGCTGCCGGACTCTTTACCTACCCAGCGCTCATGGCCGCAGACATTTTGCTCTACGACGCCAACGAGGTTCCCGTAGGCGACGACCAACGTCAGCACATCGAGATCACCCGCGATATCGCGATTCGTTTTAACAGTCGTTTCGGCGACACATTTGTGGTCCCAAAGGCCGTGATGCCCAAGACTGGTGCCCGGGTGATGGACCTACAAGACCCAACTTCGAAAATGAGTAAGTCGGCCGCCACCGATAACGGACTTATCTACATGCTCGACGACCCGGCAACCATCCTCAAGAAGTTCAAGCGAGCGGTCACCGACAGCGACTCCGAGGTGCACTACGACCGCGAAAACAAGCCCGGCATTAGCAACCTGCTCGAGATCCAGGCCGCAGCAACTGGCCGCTCCCCCGAAGACATCGCCGCCGGTTACACCCAATACGGTCCGCTCAAAGTAGACACCGGCGAAGCCGTCATCGAGTTGCTGCGCCCGATTCAGGCTCGTTACAACGAACTGATGACCGACCGCTCTCAACTCTCGGCGCTGCTGCGCACCGGCGCCGCCAAGGCTCGCGCAACAGCTGCTGCCACGCTTGAGCGGGCATACAACAACATCGGATTCTTACCGCTCTAGATCACCAGGTGCGGCTACACGTTGTCGGCGCGGCGCAGCGCCGCCACTGCGTCCGCCCGTTGCGTCGTGCCGTCGAGTAACGACAGCGTCGCAGCAGCGGATCCTGCCTCTCGCAGCAACTCGATGCCGATCTGCTCATGATCGTGATACTTCCGAAACGAGCGCGTGCGAGGGCCAACAACTGTGGCCAGCACGCGACCAAACGTACCGAGATCGACCGACACCTTGCCGATGTCATGCAGCAGCGCCCCAGCCATTTCGTCACGTGACGATTCGCTGAGGTCGGCCGAAAACCTTCGGGCCACCTCGATACTGTGGCGCTGATCGGCATTGCCGAGCTGTTTCCACAGCGCAGCCTCCCCCTCGAGCAAGAATCCAAGCGCCCAAGCTTGGTCGCTGCTACTTGGGGCGCGTCGAGACACAGCCCCAAAGAACCGGCGTGACAGGTGAGGCAGTTGAGACAGCCACGAACTCATGCGGCGCCTTTTCGCGCCCGGGGGTGCGAGTCTCGATACACCTGCCACAGTCGCTCCTGCGACACCTTGGTGTACACCTGCGTTGTGCTGATCGAGGCATGACCCAACATTTCTTGGACGATGCGTAGGTCGGCGCCGTGGTCAAGCAAATGTGTGGCACACGAATGTCGCAGCACATGCGGAGAGAGCCGATCACCAAAGCCGCACAGGTCGCCGTATTGGCGCACCACAAGCCAGGCCGACTGGCGCGACAACCGAGCGCCGCGATGGTTCAAGAACAATGCCTCGGCGTCGCCTTTGCGCGCCCAACGCAACGGTTCCATCGCCGCTCGCCCACTTGGCGCGAGCCATTGGCGAAGTGCCTCCCCCGCAGCGCGCCCAAATGGCACAATGCGCTCTTTCGAGCCCTTGCCAAACACGCGCACCAACCCTGAGTCAACATCAATATCGCTCAGCGAGAGTCCAACAACCTCACCAATTCGAGCGCCCGTGGCATACAAGAACTCAATCAAGGCCCGGTCTCGGCGCGCCACTGCATCGTCTCCGAGCACCGAATCGAGCAGGGTCAGCACCTCGGCTTCACTCAGCGGATGCGGAATGCCGGCGGGTACCTTGATGCCATCGAGGTCGGCCGTTGGATCGTCGGCACGTAGGCCCTCCTCAGCAAGGAAGCGATGCATCATCCGTATTGCAGCCAACTGACGCGCCACGCTCGATGGCGCTGCGCCGCTCGCCCGCCGCGAACCAACGAACTGAACCAATGAACCAGCCGTAACGGTGAGCACAGCTGCACCCTGCTTGCTGAGCCACTGTACATAGCCATTCACGTCGCGACGATAGGCCAACAGCGTGTTCTCAGACCTGCCGCGCTCTGTAGCCATCCATGTCAGGAATTCCTCGGCCTCGAGCGGCAGATCAGCGTTCATCAGCCGCCAGCCCCGAGATCGCCCCGAAGCAGTTTGCGCTCAACAAGCAGCAAACCAATGATGCTCTTCGCATCGCGGATCTCGCCTCGGTCGATCATCTCGATGGCTTCAGCGAACGGCACGTGCACGACCTCGAGATGTTGCTCCTCGGGCCCGTGTAGTTCTTGGGGCACCACGCTGAGATCGGTGGCCACAAACAGATGCAGCACCGAGTCGGTCATGCCCGCCGAGGGATAGAAATGAGTCAGCGGCTCTAAGCGACCGGCGCTGAGTCCCACTTCTTCAACGAGCTCGCGATACGCCGTGACCTCGGTGGGTTCGTCGGCCACATCGCGCATCCCTGCCGGGATCTCCAAGACATACGCGTCATAGGCGCCGCGATACTGACGCACCATCACCACCGAAGCGTTTCCCTCAGCATCAAAAATGAGCGGTACTGCGGCCACGGCACCCGGCGAGCGCACGACATCACGTTCGAAACGCGTGCCGTCAGGCGCCTCAAACGATGCGACCGCTACGTGCCAGATATAACCCTGATGGACGAGCGAATCGCCGAGGTGTCGGAAGCCGCTCACGCGACGATCGGGGTCTCCGCCGGCACGCCGAAATCGGCAGGGTGCACATCGGCCGACGTGCGCTGAGCGCGGTGCTGCAACGCTGCTGCGATCAGATCGCGGAACAGCGGGTGGGCCCGATCTGGGCGACTCTTGAACTCAGGGTGTGCCTGAGTGCCGACCCAGAATGGATGGTCGACCAACTCGATGAACTCGACCAAGCGCTTGTCTGGCGAGGTACCCGAGCACAAGAAGCCAGACGCTTCGAACCGGTTGCGGTAGTTCGAGTTGAACTCATAGCGATGGCGATGACGTTCACTCACGACTGCTTCCCCATAGGCCTGGTGAACCTTAGAGCCGGGTGTCAGCACGGCGTAATACGCGCCGAGCCGCATCGTGCCACCCTTGTCGCTGATGTCGCGCTGCGCCACCATCAGATCGATCACTGGGTAGTGCGTCGTGGTATCGAACTCAGTGGAGTTGGCATCGACCATGCCCAACACGTGCCGGGCGAACTCAATGGTCATTACCTGCATACCGAGGCACAGCCCCAGGCACGGAAGCAGTTCTTCACGCGAATACTGAGCTGCGGCAATCTTGCCCTCGATACCGCGCGTGCCGAAGCCGCCCGGAATGACCATGCCATCGAGGTCGGCGAGGCGTCCAGCGGCCAACAGGCCCTCGACCTCTTCGGCCTGAATCCAATCGATCTCAACCTTGGCGCCATGCTGGAAGCCGGCGTGACGCAGGCTCTCGGCTACCGAAAGATACGCATCCTGCAGGTCGACGTACTTGCCAATGAGACCGATCTTCACCGGGGTCTGCGCCGCCTCTACCTTCGCGACAACTTTTTCCCATGGGCTCATGTCGAGCGGAGCGTCGATCTTCAACACTTCACACACCACAACATCGAGACCTTCGTCGTGCAAGATCAACGGAAGTTCGTAGATGTTGCGGGCATCGGCAGCGTTCACTACGGCCCGCTCGTCCACGTCGCAGAGGTTGCTGATCTTGCGCTTCAAGTTCAGGCTCAAGGGCTCTTCGCTGCGACACACGATCACGTCGGGCTGGATACCGCGGCTGCGCAATTCGGTAACGCTGTGCTGAGTTGGCTTCGTCTTTTGCTCGCCGCTCGGACCGATGAACGGCACCAACGTGACATGCACGTAGCACACGTTGTCACGGCCAACTTCTTTACGGAACTGACGAATCGCCTCGAGGAACGGCAAGATCTCAATGTCGCCAACGGTGCCACCCACTTCGGTGATCACAACATCGACATCATCGGTAGCGAGTCGCTTGATGCGTCGCTTAATTTCGTCGGTGATGTGCGGGATGACCTGCACGGTCTTTCCGAGATAGTCACCACGGCGCTCAGCTGCCAATACTGCTTGATAGATGCTGCCTGTAGTGGCGTTGCTGTTGCGGCTCAGCGGCTCGTCGATAAAGCGCTCGTAGTGACCGAGGTCGAGGTCGGTCTCGCCACCATCATCGGTGACGAACACCTCGCCGTGCTCGAACGGGTTCATCGTGCCCGGATCGATGTTGATATACGGATCAAGTTTCTGCATGGTGACCCGAAGGCCACGCATCTTCAGCAAACGACCCAGTGAAGAACCGGTGAGTCCCTTACCCAGTGAACTGGCAACTCCACCAGTCACGAAAATATGCTTGGGCATGAATACGGCCTCCCGTCAGCGACAACTACGACGGAAGATCATCGTAACGCGAGTGACCACCCTGAGACCTCATTGCGCGCCCCAGCTGACCTGCGTCTTCACAGATCACTTGTTGAGTCGGCGATGACCGAGCAGTTCTAAGGCGTGATCGCGCGCCGACTTGCTCTGTGCCATGCCCGACAACATGCGCGCAACCTCGTCGATTCGAGCGTCACCGCTCACGACCGCAGCAGTCGCAAAGGTCTGGCCATCGACCACGTCTTTGCTCACCACGATCTGCGATGTCGCCCACGCCGCCACCTGCGGCAGATGAGTCACTACCAGCACCTGATGACGGTCGCCAAGGTTGGCGAGCGCTTGGCCCACCGCCACGGCAGCGGCTCCACCAACGCCAGCATCGACCTCGTCGAACACCAACGTGCTCGGATCCTCGGTCAACACCAAGCGCAGAGCCAGCATGCTGCGCGCCAATTCGCCACCGCTCGCAACCCGAGTGAGCGAAAGCAACGGCGACCCTGGGTTTGCAGCGAGCAAGAAGGTCACATCGTCACCTGGGTCGTCACCCACCTGCACCACCACATCGGCGTGAGGCATTGCCAACTCGCGCAGGTTGTCGCGTACCGCCGCAGAAAGACGCGGCGCAGCGCTACGGCGCGCCGCTCCAACACTTGCCGCTGCGGCGGCTTCGTCAGCAAGAGCCACGATGCGGTCGCGCTCAAGCGCATCGGCACGCGCTTCGTAACTCTCAAGTTCGTCGAGCCGCACGCTGATGTCGGCGTGAAAAGCCATCACGTCGGCCAACGTGTCGCCGTATTTGCGGCGAAGGTCACGAAGCAATTGGCGACGCTCGCGCACCTCAACGAGTCGTTGCGGATCTTCGTCGATGGCATCGGAAATATCGCGTAGTTCGCTGATGACGTCGGAGATCTCTGCAGCGGCGCTGCGCAGCCGATCGCTCGATGCAAGGAACGGTGATCGGCTACCAAGGTGGGCGATGGCTTCACCTAATTTGTCGAGCACGCCATCGTCTTGCGACACGATGGCCTCGGCCACTTGAGCTGCCTCACGGTGAGCTACGGCACCCGCAAGCACGTCTTCGAACTCGTCGAGCGCACGTTCTTCGTCAGCGTCGGTGAGCTCAGCAGCGCCAATCTCGCCCACCTGAAAGCGCAGCAGGTCGACCTCTCGTGCCCGAGAACGAGAGTCGCCCCCTAGCGAGGCCAACGCAGCGTCGATCTCAGTAAGTCGCGCCCTCGCAGCGCGCAACTGCGAAACATCGACCGCACCATAGTGATCAAGTGCAGCGCGTTGGGTTGCAACTCCGAGCAGGCTCTGGTGCGCGTGTTGACCATGGAGATCGACAAGCTTTGCGCCGACCTCGGCAAGTGTTGCCACTGTGGCCAGACGGCCGTTGAGATAGGCCCGTGAGCGACCATCACTCGGAATCACGCGGGCCAGAACGAACTCGTCGTCGCCCACCACGAAGCGACCTTCGACGCGTGCCTCTGGCGCTCCGTGACGCACCATCGAGGCATCGGCCCGCCCGCCAACCAGCAGGCTGATGGCCTCAACCAACATCGTTTTGCCAGCACCAGTTTCGCCAGTGAGCGCCGTAAGGCCGGCGCCGAGCACGAGATCGAGGGTAGAGATCACCCCGAGATCTTCGATGTGAAGTTCAGTAAGCATCAGCGATCAGACAGTCCAAATTTCGCTTTGAGGATCTGGTGAAATCGGTGCGGTCCGAACCGCACGAAGCGGGCGGTCTGTGCCGCCGGCGAACAACGCACGGTATCGCCTTCGGCGAGCGTGGCGACGCGTTGACCATCAATAGATACCTCTACTGGTCGATAGCCACTCACCTTGATGCCGACAGGTTCGTTGGGGTCGAGCACCAAGCTGCGATCGAACAGCATGTGCGGCGAAACAGGAGTCAACAACATTGCGCGGTGCTGAGGTGAGACCACGGGACCACGGGCCGACAGCGAATACGCCGTCGAGCCGGTTGGTGTGGCCACGATGAGGCCGTCGGCTGCGTACGACGTAAACGGAGTGCCGTCGATGGTGACATCGAGGCGAACGGTGTGACCCGACTCACCCTTTTCGAGCACCACCTCGTTGAGCGCACGCCATTGCTCGCGTTTGCTCGTCATGCCCATGCGCTCGACATCAACCTGCAGCATCATGCGCTGCTCGATTCGAAAATCGCCTGCGGCCTCACTGCCGGTAAACCAACGCTCCAGTGCGGCCAGCAAGCCCGGAGGCTCTACTTCAGCGAGGTAGCCCAGAAGCCCGGCATTCACGCCGATAATCGGCACCGGTGCGCCATCGAGCAACTTCACGGTGCGCAGCATCGTTCCATCACCGCCGAGACTCAGCGCTAAGTCGGCCGTCGACGGTTCGCGATCGCTACCCAGCCCTGCGAGGCCCAGCGCATTCGCGTCGTCGGGCGGCATCCACACAGCGTGTCCGCGGGCGCGTAGCCACTCCGCAGCAACGATCGCCAGACCTGCCGCCTCGTCGCGTTGATGATGAGCTACGACAAACACAGACGTCACGGGTGCGATCCTTACCGAGTCAACGTGGCGTGTACAAGGAATTCGCGATTTCCATCGGCGCCGGTGATCGGGGAATCAATCCAACCGCGCACCTCACAGCCGTTCGCCACCAACGATTCAGCCACTTCGTTCTTCACCCGTTCATGAATCACGGGGTCAACAATGACACCCTTCACCTTCGAAACCTCTTGGCGGCCTGCCTCGAACTGCGGCTTGACCAACAGCACAAGTGACGCCTGGGGCTTGCACGCTTTCACCAGCGCGGGGATCACACGCGTCAGCGAGATAAACGACAAATCGGCCACCACCACATCAACGAGACCACCAATGTCGTCCACCTCAAGGCTGCGCAAGTTGTAACGCTCAAGCACTGTCACACGCGGATCATTGCGGATACGTGGATGCAACTGGCCGTGACCTACATCGGCGGCAACAACTGCGGCAGCGCCGCGTTGCAGCAAACAATGCGTAAAGCCACCAGTCGACGCACCACCATCCAACACGCGCAAGCCGCGCACATCTATTTGCATCGCCTCAAGGGCGGCATCGAGTTTGTCACCACCACGAGACACAAAGCGCGGCGGTGGACCCTCGATCACGATGGCATCTGCCGGATCTACCTGACGAGATGATTTGTCGGCGATAACTCCGTTGACTAAAACCCGTTTGGAATCAATTGCCTCACCCGCCTGGGTGCGACTTGCCGCTAAACCACGACGAAGCAGTTCGGCGTCAAGACGGCGACGTCTACTCAAGACTCAGCTCGCTGGAGCAGCTTTCTTCGCTGGAGCTGCCTTCTTCGCTGGAGCAGCCTTCTTCGCAGGAGCAGCCTTCTTCGCAGGAGCAGCCTTCTTCGCAGGAGCAGCCTTCTTCGCAGGAGCAGCCTTCTTCGCTGGAGCAGCCTTCTTCGCAGGAGCAGCCTTCTTCGGGGCGACGCCGAGTCGAGCAGCGAGGTCCTCAAGACGTTGCTCAACAACATCGACTCGAATCCCAAGGCGGCCGAGTTGCTTGCCAACTTCGTGTTGCACAAGCGCCAAGATCTGATCGCTGGTCTCTTTGCCTCGGGCCACCAATGTGTGAACGACTTCTTCGGCATCTTTACGACGGAGTTCGCCCGTCTTCACGAGCTCCTTCACAAGCTTCTCTGCTTTTGCCTGCGAGTCCTCGGTAAAGGT
>CANNMD010000025.1 GCA_947505655.1 Acidimicrobiaceae bacterium | reverse complement strand
GGTGGAGGGTCTTGATCCGGTGCCAACATCAGCTTGATCTCCAGCCCACACATGCTGCACCGGTACTTCACGTTGATACGTCGCATCTCGCCAGCAGGTGGCGGCGGGGGCAGCGGCGTGGTCATACTGCGCAACATGCCAATGCCGGTTTTCCACAGGACGTAGCCCAATACAACGGCGCACCCCACCCAAAGAATCGTGGACAGAGCGGGCATCAGCTCAGCCCAAGCGTTCGATGATGGTGGCGTTGGCCATGCCGCCGCCCTCACACATCGTCTGCAGGCCGTAGCGGCCACCCGTGCGCTCGAGCTCGTTGAGCAACGTGGTCATCAGTCGGGCGCCTGAGCAGCCCAACGGATGGCCGAGCGCGATAGCGCCGCCGTTCTGGTTCACGCGATCCATGTCGGGGTGCAGTTCTTTCTCCCACGCCAACACCACCGAGGCGAACGCTTCGTTGATCTCGACGAGGTCGATGTCGTCGATGGTGAGGCCGGCGCGCTGCAGAACTTTGTGCGTTGCCGGAATCGGTGCAGTGAGCATGTAGCGCGGATCGTCGCCAGCAAGCGAGAAGTTCACGAAACGAGCACGGGGGGTGAGACCCAACTCGTTGCACTTTTCTTCGCTCATGATCAAAATGGCCGAAGCGCCGTCGGTGATCTGCGAGGCGTTGCCTGGTGTGACTCGGCCGCCTTCTTCCGCTGGGCGGAACGACGGCTTGAGCATTCCGAGCGACTCCATCGTGGTGTCACGCAGGCCTTCGTCGGTGGTCATCATGTTGCCCTCGGCATCGAGCACCGGCAGGATCTCGCGATCGAAGCGGCCCTCATTGGTGGCACGCAACGCGTATGTCTGGCTGCGCAGACCGAATGCGTCCATATCGTCGCGGGTGATGTTCCACTTGTCGGCGATGAGTTCGGCCGAGATGCCTTGTGGCACGAGGCCGCCCTGCGGTGCGTAGCGAGCGCCAACTGCGGTGCCGAATGGAAACCCATACTTGCCGTCGGCCATTGCCGAACCCATTGGCACGCGGGTCATCACTTCGACGCCGGCGGCAACCACGATGTCGTATGCGCCAGCCATCACACCTTGCGCTGCGAAGTGCGCTGCCTGCTGCGACGAACCGCACTGGCGATCGATGGTGGTTGCGGGAACTGTGTCGGGCCAGCCTGCGGCCAGCACAGCGTTGCGGCCGATGTTGAATGCCTGCTCGCCCACTTGCATGACGCAGCCCATCACGACGTCGTCAATGAGGCCTGGATCGATGCCGGTGCGGTCGATGAGCGCCTTGAGTGTCTCGGCGGCGAGATCTACAGGGTGCCAGTTCTTCAACTTGCCATTACGACGGCCAAGCGGCGTTCGGATTGCGTCGACGATGACTGCGTTAATCATGAAATTACTCCTGGAGAAAGATCGTTGCCTCAGGGGGTAGGCCGATCGTGCACTCGTGATTCTTATGCGCTGCCCACGACTACAACGAATCCAACAGAGGATCAGTATGAACGCGTTGAGCTATCAGCGATTTTCGAGCAACTTCGATAACACACGATGCATGTTGGCCACGTCGGTGTCGGTGAGATGCCCAGTGAACATCCGTTTCACGACGCGCAGGTACGTGGTGTTGGCACGACGCCAGGTCTCGCGGCCTTCGCGAGTGAGCACAATGAGAACGGCACGATGATCGTCGACGTTGCCACGGTCGCGGCGTACGAAGCCATCGTCTTCCATTCGAGTGAGTTGACGAGACAGACTCGAAGGTGTCGCAACGACGCGCTCGGCAAGGTCGAGCACCCGAAGTTTGCCTCCGGAGGCTTGCAAAGCATTGAGCACTTCGAACCACGCCAGCGGCATCTCGCGTTCTTCGTCGAGCGCAACGGTGAGGGCTCGATCGAGAATGGCGTTGGCCTCGCGGAACGCGCCCAACACCGCGAGGCGCTCTGGGTCTGGACCGGCCATTACGAGGTCGCCTGCAGAGCGGCGGCAAACGCGACGAGCCCAATTTCGATTTCTTGCTCGGACACAACCAGCGGAGGCATCCAGCGCAATGTGTTGCTGTAGGTGCCAGCGTTCATCAGGATCATGCGACCTTCTTCGAGACAATGCTTCTGGATCGCAGCAACCCGAACTGGGTCGCTGAACTCGGTGCCGACCATCAGTCCCAAACCGCGAACATCGGTGATGGCGGTGTGATGGCGCTGCAGTTCGCGAAGGCCGGCAGTGAGTTGTTCACCGCGAGCACAAACGTTTGCAAGAAACGATGGAGCGCTCATGATCTCGATCGTGGCGAGCGCCGCCGCGCAGCCCATGGCATTGCCGCCATAGGTGCCTCCGTGGCTCCCCTTGGTCCATCTGGCGTCGATCTCACTGCTGGTGCCCAACGCGCTGAACGGGAACCCTGAGGCGATGCCCTTGGCCATACAGATGATGTCGGGCTCAATGCCGTAGTGGTCAACCGCGAACATCTTGCCGGTGCGACCGAAACCACTTTGCACCTCATCAGCGATGAACAAGATGCCATGTGCTCGACAGCGCTCGACCAGACCGTGGATGAACGCCGCTGGCGCCGGCACGTAGCCGCCCTCGCCGAGCACGGGTTCGAGAATCATTGCTGCAGTCTCTTCGGGCGCTGTCATCGATTTGAGCAAGTGGTCAACGCCGCGCAATGCGCGAGCGACCTCGGCTTCTTGATCGGCTGCGAGGTGATCGGGATACGGCGCAACAAACACACCCGCCGGCAGCGGCGAATGCCCAGCGCGGTAACCGGTCTTCGAAGTGGTCATTGCCATGGCCATGTGAGTGCGGCCATGGAAGCTGCCGCTGAACACAATGATGTGCGGACGCTTAGTTGCTTGCTTGGCCAACTTCACAGCCGCTTCGGTAATCTCGGCGCCCGAGTTTGCGAAGAAGAACTTGTCGATTCCGGACGGCGTGATGTCGTTGAGTTTCGATGCCAATGGCTCGAGCAGATCGTGCTTGTACACGTTCACTTGAGCGTGGATGAAGCGAGCGGCTTGCTCGGCGATTGCGGCCACAACCTTGGGGTGCGAGTGGCCGGTGGAGTTCACCGCGATGCCTCCCGCGAAATCGAGATACTCATCGCCGTCGGTCGTGGTCACCCAACAACCTTTTCCGCTTACCACCTGCAACGGCGTGACTGAAAACCAGACATCCGACAAATGTGAACTCATGCGCGAATGCTACGCCTCTTGCGAGGCGCGGCTTGCCGTTTGGTCACAGCGAGGCGGCGGCCTCGATGGCATCGGCGAACGACAACTTGTCGAGCAAGAACCGTCGACACTGCATCACGGGCTTGGACATTGCAACACCCAGCGCGCCGCGTAACTTTCCGTGCGATCCGTAGAGCGCAAGAAACGACCGATCGGCCACCGAGCCCTTGACGATGCGCACCTCATCATCGCCGGCAGCGCGACCCAGGAACTGCAGTCGTGTTCCGTATTGCTCACTCCAAAAAAACGGGACAGCGCTGTACTCGTCGGGCTGCTCGCCGCGTGACGTAGCAATGATGTTCTTGGCCACGATGAGCCCTTGCTCAGAGGCGTTGGTCCAATGCTCGACTCGCATCTCTTCGCCATCGAACTGAGGATTCGGCCAGCGCGCAATGTCGCCTGCGGCATACACGCCAGGTGCGCCAGCATTGAGCGTGGCGTCGCACAAGATGCCGTCGCGCAACACGAGCGAGCTGTCGCTGAGCCAGTCGGTCACCGGCGTTACGCCAATGCCCACAACAATCACGTCGCTCGCCACCGACTCGCCACCGCTGAGCCGAACCACCAACTCGGTGCCGTTGTGCTCAATGCCCTGCACCTGCACTCCGCAGCGAACAGGAACCCCGTTGTCGGTGTGCAGTTGCGTAACAGCGAGGCCCATATCGGCGCCGAGACCGCGCATCAGCGGCGCAGGCGCGCCTTCGAGCACCACGACCTCGTTACCCAACATGCGCGCCGTAGCGGCGACTTCGAGTCCAATAAATCCGGCGCCGATAACCGTGACGCGAAGGTTGCCTGCATCGATTCGAGCCCGAAGTGCCAGCGCGTCGTCGAGTGTGCGTAACTCGAAGATTGATTCGTGTTCGAGTTGATGAGGAAGGCGGCGTGTTGCTGCGCCCGTAGCGAGCACCACCGCGTCGTACGACACCACCGAGCTGTCGCGCAAGGTGACCGTCTTGTCAGCTACCGAGAGCGCTGACGCTGCGACGCCGAGACGTAGTTGCAATTGCAACTTCTCGAGTTCTTCGGGGCGCACCAACGCAATGCGATCCGGTTCCCATTCGCCCGACAGAACTTTCTTCGACAGCGGGGGCCGGTCGTATGGAGTGCGTAGCTCGGCGCCGATCAAGGTGATGTCGCCATCAAAGCCCTGAGCGCGCAAGCCACCGCACGCCCGAACTCCGGCGAGCGACGAACCGACTACAACCACATGTTTCAACACGATGAGAAGGTTGCCACAAACGAGCCCTCGATTTCTAAGAGGCGCCGCTAATGTCAGCCCCAGTCATGGAACCAGTCGCGATCACCAGTGCCGACGATCCGAGGGTGGCCGACTACATCGGTTTGCGCGACCCACAGCATCGCCAACGGCTTGAGGGCAATGAGTTCTTCATTGCTGAAGGCATCAACGTGATCGAGCGACTCATCGCATCGAGTTACACCATGAGATCGGTGCTCGTGACCAACCAGCGTTACGTGCGCATGGAACCGATGCTGAGCAAACTCGCATGCCCGGTGTACGTAGCCGGCCGCGATGTTCTCGCCGAGGTAGCCGGATTCGATCTGCATCGCGGCGCGGTGGCATCAGCCGATCGAGGTACCCCCACATCACTCGCCGATGTGCTGCAGCGCACTCGCACAATCGCCGTACTCGAAAGCTTGAACGACCCCGAAAATCTCGGCGCCATCGCTCGATCAGCTCGAGCACTTGGGGTCGACGCTCTCTTGCTTGACCCCACGTGTGCCGACCCGTTTTACCGTCGCACCGTGCGCGTCTCGATGGGAGAGATTCTGTTTCTGCCCGTGGTGCGCTCGGTGCACTGGTCGGCCGATCTGCAACGTGTGGCCGATGCTGGCTTTCGACTCATTGCACTCACGCCGTCGCCCACGGCCCAATCGATTCACGATGTAACCCGCACGCCCGATGATCGCGTTGCGCTGTTGCTTGGCGCCGAGGGCCCGGGCTTGAGTCAACGCGCGATGGCGCTTGCCGAACGAGTTCGCATTCCGCTGCGCACCGATGCCGATTCGCTCAATGTGGGCCATGCAGCGGCCGTGGCGTTCGCGCTGTTGGCGGCGCCCTAACGAGACTCGCTCTGCCAGGCCTGCCAGCTCGGCATTATCTCGGGAAGCGTTCCCTTGCCGGTCTGGCTCTTGGGCCAATTGGCTTCGGGTAACACGTTGGGCCGCGTGAGCATGTCGGCCCCGTACCAGAGATGATGCCGACGCCGCACGAACAACCAGCGCCCATCGCGTCGCTCATAGGTGTCGTGGTACTCAATGACCTGAATGACCCATTCATCGCCGCGCTCGATCTCGGCGCGAGTGCCCACGATGCCTGACGCGTGATTGGCATCGACCACATCGATCACGTGATTGCTCACTTGCAGAATGGTTCGGTGACCGTCGCGTAACTGCGCTGCCATGTTCTGCTTCAGCGATTCGCGACCAACGTCGTCGCGACCCACACGAACATCGGCAACAAACAGTTCGACGAGCGCATCGAGATTGCGATGGTTCAGGGCAACCGCATAACGAGAAGCCAATTGGCGAATCTCCTCGCAGGCGATCAACCATTCAGTCGGGTTCGTGTCGCGAAGTGAAGTCACGCCCTACAGATTGCCATGTCGGCAACCACGACCTCAGTCGTCGGAGTCGTCGGAGTCGTCGGAGCCTGATCGGTCGTCCGAGTCTTTGCCGTGATGATCATCAACCGACGACGACGGACCATCGGAGTGATCGTCCACGGTGGTTGACGTGGGCCGCGTGTTGCTTGGCCGATTTGGCCGATTCGGCCGAACCGTATTCGTCGGCGTCCCGATTGGTGCACCATCGTCTGACGAATCGACCTGAGTCTGTACGCCGCCGTCGACCATAAAGGCGCTGAAGACAACCAGCTCGGTGTCTTTCACGAACTGCACAACAACCCAGTCGCTGGGACCCGAGATGCTTTGCACTGCCCAACCCGCGGCGGGCTGCACATCGCCCACGGTGATGACACCATCGTGAGCGGTTACTTGCACGGTTCCGGAATCACCCGCAGCAATCGGTGCCTGCTCGGGTGGAACCGACGATGCGACAGTCGTTTCGGTCGACGAATCGGCGGCGGGAACAGTTGCGAGAGTCGACTCAGTGGGGGGCAGGGTTGCCGAAATCGTGATGGCCTCGCGGGGCCGAGCGACATCGGCGAACACCGTGCTGTTGGCGAGCACGGCAGCAGAACCTGCGCCGATGACTCCTACAACTGAGAGCGCGGTAACCCACGTATGCTTCACAACGGTTTGCTCCTGTGAGATTCTTGATTGCAACCATACGGAAAGAGCGGCGCTGTGTCTGCGTCTGGTTATCCAAGAATCATCCAATATTCAGTGTTTCGGCGAATCACCTCGTCGGCCAACGCGAGGATCAAGGCGTGCACATTCTGCTTGTAGATGATGATCCGTCAATTGCGGCCTCGCTCAGCGACGCATTGGTCTACGCCGGGTATCAGGTAACCCACGTAGCAACCGGTGCTGCGGCCCTCGCCGCGACCGATTATCAGCTTGTGCTGCTCGACCTCGGACTCCCCGATATGGACGGCACCGAGGTGTGCCGCAAGCTGCGCCAGCAGACCACGGCGCCCATCATCATCGTGTCGGCGAGAGATGGCGAGATCGATCGAGTCGTTGGCCTCGAAATCGGAGCCGACGATTACGTGGTGAAGCCATTCAGCACCCGCGAGCTGGTCGCGCGAATTCGCGCAGTCAGCCGCCGTTCTGATGCCACCGCCGCCGCTCCGGCCCCCGATGCCGAGCAAACGGTCGGACGCCTACACATCGATCGCCGCTCGCGTCGCGTTTCGCTCGGCGACGAGGTCATCACGCTGACCGCTAAAGAGTTCGATCTGTTGGCATTCCTTGCACAAGACGCCGGCGCATGTCTGGCTCGCCAAGACATCCTTGAGGCGGTGTGGGACACCAACTGGTACGGACCCACCAAGACACTCGATGTGCACATTGCATCGGTGCGCAAGAAGCTCGGCGATGCAGCGTGGATCGAGGCGGTGCGCGGCGTCGGGTTCCGCCTGCAGGACCCTGAATGAGCCGTCGGTTTCTGCTCGCAATCGTGGGCCTCACCATGTTGGTGTTGGCAGTTCACGACATTCCTCTCGCCGGCTACCTACGCGCCGTCGAACGTGACCGACTCATCACGTCCCTCGAGCGCGACGCGTTCACCATCGCCGGCGTCGCCTCCGAAGACCTCGAGCCAACGGCATCGGGCGACTACTCCGATCTGGTCTCGCTCATCACTGACTACAGCAGTGGCGAGGGCGCACACGTTGTGATCACCGACGCCGATGGCGTGGCGTTGGTGAGCTCTGATGCCGATGCCGACACCGGTCGCAACTTTTTCTCAAGACCCGAAATCGCCACTGCCCTCAGCGGCCAAGTGAGTACGGGCACTCGACGTTCCGAAACGCTCGGCTACAACCTGCTCTACGTTGCGGTGCCCATCTTCAACGGCAACTCGGCGGCGGGCGCGGTACGCATCACGTTCCCGAAAAGCACCATCGACGCCAAGGTCAACACGCGCCTGTGGGGCCTAGCGCTCGTGGCGCTGATCTCAATGGTTCTTGCCGCCGGCGTGGGCATTGTGCTTGCACGCACGCTCAGCAAGCCGTTGCGCAGCCTTGAGCATGCCACCGATCGCATGGCGCAGGGCAACCTGCAATCTCGCGCGCCCGATGGTGAAGGCCCACCAGAAATCCGCCAGTTGGCGCGTTCGTTCAATGTGATGGGCGGTCGGCTCGAGCGCCTCGTCGATCGACAACGCGCGTTTGCGGGCGACGCCTCGCACCAACTGCGCACGCCACTCACCAGCCTTCGGCTTCGGCTACACACGGCGCTCGAACAGATGAACCATCAGACCGATCTCGCCAGCGCTCGCGAAAATGTCGAAGCGGCGCTCAACGAGTCATTCCGAATGCAGCGGCTGGTCGAAGGGTTGCTGTTGTTAGCTCGTGCCGATGGAGCCGATCTGCCCCGCGTGCGTACCGACCTCGCCGCTGTGTTGGCAAACCGCGCCGACGAGTGGGAGCCGCTCGCCACCGAACGCAACATCGAAGTGGTCATCAACGCTCCCAAACCCATCTGGGTGTTGGCCGTTGAGGGCAGCCTCGAACAGATCATCGACAACTACGTAGACAATGCGCTCGACTACGCGCCAGCCGGTTCGCAACTCGAGTTGCACGCACAAGTCGTTGGTCAGACCGGGCAACTACGCGTGGTCGACCACGGACTCGGTCTGTCGCCAGCCGAACGTGCTCGCGCGTTCGATCGTTTCTGGCGGGTCACCGATCAAGAACGCGAAGGCACCGGACTTGGCCTGGCTATCGTGCAACAACTTGCCGATGCATGCCGCGGCACCGTTGAACTTCGCGAGACGCCCAACGGCGGTGTCGATGCCGTAGCCAACTTTGAATTGGCCCCACCAACTGAGCCTCAGCGCTTCGTGTTTCCAGCGCCGAAAATCTGATCGACGCGAACCGAACCGCCTCAGAGCGAGACGGGACCTGTGCGAGTGAGATCGTCGGCCGTCATCATTGCGTCGACCATCGTGCTCACCATCTGGTTCCGAGCTCCCACATCGCGCCCGTCGACTGCCAGATTCACCAGCTCGTTCGGGTCAGCGACGAGGTCGTACAACGACTCGTGCCCACCGCTGTCTCGGCTGTAGCGATGAGTCTCGGTGACCACAGTGCGTATCTTGAGCGGCAGTAACGGGAGGACCTCGGCGATGGGAAAGTCGTCTTCGACCAGCACATGGTCGCGCACTGAGGCGTACGCATCGTCGAGAAGCGGCACAAGGCTCACTCCTTGCATGCCGTGGAACTCGGGCACGCCGCACAGGTCGAGGACGGTGTGGGGAAGGTCGATGCTGGCAGCCAGCGCATTGGTCCGATGACCGGCACGGCCAGGCACGTTCACGACGAGCGGGACCTTCAGACATCCTTGGAAGTGCATGCCTGACTTCAGCATGATCCCGTGGTCTCCCATCATGTCGCCGTGGTCGCTGGTGAAGATAACGATGGTGTCTTCCGTGGCGCCGAGCCGCTCGATGGCGGCAAGAATCTTGCCGATGCCGTCATCGATGGCCTCGATCATCCCGTAGGTCGCGGCTATTGCTGCTCGGGTCTGAGCCGGTGTAGGGCCAAACGGCACGACATATTGCCCGTGGCCACCCATTTCTGGCCCCATTTTCTTGATGGTGCGAATGTGCTCGGGCCAGTCATCGCCTGGATCATCGAATGTTGATGGGAGGTCAATCTCGTCCGGATGATGGCGGCTGAACCACGGCTCGGGCGGAGACAGTGGGTGGTGGGGATCAGGAAAGGAGCACCAGACCATCCAAGGGACGTCTGCGCCGTCGGCCTGCTCGATCGCCTCGATAGTGCGCTCGGTCACGAACGCAGTGGAGTAGGCATCTTCGGCAAACGGCGCCGGATGGATCTGCCACCACTCGGGTGACCGCCCCGCTATATCGGCCGAAGGGTCGAGGCCGCTGCGCAGCACCTCGTGGCTGACTCCGCGATCGCGGGCCCACAGGTAATGGTGTGCCCCGGCGAAGGAACCATGGCCCACGGCCAGCTCGATGTGATTGAAGCCATAGAAGTCGTCGGGGTCGGGCGGGTTGCCCGATTCGTATCGCTCCTGATGCTCCAGGGTGTCCCACCCCTCGTCAAAGACCGATCTCACCCCCGGGTTTTTACCAAAATCGACAACTGCAGCGCGGCTCTCGCCATGCTGCAGGTGGGACTTGCCAATGAGGGAAGTGCGCCACCCGGCGTCGCGAAGTTGGGCGACGAACGTGGTGACGTTGGGGTCGAGGGAACGGTCGTTGAAGATGACACCGTGCGCCGAAGGCATGCGGCCGGTCATGATGGTCGACCGGTTGGGCATGCAGACCGGATTGTTGACATAGGCCCGGTCGAAGACAGTTCCGGACTCGGCGATGGAATCGATGTACGGCGTACGGACTACCGAGTTTCCGGCGAATCCGAGGTGATCCGCTCGAAGCTGATCGCAAATGATGAACAACACGTTCGGGCGGGTGGGATCAGAATGGATCACGATGTCTTCCTTGGCTCTGACACGTCCCGGCGGCCTTCGGCCTGATTGACAACAATGGTGGAGACGATGGGAATCGAACCCACGACATCTACCTTGCAAAGGTAGCGCTCTGCCAACTGAGCTACGTCCCCCCTTAGGGAAGCATTACGTTACCGTGCCGACTGCGTGGTGCGAACTACTTTTTCCGTAGTGTGTGAAAATGGCACGACTTGAGTTCGGCACCTTTCTGGCGCCACACCACCCTTTGGGCGAAAGCCCTACCCGCCAATTCCAGCGCGATCTCGATTTCGCTGAGCATCTCGACCGCTGGGGATTCGAGGAGTTTTGGTGCGGAGAGCACCACAGCAGCGGCTGGGAAATGATCGCGTCGCCCGAAATGTTCTTGGCCGCAGCCGGTCAGCGCACCCACAGAATCCGCCTCGGCACCGGCGTTATCTCACTGCCATACCACCACCCATTCAATGTGGCGCAGCGCATGGTGCAGCTTGACCACATGACTCAAGGTCGGGCGATGTTTGGCAGCGGACCAGGCGCTTTGCCATCCGATGCGCGCACGCTCGGCATCGATTCGTTGGTGCAGCGCGACCGTCAAGACGAAGCGCTTGGGGTCATCACCCGCTTGTTGCGCGGCGAGGAGCGGTTCAGCTACGACAGCGAATGGTTCACCCTGCGCGACGCAGCGCTGCAGATCTTGCCCATCCAAGAGAACATGCCAATGGTTGCGGCATCATCGATCTCGCCAAGTGGCATGCAGTTGGCCGGCAAATACGGCATGGGTGCATTGTCCATTGCTTCCAACTCCACCGCCGGCATTGCTGCACTGCCTACCCAATGGGGCTTTGCGCAAGAGTCAGCCGCCATCCACGGGCAAACCATCGACCGCAAAAACTGGCGCGTGATGATGTCATGGCACATCGCTGAGTCACGCGAGCAGGCTCGTAACGAAGCAGTCGACGGCTTGCAGCGGTGGCACAACGAATACAACGTGCACGTGCTCGGTCGGCCGGGTGCCTTCCACGTTGAAGACAAATGGAAGCTGCTCGACGAGATCGCCGGTGGCGGTGCTGCTGGTGCGGGCGCTGCGGTTGTCGGCACACCCGACGATCTCATCACCGCAATCAAGCATCTGCAAGAGATCACCGGGGGCTTCGGCGTGGTGCTCGGCTTCGCTAACGACTGGGCCAACCGTGAGGCCAGCATGCGTTCGTGGGAACTCGTGTCGCGTTACGTGGTGCCGGCATTCAATGGTTCGGTGCGCCTCATGCAAGAGTCCGCCGACTTCGTGCACGACCACAAGGCCGAATTGATGGCCAGCGCTGGTGCCGCTGTGATGCAAAAGATCATGGCTCACGAAGGTGCTTCGCAGGCAATGGCCACCACCATTGCGCAAATGTCGAAGAAGCCTGCGCGAGAGTCCACGTTCCGTCCGGGCGCCGGTGTGCCCGAGGCTCCAGCCGAGGCCTGACCTCGGCGATTACTCAGTCGTCTTTGAGGGCCACCGCGTTGGGGGTCACGTTCATCTTCGGCTCGTATTCAGCAAGCTCGATCTCGCGGGCTTCGCCGCGCAGCGTTGCCCGAAGCTGATCTCGACACGTGTCGCATGGGCCGTAGAAACGCGCCGTGGCTTCTGCGGCGCAGCGCGGGCACGTAAACGACAGGGTCTCCATGACGGTCACAGTACGACATCTCCACCGCGTGTGGCAGATATCGACACGGCGATCTCTTCGGCGAAGTGGCATGCCACCTGATGGCCCGGCTCAAGATCGCGTAGCACGGGGCGCTCTTGCTCGCACCGGCGCTGCGCATAGGCACAACGCGTGTGGAAACGGCAGCCCGACGGTGGGTTGGCCGGCGAGGGCAAGTCGCCCTGCAACACCATGCGGTGGCGAGAGTCTTCGACAACTGGGTCGGGCACGGGAACAGCCGACAACAGCGCCAGCGTGTACGGGTGCTGCGGGTTCGTGTAGAGCGTCTCTGCCGGCGCGGTCTCGACGATTGCGCCGAGATACATCACCGCAACCGTGTCTGAGATATGACGCACCACTGCGAGGTCATGAGAGATCAGCAGATACGTGAGCCCGAGTTGCTCTTGCAGATCGGCGAGCAGGTTGATCACCTGGGCCTGAATGCTTACGTCGAGCGCGCTCACGGGCTCGTCGGCGATGATCAGATCGGGTTCGGCGGCGAGGGCACGGGCGATGCCGATGCGCTGGCGCTGCCCACCAGAAAACTCGTGCGGATAGCGGCTCGCTGCACCACGTGGAAGACCAACCGAATCGAGCAGCTCGTTCACGCGCTGATGCACGGCAGCACCGGTGCGCAACTGATGCGTGCGGATTGGTTCGGTGATGATGCTCTCTACGTTTTGGCGCGGGTTCAAACTCGCGTACGGATCCTGAAAGATCATCTGCACATGGCGGCGAGCCTTGCGCAGTTCTTCGTTCTGCAGCGCCGAGAGTTCGAGATTGTCGAAGGTGACCGTGCCGGCCGTAAGCGGCACGAGCCGAAGGATGGCTTTGCCCACAGTGCTCTTGCCGCAACCGCTCTCGCCAACCAGCCCCAACGTGGTGCTGCGCGGGATCGTGAGATCGACTCCATCAACAGCGCGTACGGCACCGACGGTCCTGTCGAAAACAAGTCCCTTCTTGATCGGGAAGTGCACCTGCAAATTGCGTACCTGAAGCATCAGCGACCACTCCACACAGGCATGCCCACGGGCGCCGGTTGCACGCAACGAAGCGTGCCACCCTCGGGCGAACTGACGAGCTCGGGCGCCTGACCACGGCAGGCATCGCTGACCGCTGGACACCGAGGCGCGAATGCGCAACCCTCGGACCACGCAATGACATCGCTGGGCGAGCCGGGGATGGGCACGAGCCGACCTTGGGCACCATCGAGACGTGGAACCGACGCGAGCAGCCCACGGGTGTAGTGGTGGCGGGGGCTCGCAAACAGGTGATGGCGTTCGTTCGACTCAACAATGCGACCGCTGTACATCACGTTGACGCTCTCGCAGATTCCGGCGATCACACCAAGGTCATGGGTGATCATGACGAGCGCCGTGTTCGATTCGCGAACGACCTCGCGCAACAGCTCGAGCACTTGCGCTTGAATCGTTACGTCGAGCGCGGTGGTTGGTTCGTCGGCGATGATCAGCGCCGGGTCGGATGCGAGCGCAATCGCGATCATCACGCGCTGACGCATGCCACCCGAGAGCTGATGCGGATAGTTCTTCAGTCGCTGACGCGGCTCGGGGATACCCACGCGGTCGAGCAGCTCGGCTGCACGATCTCGCGCCGCATCGCGTTTAACGCCGAGGTGACGGGTGATGGTCTCGGTGAGCTGACGCCCGATGGTGAGCACCGGGTTCAGCGATGTCATCGGGTCCTGAAACACCATTGCGGCGCGGCGACCGCGTACGTCTTGCATGTCGTGCTCAGATGCGCCAAGCAGCTGTTGACCGTTAAGCAAAATACTGCCGCTGGTGGTGACGCCGCGGCTGGGCAACAGGCCCAGAATCGCCAGCGCCGTAACGCTCTTGCCGCTCCCCGACTCGCCAACAATGCCAACGGTTTCGCCGGCGCGCACGGCGAAGCTGACACCGTCGACCGCACGTACCGCGCGACCGCCATGAATTTTGAACGTGACGTGAAGATCGTCGACAACAAGCAATGGTTCAGACACGCGGCTCACCTTCTCAACTTCGGGTCGAGTGCTTCGCGAACAGCTTCGCCGAACAGGTTGAAGCCAAGTGCGGTGATCAGAATCGCCACGCCCGGGAAGATCGCGAGGTGCGGCGCCACGTTGAGCAGGCGAGTGGTGTTGGCCAACATGCGACCCCACTCGGGCACGCCTGGGTCGGCCGAACCAAGCCCGAGAAATGACAACGCTGCGGCGTCGATGATCGCGGTGGACAACGCCAGCGATGCCTGCACCAACATGGGTGCCAATGAGTTCGGCACCACATGCCGCATCACCAGCGATCGGCGGCGGACGCCAACCGACGTTGCCGACGTGACGTAGTCCTTTTGACGTTCACCCAACATTGAGCTGCGCAACATGCGCGCGAACAATGGAATGTTGGGCACGGCCACAGCGACCACGATGGCTGTCTGGCTCTGCCCAATAACGGCGGCCACGCTGAGCGCCAAGAGCAAGCTGGGCACCGCCAGCAAGATGTCGGTGAGGCGCATGATCAGCGAATCGACCCATCCGCCAAACGCTCCGGCGACGAGACCAAAGAACGCTCCGGCAACGGCACCAATGCCGAGCGACAACACACCAATCATCAGCGAGGCGCGTGCGCCAAAGATGAGCCGTGACAGTTCGTCACGCCCGCCTTCGTCGAGTCCGAACCAATGGTCGCGTGATGGGCCAGGGATCGATGTGGGTCTGATCTGATCGAACCATGCATTGCTTCGCGGATTGAACGGCGCAAGCATCGGAGCAAAGACTGCGATGAGCACGAAGAACACGATGATGGTTCCACCCACTATCGCAAGTGGGTTCTGGCGGATGCGCCGCCATGCCTCACGCGTGAGGCTATTCGCGACATCGGGGTCATCGAGTTGGTCGGCGCGCTGACGACGCGTGAGCACGCTCATGACACACGGATCCGGGGGTCGATGAATGCGTACAACACGTCGACAACCAGGTTGACCAGTACGAACACAATCGCCAAGAACATCACGCCACCCTGAATCACTGGGTAGTCCTTATCGAGTACGGCGCCAGCAATGAGCTGGCCCATGCCGCCCCATGCAAACACGGTTTCAGTCAGCACTGCGCCCGACAACAACAGACCGGTTTGCAGACCGATAACCGTGACGATTGGCAGCATGGAGTTGCGCAGCACATGCACGCGATTCACGGTGGAGGTGCGCAAGCCCTTGGCTCGCGCGGTGCGCACATAATCGTCGTTGAGCACTTCGAGCACCGAGGCGCGCGTGATGCGCGCGATGATCGCCAACGGGATGGTGCCCAGAGCGATTCCGGGCAAGATGAGGTGCTTGATGGCATCCCACAACGCACCTCCGTCGATCGCGAGCAAGCTGTCGACCACATTGAAGTTGGTGTGATGCACCAGCTCGCGCGTGGGGGCAAGACGACCGATGGTCGGTAGCCAGTTCAGCTTGAGCGCGAACACCCACTTGAGAATCTGACCGAGAAAAAAGACAGGAATGGAAACACCGATGAGCGAAGCCGTAACGGCGCCGTAGTCGAACCAGGTGCGCTCACGTTTGGCGGCCATGAAGCCCAACGGAATACCCACACCCACGGCGAACAGCATCGCTGCCATGCTCAGCTCAATGGTTGCGGGAAAGCGGCGCACCAGTTCGGCCGTCACGTCTTTACGCAACGTGATCGATTGACCGAAATCGAAGCGCGTGACGCGCTTCATGTAGGTGAGGTACTGCGTGATCATTGGCTTGTCGAAGCCATATGCCTTGTTGATCTGCGCAATGCGTTCGGGGGTGGCGCGTTCGCCCAACAATGCAGTGGCCGGGCCACCCGGCAACGCACGAACCCAGATGAACAACAAGATGCTCAACCCGAACAGAATCGGAATGAGCAACAACAACCGACGAACCACAAAGCGAATCATGCGCCCGTGCACCTTCGTCGGAACACGACGAGGCGGCGGGTCCGAAGACCCGCCGCCTCAATCAGCAATTCTGAACTATCCAAGTGAAACTGTGGCGAAGCTCTCGAGCGACACCGGGCTCGGAACGTAGCCAGTGACACCCTTGGCAAACGCCAGTGCCGGCTGGGTGTGCACGTATGGCACACCTGGCAGGAACTTCATGATCAACACGTTGGCCTCTTCGTAGAGCTTCGTGCGAGCGGCCACATCGGCTGTGTCGCGAGCCTTGGTGAGGGCGTCGAAGATTTCCTGATTGTCGAAGCCCCATGAAGGCTGCTTCGTGCGGAAGAAGGTGCCGACGAAGTTGTCGGGATCGCCGTAGTCGCCGGTCCAACCGAGCAGGTACATCTGTGCGTTACCAGCATCGACATCGTCGAGGTAGCCCGAGCGCCATGGTGCGGTCTTTGGCGTGATCGTGAAGCCAACAGCTTCGAGATCGGCCTTGAAGGCTTCGAAGTTGGCGGTTGGGTCTGGCATGTACGGACGGCTGACATCGCTCGGGTAGTAGAACTCGAGGTTCAAGTCGGTGACGCCACTTTCGGCAATGAGGGCCTTGGCTTTCGCTGGGTCATATGCGTACTGCGGCACCTGATCGGACCAACCAAACACGAGCGGTGGCTGGAACTGAGTGGCCACTTGCGAACCCTCTGGGTACTTGGCCGTGACGAGTGCTTCGCGGTTGAGCGCGAACGCAATCGCTTCGCGGATCTTCGCGTTGTCGAGCGGTGGCTTGGCCTGGTTGAAACCCACGTAGCCAACGTTGAACGCTGGGCGAAGCAGCAACTGGAAACCAGCGTCAGTGAGTGCCTGGGTATCGGCTGGGTCAACAAGGTCGTAACCCTGGATCTCGCCGGTCTCGAGGGCCGTGCGACGTGCAGGGCCATCGGCGATTGGCTTGAAGATGACCTTGTCGAGCAGAGCCTTGTCGCCCCAGTAGGTGTCGTTGCGCACGATGGTGAGCTTGTCGCCAGGGGTCCAGCTCTCGAACGAGAATGGGCCGGTGCCCACTGGGTGCTCGGTGCCGAACGTGCCATCGAAGCTCGGAGCATCTTCGGTGCCACCGACCTTGTCGGCCTCGTACTTGGTGAGTGCGTCGGGGCTGGCGATTGCGAACGCCGACACGGCGAGTCCGCTGAGGAACGCAGCCGATGCACTGGTCAAGGTGACGACGGCAGTGTTGTCATCGGTGGCTTCGCAGCTCTTGTACAAGCTTGGGGTAGCGCCGTCGCTGAAACCACCGAACACGGTGCTCCAGTAGTACGACACCGATGCGCTCTGTGCGACACCCGCGAAGTTGTACCAACGGTCGAAGTTGAAGCAGACAGCCTTGGCATTGAAGTCGGTGCCGTCTTGGAACTTCACACCCTGGCGAAGGTTGAATGTCCACGCCAAACCATCGGTGGTCGAGGACCACTTCTCAGCGAGCAATGGCTCGATGTCGGTGCCGCCTGCCTTGGTGGTGACAAGGGTTTCGAAGATCTGGTCGATGACACGCAAGGACTCGCCATCGCTGACGTATGCGCCGTCGAGCACCACTGGATCTGCAGATGTGCCGAACACAAATGTGCCGCCTGCCTGACCTGGGGTGGTAGCTGGTGGGCTCTTCGTGTCGCTGCCACATGCAGCCATCACGAGCGCAGCGGCCATGCCGAGCGCTAAGAATTTCCTGTTGATACGCATTTTCCTCCGATGTTCTGTAACGGAGAAACACTAGTTCGTAGAAATGGTGCGCTGCAGCGTGCCCTACGCCACGCTGGATTGCTGAGACACCGAGGCACCGTGATCGATCGAGTGACGCCAATCGGGAAGGCGCCGCAGAAGCAGCGCTGTCGAGACAACAACGAGGCCCGCTGCAATCAAAAAGGCCGCACGCAAACTCGTTGCATCGCCCACAATTCCGAGCCACAAAATGCCGAGGCCATAGCTAAACCCAACCAGTGCCTGCAGAATCGACATCACTCGCCCACGCTGGGCAGGCGGTGAGTCGCGCTGCACGATGTACATCATCGTGGTGAACATGCTGGAGACCCCAGCGCCGAGGCCCATCACGCTCACAGCCGCCCACGGCGCGTTCGGAGCGAGCGCATACGACACATACGACAGCACAAGGCCAGCGGCGACCACTCGCATGATCCGTGACCGACCAAAGCGCAGGCTCAAGGCTGTGACGATCAGCGTGCCGAGGATGGCGCCAATTCCCTGCAACGAACTGAACGTGCCCACGAGCCCGACTCCGCCGTGAAACTCGCCGTGGACGTACGCGGGGATGAGACCCATGAAGGGTCCGACGAACAGATTCATCACCGTGACGGCAGCGATGCCAAATGCGCATGATCGAACCCGACGCACGGTCATCCAACCCTCGACCAGACGAACCCGAATGGTCGCTGGTTCGACATCGTGCGGAATGAACTTGCGGCGCAAAGCCAACACTGCAACGGCCATACCAGCGAACGTGGCGGCGTTGATGGCGACGGTCCACGCGGGACCGGCGGTGCGGGCCAGCACCGTTCCGAGCAGTGGTCCCACAATGCGGCCGGCGTTCCATGAATAGATGCCAAGCGACGACATCGCCATCAGTTCTTCGGGTGGAACGAGGTCGGGAAGAATCGCCGCGTACGCGGGAGCGCCAAGCGAGCCCATCGCGCTCGCGCACATGATCAGCCCTGCCAAGGCAATGGGACTGCGGACGCCGACGCCGAGCAGCACAGCCAGCAGCATCGTGAAGAACGCCTGACCGATGATGCCGCCCACGAACACCCGACTGCGATCGAAGCGATCGGCCAACACACCACCGAGCGGCGCTGCGATTCCCTGAGGCATAAACGTGGCTAACGCAATGAGTCCGGTTTGAAGTGCACTACCCGTGTTCGATGCGACAAGCGTGCCAACCACCACAAGTTGGATCCATGTGCCTGCATCGGAGATGACGCCCGCGCCCCAAATAAGCAACACCGAGCGGTGTCGAAGCGGACGAAACGGATGGTTACTCAAGAACGGCCAACGGTACCAGCGCGAGTACGGTCACCGGCATGACTTTTGCCCACAACGGAGCCTGCGACATTTACTACGAGACCTTCGGCGATGCGGCACATCCGACGCTGCTCCTCGTGAATGGTTTGGGCGGCCAATGCATCAACTTTCAAGACGACTGGTGCAACCGATTCGCAGCAACTGGGCTGCATGTCATCCGCTTCGACAATCGCGATGTTGGTCTATCGAGCAAGTTCACCGATGCACCTGTGGGCGACAAGGGCAACGCGTACCTGCTGTCTGACATGGCCAACGATGCCATCGCCGTGCTCGACACAGCAGGCGTCGAGCGCGCACACATTCTTGGTCTCTCAATGGGCGGCATGATCGTGCAGACCATCGCGATCAACCATCCGCATCGCGTGACCACCATGACCTCGGTGATGTCCACCACCGGTGAGCCCGAATACGGACAGCCTGCGCCAAGTGCGTACAGCTTGCTCACCGCGCCGCCTGCCGTTGATCGCGAGTCGTTCGTGGCCAACACGTTCGCCAGTCTGCGCGAGTGGGGCAGCCCCGAGTTCGCCGACGAGTCGCGCTGGCGTGCCGATGCCGAGCGTTCGTTCGATCGTTGTTTCCATCCAGCTGGAACGGCTCGCCAGTTCATGGCCGTACGCGCTTCGGGCCCACGCGCCGAAGCACTGCGATCAGTGCAGATTCCAACGCTGGTCATGCACGGCGATCGAGACACGCTGATCGACGCGAGCGGCGGACGTCGTACGGCCGAGATCATGCCGAACGCTCGTTTCGAACTCATTGAGGGCATGGGCCACGACTACCCGCCACAACTGTGGGACCGCTGGGTCGAGCTGGTGAGTCAGCTGATCAGCGAGGCTCGCGGCGCATAGTCCACACCGTTGGCGAGCCCTCGATGCTGATTTCGTCGGCCACCGTAAAGCCGTGCCTCGAATAGAAGGCGATGTTCTCTGGCTTTTGCGTTTCGAGATACGTGAGCACGCCGTCGTTGTCAGCGATACTGAGCACTGGCTGAAGGAGCCGACCACCGGCGCCACGGCCCTGCACCAACGGATCGGTGCCGAGCAAGGCGAGATACCAATGCGGCTCATGCGGATGAACCTTGTCGACCGCGGCGAGCAGGTTGATGCCGCGCCTGCGGTTGCGGCCGTTGATCAACAGGCGAGCGACGCGTAACTGCAGCATTGCCTCGCGTGACTTGGTGCGTGGCATTTCGCCCGGTGGCACCCAAATGGCTGCGCCGACAACGCGGTCACCAGCGCGGGCGGCCCAACACTTGTCGAACGGCGCGGCATCAGCCACGAATGCGCCGAACGCGCCAGGCAGCATTTGATGCTCTTGCACCCGAGTCTTGGCAAAGAACCCAAAGACCGGATCTGGCCAGAACGCTCGGGCGAGCACGGCAAGTGCTTCGTCGTGCTCGCTGGCTTGCAGTTGATTGATCGAAATCTCGGCACCACGAACATCGGTCACCGGCACAGAGTACGTGGTCGGGGGGTCCCGCAAACGATGTCATACCCCGGTTGTATGGTCGTACATATGTTCGATGTGATCGTAGTGGCCGAACTCGATTTGGGGTCGTTGTTCGCTTC
>CANNMD010000024.1 GCA_947505655.1 Acidimicrobiaceae bacterium | reverse complement strand
CAAGCGGCTTCGAATTTCCTCGGCCATCGTGGTTTTAGCGGGGTCATCTGTGCGTCGGTCAACGACGAAGTGATCCACGGCATTCCGAGCGAGCGTGTTCTCGACGAAGGCGACCTGTTGTCCATCGACTGTGGAGCAATCGTGCACGGCTGGCACGGAGATGCGGCGTTCTCGATGCTCGTCGGAAGCGGGTCGGATGCCGCCCAATTGTTGATTGATACCGCTGACCGAGCTCTCGCAGCCGGCATCGCGGCGATGGTGCCTGGCGGGCATCTTGGTGATATCGGAGCGGCAATCGATGCGGTGGTGTCGCTCGCCGGATATGGAAGCCCGCACGACTACTGCGGACACGGCATCGGACAAGCAATGCATGAGGAGCCCGACGTTGAAAACCGCGGCCGCCACGGTCGAGGACCTCTGCTCGAGTCAGGGGTCGTTTTGGCCGTCGAGCCCATGCTGATTGCGGGTGGCGACGACGATGTCTACGAACTTTCCGATGGTTGGACCATCGTCACCGCCGACGGATCGCTTGCGGCGCACGCCGAGCACACAATTCTTGTTGGGCCGCATGGGCCCGAGATCCTTACTCGCGCGTGACCATGACATCTAAAGGTGCAGGTCAGCTCGCTGTACTGAGGCCATTGGATACTCTCATAACAGATCCACGACCGTCAGAAGTGGATTTGCTACGATTTCTCTCCCAGAACTGTCGGCTGAGGCTTGGCGTTCCGAATCGTTGCCGATAGCATTGCCACTCGGCCCTAACGAAGTCTGCGCGTACGCAGCCATCGCAAGAGCCTTTTGTCCGCCGCTGTTGAGGAGGCCACCCTGGCCAAGCCTAAAGAAGACGCCATTGTGCTTGAAGGCACCATTGTCGAATCGCTTCCGAACGCCATGTTCCGAGTCGAACTCGAAAATAGCCACAAAGTCTTGGCTCATATCTCCGGAAAGATGCGTATGCACTACATCCGCATTCTGCCTGGCGACAAGGTTCAGGTAGAGCTCACCCCCTACGACCTCACCCGGGGTCGAATTACGTACCGCTACAAGTAAAGGCACCCCATGAAGGTCCGACCGAGTGTCAAGAAAATTTGCGAGAAGTGCAAGGTCATCCGCCGGCACGGTCGCGTCATGGTGATCTGCGAAAACCCACGTCACAAGCAGCGCCAGGGCTGAGGAACAGGAAACAACGATGGCTCGTATATCTGGTGTCGACATTCCCCGCGAAAAGCGGTTGGAAATCGCCCTTACCTACATCTATGGAATCGGAAAGCCAACCGCACAGAAGATCTGTGTCGACGCTGCCCTTGATCCAAACACCCGCGTACGCAGCCTCACCGAAGACGAGGTGAACCGCATCCGCGCCGAGATCGAAAAGCTCACGGTCGAAGGCGACCTTCGTCGCGAAGTGCAGCGCGACATCAAGCGCAAGATCGAAATCGGTTGCCTCCAGGGCATCCGCCACCGCAAAGGCCTTCCTGTTCGTGGCCAGCGCACCCACACCAACGCTCGTACCCGTAAGGGCCCGAAGAAGACCGTTGCCAACAAGAAGAAGGCCGTGAGGAAGTAGCGATGGCAAAGCCAAAGCCAGGGGGACGGCGTCCCCGCAAGCGCGAACGCAAGAACGTCACTGTCGGTGTCGTCCACATCAAGAGCTCGTTCAACAACACCATCGTCAGCATCACTGACACCCAGGGCAACGTCATTTCATGGGCGTCGTCGGGCGGCGTTGGCTTCAAGGGTTCGCGTAAGAGCACACCATTCGCCGCGCAGATGGCAGCCGACAAGGCAGCCCGCGCCGCAATGGAGCATGGCTTGCGCCGAGTCGAAGTTCAGGTCAAGGGTCCAGGCTCCGGCCGCGACACTGCAGTGCGCTCAATTCAGAACACTGGCCTCGAGGTCACCTCGATCAAAGATGTCACACCGTTGGCCCACAACGGTTGCAGCCAGCCGAAGCGCAAGAGGAACTAGACATGGCTCGTTACACCGGACCAAAGGTGCGCATCTCGCGCCGCCTAGCGACCAACATCTTCGAGAACGAAAAGGGTCGCAAGGCGCTTGAGCGTCGTCCTTTCCCACCTGGCCAGCACGGCCGTACCCGCCGTCGCAATGCCGGCAGCGAATACCTCGCTCAGTTGCAGGAAAAGCAGAAGGCCAAGTTCATCTACGGTGTGCTCGAGCGTCAGTTCCGCCGCACCTACGAAGAGGCCAACCGTCTGCAGGGCCCAACCGGTGAGAACCTGTTGCGTTTGCTTGAGCAGCGCCTCGACAACGTGGTGTACCGCGCAGGCTGGGCCGAGACCCGTCCGCAGGCTCGTCAGTTCGTAAGCCACGGCAAGATCTTGGTCAACGGCAAGCGCGTCGATATCGCTAGCGCCCGCGTCAAGCGCGGCGACGTTGTGAGCCTGTCCGAGAAGGCCCGCGGCATGATCATCGTGCAACACAATCTCGACACACTCGATCGCGTCACCGTCGGGTGGCTCGAAAAGGGCGACGAGGGCAAGCAAGTCACAGTTCGTGAACTGCCCCAACGCGAGCACATCGATGTGCCCGTCCGCGAACAGCTCATCGTTGAGCTGTACTCAAAGTAACCGAACCCCGAAAGGACTCAGGCGACTTTCATGCTCGTCATTCAGCGCCCCACCGTCGAGGCAATCGGCGAAGAAACCAACAACCGCCAGCGATTCTTCATTGGCCCACTCGAGCCTGGCTTCGGCCACACGATTGGTAACTCATTGCGTCGTACATTGTTGTCGTCCATCCCGGGCGCAGCGATTACGGCCGTTCGATTCGACGATGCTTTGCACGAGTTCGACACCATCACTGGTATCAGCGAAGACATCACCGACATCATCTTGAACCTCAAAGACATCGTGCTCACCAGCTTGAGCGACGAAGCCGTCGTGATTCGTCTCGACATTCGTGGCGCAGCCGAGGTCACCGCAGCCGACATCAAGTGCTCGAGCGATGTTGAGATCCTCAACACCGAGTTGCACATTGCGTCGCTCAACACCAAGGGCCGTCTCGCTATCGACCTCACCGTCGAGCGTGGTCGTGGTTACCTGTCGAGCCACCGTGAAAACGAGAGCCGCACCATTGGTGTGATCCCGATCGACGCGATCTTCTCGCCAGTGCGCCGCGTGATGTTCGAAGTCGAGCCAACTCGCGTCGAGCAGAGCACGAACTACGATCGTTTGGTTCTCGACATCGAGACCGACGGCTCGATCACCCCTCGTGAGGCACTTGCCTCGGCCGGCGCAACCTTGCGTTCGTTGGTCGATCTTGTGGCCAACCTCAGCGACGAGCCACAGGGTCTCGAGCTTGGCGAAGTTGCTGCAAGCAGCGCTTCATCGCCAGACCTCGACTTGCCGATCGAAGACCTCGATCTGTCTGAGCGTCCCCGTAACTGCCTCAAGCGGGCACAGATCAATTCCATTGGCGAGCTTCTCACCAAGACCGAAGACGACCTTCTGAACATCACCAACTTTGGTCAGAAGAGCCTCGACGAGGTCAAGCAGAAGCTCGACGAGCGCGGCCTCACGCTGCGCGGCTGACCAAGAAAGTCATTGAGGGAGACCCCTAATGCCAGCTACACCACGTAGAGCCCGCAACTTCGGCGGCAGCTCACAACACCAAAAGATCATGATGGCCAACTTGGCTGCGTCGTTGATTGCCGCCGAGGCAATTGTGACCACCGAGGCCAAGGCAAAGGCATTGCGCCCCATCGCCGAGAAGCTGATCACCAAGGCCAAGAAGGCAACTGAGGACGATCCAATGCGTATCCATCGCATTCGTCAGATTCAGGGCTACTTGGGCGACCGCGAAATGACCGCCAAGCTGGTCAACGAAGTGGCACCTCGCTACATCCAGCGTCCGGGTGGATACCTTCGCATTTACAAGCTCGGCCCGCGCCATGGCGACAACGCCCAAATGGCGCGCATCGAACTGGTCTAACACGGTGCCGGATAACGGCGCTATCGAGAACGTGAACGAGCCCGTCGCTATGCGGCGGGCTCGTTTCGTTGTCGCATACGACGGCGCAGGATTTCACGGCTTTGCGGTGAACCCCAATGTCGACACGGTGACGGGTGTGCTCACCGAAGCAATGTCGCTGATTACCCGACACGATGTTGAGCTCGTTGGCGCAGGTCGCACTGATGCTGGTGTGCACGCATGGGGCCAGGTGATCAGTTGTGATCTGCCGGGCAACACGGTCTTGAGCAACCTGGTGCATCGGGTGAATCGCATGTGCGGCCCTCGGGTTGTGCTGCGTAGCGCTGAGTGGGTGCCACACGAATTCAACGCCCGCTTCAGCGCCCAGTGGCGGCACTATCGCTACACGATCTACAACGGGTCCACCGCAAATCCGTTCTTGACCGATCGGGCGTGGCACGTGACGCGCCCACTGCTGTTGCCCACGATGCAACTCGCATGCGATCCACTGATCGGCGAGCACGACTTCTCTGCCTTCTGTCGTAAACCTCAGGTGGCCGAAGGGCAAGCCGAGCGCTCGCTGCGCCGCCGGGTGATGCTGGCCAACATCTCCGACGTGACCGCCACTACCGATGCGATCGGTCCGAACGCCGGCGAGGCGCGTGTGCTGCGTTTCGAGATTCGAGCGAATGCGTTTTGTCATCAGATGGTGCGCTCCATTGTTGGCGCGCTGGTCGATGTCGGGCTCGGTCGAATGCACGCGGGCGAGATGCGCGCGTTGATGTTGGGTCGCGATCGGCAGGCCGCCCCCGAAATTGCGCCAGCACGCGGGCTGGTGTTGTGGGAAGTGGGCTATCCAGAAACGGCGGTTTTGGATCAGCGTTTGCGGTAGCGACCGAGGTAATCACGCAGTCCGAAGCCCGCCGCGACGAGCATCACGACGCCGATTGCCCCGACCAAAACACGCGATGTCATGTCGTTTGTAGCGCTGGCTACAAATAACGCCGTTGTAGTTCGAGTCACGCAATCCTCCAAAGTTGGCCGACATGAGTGCGATGCGTCACTTCTGCTGAGTTCTCGACGAAAAGGTCGCGAATTCGCGCCCGATCTGATTGCTGATTGGACATCTCCACCCCTATCCTTGTTGGGTTCCCTGTGGCTGCCGGTCGGCGCCCGGTTGAAAGAAGCTCTTATGATGCGTACATACAGTCCCAAAGCAAGTGAAATCACCGCAGCCTGGCATGTCATTGATGCCGAGGGCTTGGTGCTTGGTCGCATGTGCACCGAGGCAGCACGCGTGCTGCGCGGTAAGCACAAGCCAACCTTCGCCCCACACATTGACACAGGTGACCATGTCATCATCGTCAATGCGGCCAAGATTGTGCTCACGTCAAACAAGGCCGAACTCAAAGGTGTGCACCGCTACAGCGGTTACCCAGGCGGCCTCAAGACCGAGACCTATGCCAACTTCATGTCGCGTAAGCCTGAAGAGGCAATCCGCAACAGCATCCGGGGCATGTTGCCAAAGGGCCCACTTGGTCGTCAGATGATCAAGAAGCTCAAGGTGTACGGCGGCGCCGAGCACCCACACGCGGCACAGATGCCAGTCGTATTTGATCTTTCAGCGGCCAAGTCGCGCTAAGTATTCGGAGAATGTGAATCACCATGGGCACTAAGCCGCTGACTCAAACAACTGGCCGTCGTAAGGAATCTGTCGCTCGGGTGCGCTTGCGCCCCGGCACCGGCATCGTCACCGTGAACGGTCGTAGTTTCGAGAACTACTTCCCAACGGCGATGGCTCGTATGACCGTGAGCGAACCGCTCCGTCTCACGAACACCGAAGAGGCGTTCGACATCGATGCAACCATCCATGGTGGCGGCATCAGCGGCCAGGCCGGCGCATTGCGCATGGGCATTGCCCGCTCGTTGATCGAGCTCGATCCTGAGCAGCGCGCAGCGCTGAAGAAGGCCGGCTTGCTCACTCGTGACTCACGTCGCAAGGAAAGCAAGAAGTACGGTCTCAAGAAGGCCCGTAAGGCTCCTCAGTACACCAAGCGCTGATTTGCTGCGCTTCGGCACCGATGGTGTGCGCGGCGTTGCGCTCACCGAACTGACCACCGATTACGTGCAATGCCTCGGCATTGCCGCGGCCCAGGTGCTCGACGGTGGAACATGGCTCATTGGCCGCGATACCCGCGAGTCTGGTGAGCTGCTTGAATCCGCATTGACCGTGGGCTTGCACGCGCAGGGCCAGACGGTGCAATCGTGTGGAGTGCTACCGACCCCTGCGTTGGCATTTCTTTCAGCGCGCCGCGGCGTACCCGCTGCGATGATCACGGCATCACACAATCCGTATTCGGATAATGGCGTGAAGATCTTTGCCGTCGGTGGTCTGAAGCTCACCGACGATGTCGAAGCGTCGATCGAGGCCAGCCTTGAAGTAGTACTTGCTGATGACCCAGTCGCGCCGGCGTCGAACGCGACTGCTGATGTGGTTGTCGATGCAGTGACCGAGTATGTGCAACACGTTGTGTCGCTGTTTCCGGCCGGTTGCCTCGCTGGTGTGCGCGTGGTGCTCGACTGTGCCAATGGTGCAATGAGCGTTGCTGGCCCGGCAGCGGTGGCTGCGCTGGGTGCCGACGTGATCGTGATGCACGCCACGCCGAACGGCACGAACATCAACGCCGACTGCGGCGCAACGCATCCAGCATCGCTTGTGCACGCAGTGCTTGAGCACGGGGCCCACGCAGGTCTTGCCTTCGACGGCGATGGTGACCGCGTGATTGCAGTTGACAACGAAGGCCATATTGTCGATGGCGACCGCCTCATTGCGCTGGCGGCGCTGCAGTTGCAGGCCGAGGGCAGGCTCAGCGGCAATGCCGTCGTTGTCACGGTGATGAGCAATCTTGGGTTTCATCGGGCCATGCAGGCAGCGGGCATCGCGGTGGTGGCCACTGCGGTGGGCGACCGCTATGTGCTCGAAGCACTCGACGCAGGCGGTTACGCCATTGGCGGTGAGCAGAGCGGGCATGTGATTTATCGAGACTTGGCAACCACCGGCGACGGTTTGCTTGCAGGCCTTCGACTGCTGCATCACACGCACTCGTCGCACCGTTCGCTGGCCGAGATGTCGCGCGATGTGATGACGGCGTTCCCCCAGGTGCTCGTGAATGTACGGGTGGCCGATCGTCATCCCGATATCGCGATCGAACTCGCCAACGAGTTGGCACACGCCGAAGCTGCGCTAGGCGGCGAGGGCCGAGTGCTGTTGCGGGCCAGCGGCACTGAGCCGCTCGTACGGGTGATGGTTGAGGCAGCTACTGACGCCGTGGCGCACGATGTTGCCAATGGGTTGGCCGACATCGTTCGGGCTCGTTTCAGCTGAGCGAATTGCCAACGAAGATCTACACGTAGCCCAGCGCGGTAACCTGCAAGCCATGTGCGGGATCATTGCGATTTTGAGCAAGCCGACCACGCGTTTGGCACCAACCTCGGCCAGCATCATCGCCGCGCTCGATGAGGCCCTTGGCCTGAACCCGAGTACTGCAGCTATGGCCGACGCCTGCGCTGCGCTTGACCACACGCTGCGCGGTGTTGCGGGCGTTCAGGCACTGGTGGGTCGCCACGAACTGGCGGCGAGCATCATCGCCCGCGTCGACCAGCTTGAGGCAGCGCTGGCCAGTGCAGAGTCGACACTTGAGCTTGGTACCGATCTCACACCCGATGTGGTTGAGGCCACCAACGTGGTCATCGGTCGTTTGCGTGATGCCCTCTGGTCGATTCGCAACGACCGACTGCGCGCTGCGCGTGCCGTTGACGAACTTGCGGGTCGCGACGCGGCGCCTGCAGCGGTGGCTGCATACTTCGCAGTGCAGCAGGCGTTTTCGGCGCTCGATCGGCTTGAGGTGCGCGGCCGCGACTCGGCAGGTTTGCACCTGTTCGTGTGGGGCCACAACCTGTCGATCGATGACCCAGCGGTGCGTAGCCTGCTGGCCGAGCGCGACGACAATTCATTGTTCACCGACGGTTCGGTGCGTGTTGCCGGGCAATGTTTGAGTTTTGTGTACAAAGCCGCCGCTGAGATTGGTGAGCTTGGCGATAACACCCGTGCGTTGCGTGCAGCAGTGATGGGCGACGACCTGTTGCGCCTTGCACTGTCTTCGCCGACCTCGCGACTCAACGTCTTGGGTCACACGCGCTGGGCAAGCGTGGGCATTATCAGCGAGCCAAACTGCCATCCGCTGAACAGCGACGAACTCGAAGCCGGTTACGAGCCGGGGCCGTATTTGGTGGCGGCGCTGAATGGCGATGTCGATAACCATGCCGACCTGAAGATCGAGCACGGCCTGCGAATCGCTGGGCCCATCACCACCGATGCCAAGGTGATTCCGGCGTTGGTCTCACGCTTTTCTGCTGCATCGAACGGCGACGTTGTCGAAGCGTTTCGACGCACGGTGGCCAGCTTTGAGGGCAGCGTTGCCATCGGTGCGGCCAGTGCCAACGAGCCCGAGCAAATGTTGTTTGCTCTGCGCGGTAGTGGCCAAGCGCTGTATGTAGGCCTCGCCGACGATGCGTTCATCGTTGCCAGCGAACCGTATGGCGTGGTCGAAGAGACAAGCCGCTACGTGCGTATGGACGGTGAGACCCCCAGCGATCCAGACCAGCCCGAAAGCCGCGGTCAAGTGTTCGCATTATCGGCGGCACATGCTGGCGAACTCGAAGGCATCCGCCGCTTGTCGTATAGCGGCACGGAGTTGCCGCTCGCAGAGCGCGACGTCGTTGTGGCCGAGGTAACAACGCGAGACATCGATCGTGGCGCGGCCCCGCACTTCTTGCTCAAGGAAATCACCGAAGCCCCCGAGAGCTTCCGCAAGACATTGCGCGGCAAGATCATCGAAAGCGACGGCATGCTGCGCGCAGTCGTTGGGGCTCGATCGCTTCCTCCGTTTATCGCTGAGCGTCTGGCCACCGGAGCCATTCGTCGCGTGCTTGTGATCGGCCAGGGCACTGCCGCCATCGCCGGGCGCAGCATGGCAGCGACGCTCGCAACGCTCACCGAGGGCGGCCTCGATGTCGACCCTGTGGTGGCTACTGAACTGAGTGGCTTTGGTATGCGCCTCGACATGAGCGACACGCTCGTAGTGGCGGTAAGCCAGAGCGGTACAACCACCGACACCAATCGCACGGTCGATCTTGTTCGCGGTCGCGGTGCATGCGTGATTGGCATCGTGAATCGTCGCAA
The DNA here is from genome assembly GCA_947505655.1 of Acidimicrobiaceae bacterium. Lineage (GTDB taxonomy): Bacteria > Actinomycetota > Acidimicrobiia > Acidimicrobiales > Ilumatobacteraceae > WLMZ01. The sequence goes on along the minus strand of CANNMD010000024.1, from coordinate 11,776 downwards.
CAGCGATCTCACCGACAAGGCCGATGGCGTGTTGTATACCTCTGACGGCCGCGACGTTGAGATGAGCGTTGCCTCAACGAAGGCCTTCTACGCACAGGTCGCTGCCGGTGCGTTGCTGGCCTGTGCGATCAGCGAGGCGGCAGGTCTTGGTTCGGCGCAACGCAGGCATCAATTGCTCTCGTCGCTGCGTGAGATTCCTGATGCGCTTGTCTCGGTACTTGGGCTGCGTGACCAGATTGGCGAGGCCGCTCGTCGGTTCGCCCCGCAGCGTCGGTATTGGACCGTGGTTGGCAACGGCGCGAATGCCGTGGCCGCGCAAGAAGTGCGTATCAAACTCAGCGAGCTTTGCTACAAGAGCATCGCCTGCGATGTCACCGAAGATAAGAAGCACATCGACCTCTCGTGTGAGCCGCTCATCATCGTGTGCGCGGCCGGCTTGGTTGGCGGCACGGCCGACGATGTCGCTAAAGAAGTGGCCATCTTCCGCGCCCACAAGGCGCTGCCGATTGTGATTGCCACTGAGGGCGACAAGCGTTTTTCTGCTGCTGCTCAAGTGATCGGAGTGCCGGCGGTCGATGGCGCACTTGCCTTCATTTTGTCGGCGATGGTGGGCCACCTCTTTGGCTATGAGGCAGCACTGGCCATCGACGCATCGGCTCGTCCGCTACGCGAGGCCCGCGAAGTGGTTGAGCGGGCGATCTCGACCACCGACGTAGGCGACGAAGTGATGCGGTTGGTGAGCAAGGAGCTTGAGCCCATCGCCGAACGGTTCTTCATTGCGCTGCGCGCAGGTTTGTACGACGGTCAGATGGAAGCGTCTACAGCAGTTCGGGTGGTGTCGATGTTGCGTGATGCGCTCAGCGATGCGCCGCTCGAGTCGTATCACGCCGATACCGGCAAAGTGGGAACGCCGAGCGCGCTTATCGACGATCTCACTGCCGCGCTGACGCGCGCCATCGAAGAACTCACTCGCCCCATCGATGCGATCAAGCATCAGGCCAAGACCGTTACCGTCGGGATCAGCCGTAACGACGAAGGAGTGCTCGACCGCCGTTTGGTGCAATCAGTGCTCTCCCTCGGGGTTGGTCGCGATCGCTTGTCGTATCGCTCGATGAAGGTGCTTGCCGATCTTGACCCCGCCGTTGCCGAGGTTGTTGGCTTCACTCGTTACGGCATCGAGGGCGACCCCGACACCACGAGCGCAACGATCACGATCGTGGACCGTGGGGGCCTCTCACGCGATGTCGCATCTCGTGTCGAGCGCAACCATTCGCTGGTGGGCACCAAGCGCCGCGTTGCCGCCGAGCGAGATGTGCTCGTGGCTCGTGGACGCAGCGACGGCCGAACCGTGATCTTTGTACCCGAGCTCAAGGGCGCGCAGATCACCGGCATCACGTTGTTGCATGTGCGGTTTCACGATCGCTTGCCCGCTGCCGTGATGCGTGGGGTCCTGCAGGGTTACGACCGTCGATACAACCGTCTTGTCGACTGGGTGGCCGAAACCGAAGGCGGATTCAGCGACGATCTGCTCGGCGAGCTTCCGGTGGGCGATTTGCTGATCTTGCCGATCAGCGAGATGGCCGATCGCTGGCGTCGTTAGATCATGATCGGCATCGGGGTCGACGCCATAGAGATAGATCGGTTTCGGCGCTCGCTGCAACGCACGCCAACCATGCGCGAACGGTTGTTTACCGCAGAAGAACTTGCGTACGTGGCCTCAAAGCTCGATCCGGTGCCGTCGCTTGCGGTTCGCTTTGCTGCGCGAGAAGCAGTGATGAAGGCACTCGGTGTGGGGCTTGGTGCGTTTGGGTTTCACGATGTGTCGGTCACCCGCATTGACTCGGGCGCGCCGTCGTTGCGCGTGTCGGCGCGTGCTGCCGAACTGGCCCGCGACGCAGGGGTCACGCGTTGGCATGTTTCGCTGACACACAGCGACCTGCTCGCCATTGCATACGTGATCGCCGAGTAGGCGCGGCGGCCTCGCCGGCGGTGAGGGTGTGTACTAGCTACGCTCAACGACATGTTGTCGATCGTGACGCCAGACGAGATGCGAGACATCGACGCGGCTGCTTCGCGAAGCACCCCAGCGAACGTGTTTATCGAGCGAGCGGGCTCTGCGGTTGCGTGGGCTGCGTTGCGAATGCTGGGAGGCTCGTATGGCCGCCGTGTTGTCGTTGTAGCGGGCCCTGGCAACAACGGTGCCGATGGTCGAGTTGCCGCTCGCAAGCTTGCGCTCAAGGGCGTGCAGGTGACCGTGTTTGCGGTGGCCGATTGCCCAACGGTGTTGCCTGATTGTGACCTGGTCATTGATGCTGCGTACGGAACCGGGTTTCATGGATTGTGGCAGGCTCCCGATCCGGGCTCAGCGCTTGTGCTCGCAGTCGACATTCCCTCGGGGGTCGATGGCCTCACTGGGGCGGCTGGCTCAGGAGTCATGCAGGCCGACCACACCGTGACCTTTGTTGCGTTGAAGCCTGGTCTGCTGTTCGAGCCGGGAGCCGCGCTGGCGGGCTCTGTCGAGGTGGTCGACATCGGGCTCTCTGCCGACCATGTCAGGGTTCATCTGGTGCAGCAAAGCGATGTCGCCGAATGGTGGGAGCCGCGCGAGGCCGACGCACACAAGTGGAGCACGGCCATGCAGATCATCGCCGGCAGCCCGGGGATGACCGGCGCTGCTCATTTGGCTGCGAGCGCTGCGCAGAGAAGTGGAGCCGGCATGGTTCACCTCTCAGTGCCGGGTGCCGTGCCCAACAGCGGCGGTCACGAGTACGTGCAGCGTCCGTTGGGCGGCGGCGACTGGGCCCGCGAAGCGCTTGCCAGCCTTGATCGATTTCAGTCGTTGGTAATTGGCCCCGGCCTCGGCCGGAGTCAGGGCAACGTTGCCGCGATTCGAACAGTGGTGAGCAAATCGTTAGTTCCCACGGTGATCGATGGCGATGGTCTGTTCGCCTTGGCGTGGAGTAGCGACGGGCCGGCCGCAGTGCTGAAAGCTCGCGAAGCACCAACAGTGCTCACACCGCACGATGGCGAATTCGCGTTGCTCGCCGGTGCCAAGGTCGGACCCGATCGAATCATGGAAGCGCGGTTGTTGGCGTTTGAACTCGGTGTCGTTGTGTTACTGAAAGGCCCGGCAACCGTGGTGGCCGATCCCGATGGTCGCGTGCTCGTTGTCACCGCCGGCGACGAGCGTCTGGCCACCGCCGGAACCGGAGACGTGCTGTCGGGAGTTATCGGCGCACTACTCGCACAAGGTCTCTCAGCGTTTGAGGCAGCGGCAGCAGGAGCATGGATTCATGGTCGGGCTGGTCGTTTGGGGCCTCGCCGCGGGCTCATCGCCAGCGACTTGTTGCCGCTGATTCCACAGGTTCTGGACTCGCTGCAATGAGGTGGGCATGGGCCGAGGTGAACCTCGATGCTGTCGCGCACAATGTTCGTCTGATTCGTGAGGTCGTCGCGCCGTCTGTGGTGTGGGCTGTCGTGAAGGCCGACGCCTACGGCCATGGCGCAGTGCCGGTTGCGCGCGCGGCGCTGAGCGCCGGTGCTGAGGGCCTGTGTGTGGCACTGGTGTCCGAGGGGGTCGAGCTTCGCGCTGCTGGGCTGACCGCTCCGATCTTGATCTTGAGCCAGTCGCCATCGGAAGAGTTCGATCTCGTGGTCTCGCATCAACTCACGCCCACCGTGTATTGCCGCGAGTCAATTGAGGCGTTGGCCCAAGCTGCAGCGAGAGCGGGGCAAGCCGATTATCCGGTGCACCTAAAGATCGATACCGGGATGCATCGTGTGGGTGCGGCGCCCGAGCACGCTGTCGAACTCGCCGATGCAATCGCAGCACACCCGCAGCTTGAACTGCAGGGGGTCTTCACCCACCTTGCGATGGCCGACCAGCCTGATGCTGCATCAAATGACCGCCAGATTGCACTGTTCAACGAAGTGGTCGACACGCTTGTCGCTGCTGGCCACGAACCAGCGCTGGTTCATCTGGCCAACTCGGCGGGGGCACTTGGTATCGCTGCGTCTCGCCGCGGGTTGGTGCGACTTGGAATCGCGATGTACGGCGCAGAGCCCGGCCCAGGAGTGGCAGCGTTATGTGCCGAGTTGCGGCCAGCGTTGTCGTTGCGCGCGAAGGTGAGCTTTGTGAAGAGGGTGGCTGCTGGCGAGGGCATCAGCTATGGCCTTCGCCATGTATTTGCAGAAGCAACAAACGTTGCCACGGTGCCTCTCGGATATGCCGATGGTGTGCCCCGCCGTTTGTTTGATGTTCGCGGCGAGGTGCTGATCGCGGGCGTTCGGCGCCGAATCGTTGGCGTCGTGACGATGGACCAGTTGATGGTTGATTGCGGTAACGACACGGTCTCGGTGGGCGACGAAGTGGTGCTGATCGGCCGTCAGACTCATGAGGCACTGACCGACGAGATCAGGGCTGAGGAGTGGGCGGCTCGCCTTGGCACAATTGCCTACGAAATTCTGTGCGGCATCAGCCAGCGGATCGAACGTCACTACCCATGAACTCTCCCGAGATGGCTGCACCCCAATGATCGAATTGGTTTCTCACTCTGCTGAACAAACGCGGGCGATCGCCGCGGGCGTGGCCACGTTGGCGCGTGCCGGAGACCTGATTGTGTTGGCGGGTCAGATGGGAGCCGGCAAGACGGCATTCGCCCAAGGGTTTGCGCGCGAGTTGGGCATTCATGAGCCAGTTACATCGCCCACCTATACGTTGGTGCACAGCTACACCGGTGGTTCAACAACGCTGCATCACGCCGATCTGTATCGCCTCGAGCACACCGCCGAAGTCGACGATCTGGCACTTGCCGAGTTGCTCGAGGACGACGCCATCGTGCTGGTCGAGTGGGGCGATGTGGTTGATCTTGGACCCCATTTGCACATCGAACTTCGCCTCGCCGATGACCCCCTCGACGGGTCAGATGTCGATGTCGACCAACGCGAGATCTGCATCACCTCGAGCGATAAGCGTTGGCTGCCGCGCTGGGAACGACTCGAAGCCGCCGTCGAAGAATGGACCGTGTCGTGATCACGCTCGGAATTGAAACGGCCACTCAGGTAGTCAGCGTGGCGCTCGGCGGCGACGACGGCGTGATTGGCCTCGTCGAGATCATGCAGGGCCGCCGTCACGCCGAAGTGCTGGCTCCGGCCATCGAGTTCGTGTGCCGCCAAGCTGGCGTTGCCCTCTCTCAGATTGGTGCAGTTGGTGTCGATATTGGTCCCGGCCTGTTCACTGGCATGCGCGTGGGTATTGCTACCGCCAAGACCATGGCCCAAGCCCTCGATGTGCCGCTCGTAGGTATTTCGTCGCTCGACCTGTTGGCGTTTCCGCTGCGGCATAGCTCGAAGGTCATTGCCAGCCTCATCGATGCGCGCAAGGGCGAAGTGTTTTACTCCTTCTACCTTCCTTCGCCCGGTGGGGTGCAGCGGGTCAGCGAGCCGATTGCATGCAGCGTCGAAGACTTCAATGCCGATGTGATGGCGCGTGGGCAAAACGTTCTTGCGGTTGGCGACGGAGCTCATCGGTATCGCGATCAACTCGACGCATCGATCGAGGTTGCCGACCTCGCTCATCCGTCGGCGGCGCCGCTTGTTCATTTGGCCAGAGCACGCGCGCTGCGCGCCGACGTTGGGCAAGCCGGTGCAGCCAACCTCGAGTCTGTTCAACCGATGTATCTGCGTGCACCCGACGCTCAGATCAACTGGACCACACGATGAGCGTGCTGTCGCGCTTGTTGCATCGAGACGTACCGGCACGCGGTCTTGAGATCTTGCCGATGCGCCGTCGCGACTTCACCGCGATTCAGGTGATCGAGCATCAGGTGTACCCGCAACCATGGTCGATCAACGTCTTTCTGAACGAGATCGAACTCGCCAAGCAGGGCCAGCGCTATTACACAGTGGGTTACCGCGGCGGCGAGCTGATGGGGTATGCCGGGATGATGTTGGTGCTCGAAGAAGCGCACATCACCAACATCGCTACCGATCCAAAACGCCGACGCAGCGGTATCGCCCGGCATCTACTCGCCGACCTTGTCTGGGAAGCGCGCGGTAAGGGTTGCACCGGGCTCACGCTTGAGGTGCGCATCAGCAACGTGGCGGCGCAGGGGCTCTATCACCTGTTTGGATTCGAGCCGGCCGGAGTTCGTCCGAGGTACTACGAGAACTCAGAAGACGCAATCGTGATGTGGTGTCACAACATCGATTCGCCCGAGTACGCGGCGCGGCTCCGCTTGCTGTGTCCCGACGTGGCCGAGATCCGAGGAGAGTCATGAACGTCGACGAGTCAACAGTGGTCTTGGGCCTCGAGACGAGTTGCGATGAGACCGCTGCCTCAGTGGTGATGGGTGGCAGCGATGTGCTGAGCAGCGTCATCAATACATCGATCGAACAGCACGTTCCATTCGGTGGCGTTGTTCCTGAAATCGCGAGTCGGGCTCACGTTGAGTTGATTGCGCCGGTCATCGCCCAAGCCATCGAAGAGTCGGGCGTTGCCGATACCCGCATCGATGCTGTGGCGGCAACGGTGGGTCCAGGTCTCATCGGCGCGTTGCTGGTTGGGGTTGCAGCCGCGAAGGCGCTGGCGTTGGTGTGGGATGTGCCGTTCGTTGGCGTGAACCATCTCGAAGCCCATCTGTATGCGGGGCTACTCGAAGATCCGTCGCTTGAGTTGCCGCTTGTGGTGCTGCTCGTTTCGGGTGGACACACGATGCTCATCGAGATGAGCGCGCACGGTCAGTACCGTTTGCTTGGCGAAACCATCGACGATGCGGCTGGCGAAGCCTTCGACAAGGTCGCTCGATTCTTGGGTCTCGGCTATCCCGGCGGGCCAGCAATCGATCGAGAAGCGCAGTACGGCGACCCCACGGCCGTGGCGTTTCCGCGAGCGATTCCTGACTCACTCAACTTCAGCTTCAGCGGGTTGAAGACCGCGGTCATGAATCATGTGCGTAAGCACCCCGATTCAGTGACTGCCGACATCGCTGCGTCGTTCCAGATGGCCGTGGTCGATTCGCTCGTCGCAAAGGCTCGCCGCGCAGCTCGCGAAGTAGGGGCCAAAGGACTGGTGCTCGGCGGCGGTGTTGCCGCCAACTCGCTGCTGCGGCAGCGTTGGGCAACTGCGTGCGACGAAGACGGTATTCAAGCGTTTGTGCCGAGTCGGGCGATGTGCACCGACAACGCTGCGATGATCGCCGCCGCTGGTTGGTATCGCCTGAAGAGCGACGGACCCACATCGCTCGACTGCGGCGCTTATCCGGGCCTGCGGTTACCGCTGGTACAGTCGTATACCCCATGAGTCGACTTGCCGCGTACATCGTCACAGCACCTGGCCTCGAGCAGGTCACCGCAGCAGAAATGGCGCGTCTCGACCTGAAGGTGGTCGACCTCGGAGTCGGCGGTCTCACTGCGTCGATCACGTGGTCGCAGCTGATGCTGGCTCACTTGCATCTGCGTACTGCCACCAGAATCTTGATCCGCATTGGCCGCTTCGAGGCCATTGGCTTCGGCGATCTGCAGGCCGGCCTCAAAGAGATTCCGTTTCACGAGTGGCTGCCGAAGCGCTGCGCACTCAACATCAGCGTGTCGGCCTCGGCCTCTCGTTTGAACCACACCGGTGCTATCGAAGAGCGAGTGCGCGCGGTGGTGCGTCGTTCGTATGACCCTGCGTACGAGTATGAAGGCGGCGTACACACGCTGCACGTTCGGATGTCGCGCAATATCTGCACCGTAAGCATCGATGCCACTGGCGATCCGCTGTATCAGCGTGGGTGGCGCACTGAATCAGGCCCGGCCCCTATTCGCGAGACTCTTGCTGCTGCATTGTTGCAATGGAGCGGTGCGTCAACGCATAAAGGTGTGCTCACCGATCCGTGTTGTGGCGCTGGCACCATCATGATTGAGGCTGCGCAGATGGCGCGCCGCATGCCGGCCGGACGCAATCGCTCGTTTGCTTTCGAGAACTGGATGCCGGTAGACCCGGCGCAGTGGTCGAAGTTGCTTGCCGCCTCCGACGCCGATGTGCGTGGTCCGTTGAAGAAGAAATATGTGGCCCGCGACCTCAAGGGCGACATGATCGCCAAGGCCCAGGCCAACGCCGAACGCGCCGGTGTGCTTGACGACATCGTGTTCGAGGTCGGCGATGCAACCAAGCTTTTCAGCGGTCCAACGGGCGGCGCCGGCCTTGCAGTAGTAACGAATCCTCCGTATGGCGAGCGCCTCAGTGCGGCCAACCAACGTGCCCTTTACCTTGAGCTCGGCAAGGCCGAACGACTCGCGGTCGTTGCGCCAACCTCGAGCCTGCCGTCGTTCAAGCGTGAGTTCGACGACACCCTCGCCACCAGCAACGGTGGCCTTGCCGTGCAGTTCGCGCGGGTAGCGTTTTCGGGGTGAAACCGCTGCAGCTAGGCCCGTATCAGGTCTGGCCACCCGTTGTGCTCGCACCGATGGCTGGTGTCACCAACGCGCCGTTCCGCACGATGTGCCGACGCTTTGCGCCCGACCTCATCTACGTCAACGAAATGGTGATGGCCACCGCCCTGGTCCATGGCAATGCCAAGACAGCGCGCATGGCCACCTTCGGCGCCGACGAATCGCCGCGAAGCCTGCAGATCTATGGCAGCGATCCCGCCATCATCGGCGAGGCCGTTCGTCTGCTGTGCTCGCAAGATCGCGTTGATCACATCGACCTCAACTTCGGGTGCCCTGCGCAAAAGGTCACCCGTCGCGGCGGCGGCGCCGCAGTGCCCGTGAAGCCCAATTTGTTGCGCGCCATCTTGCGCGCCGTGGTCACTGGCGCGTCTCCCTACGGCATTCCGGTCACGGCCAAGTTCCGCATGGGCATTCACGACGAACTGCTCACGTTTATCCGCACAGGTCAGATTGCCGAAGAAGAAGGCGTGGCGGCCATCGCGTTGCATGCGCGCACCGCCCAGCAGCACTACGCCGGCACCGCCAACTGGGATGCCATCGCCGAGCTCAAGGCAGCAGTCACGGGTATCCCGGTGCTCGGCAACGGCGATATCTGGGAAGCCGCAGATGCGCTCAAGATGGTCGAGCACACCAACTGCGACGGCGTGGTCATCGGCCGCGGCTGCCTCGGTCGCCCGTGGTTGTTCGGCCATCTCGTTGCGGCATTCAACGGCGAGCCCGTGCCCGAATCGCCACCGCTTGGTTTCGTGGGCCAGCAGATGGCCGACCACTGTCGGCTTCTCGCCGATCATCTCGGCGAAGACCATGCGGTGCGCGACTTCCGCAAGCACACCTCGTGGTACCTCACTGGTTACCCAGTGGGCGGCGAGGCGCGAGGCAACTTCAGCAAGATCAATTCGATAGCCGAACTCGATCACCTCATTGCGGCGCTCGACCCCACCTTGGTGGTTGTGCCTGGCGGCGAGCGCATCCGACGTGGCCACACCAACGGACCAATTCGCGTGGTTCTGCCCGAGGGCTATCTCGACGACCTCGACGATGCAACTCCGCCCGACGACGGGCATGTGATGGCGCTCAGCGGCGGATGAGTAACGATTCGATACGGGTTGTGTTGGCGTCGGCCTCGCCGCGCCGAAGCGAATTGTTGGCCCAAATCGGCATGTCATTCGAGGTCATGCCCACCGACATCGACGAAACCGAGCATCCGGGCGAAGACCCAGTGTCATACGTGCGCCGTTTGGCCATCGAAAAAGCCCTGGCTGCGGTGGTGGGTGATGACGTCGTCGTTATTGCTGCCGACACCACGGTTGATCTCGATGGAATGATCCTGGCCAAGCCGGCCGACGACGCCGATGCACTGCGCATGCTGGGGCTGCTTGCCGGACGAACCCATCAGGTGCATACCGGCGTGGCCATTCGCTATCAGGGCCGCGTGGCCGCCGAGGTGAATACGTCGTTGGTGAGCATGAAGGCAAGCGACGACCAGTGGCTGCGCTGGTATGTGGCAACGGGCGAGCCTCATGGCAAGGCTGGGGCGTATGGCATTCAGGGCGCCGCAGCGGTATTTGTCGATTCTGTGCATGGAAGCGTGACCAATGTGATCGGTCTGCCCCTGAGCCTGCTCGAGCAGTTGCTCTCAGAGGTGGGTGTTTCGCTGCTGCGGTTGCTAACGCCGTAGGTGAGGCCCTACCATTAGCACTCGCACTCGTCGAGTGCTAATGCCCGTGCGGCAGTCGCCACACTCGGCCCTGCCAGACAACACGTCTCAACAAACCTGGAGCGTTCTCTCATGAATCTCAAGCCGCTGGACGACCGCATTGTGGTCAAGCCCAACGAAGCCGAGCTCACCACAGCATCGGGCCTCGTTATCCCCGACACCGCCAAGGAAAAGCCACAGCAGGGCACCGTGCTCGCTGTTGGACCTGGCCGCTGGAGCGACGACAAGGGTGCACATGCTGCACTCGACGTCAAAGTCGGCGACACCGTTTTGTACAGCAAGTACGGCGGAACAGAAGTCACGCTCGAAGGTGTGGATTACCTCATCCTCACCAGCCGTGACGTCCTCGCAATCGTCGGTAAGTGAGGCACTAGCCCCATGGCCAAGATTCTCAAATTTGACGAAGAGGCGCGTCGCGCACTCGAAGCCGGAGTAGACAAATTGGCCAACACGGTCAAGGTCACGCTTGGGCCAAAGGGTCGCAACGTCGTTCTCGACAAGAAGTTCGGCGCACCAACCATCACGAACGACGGCGTGTCCATCGCGAAGGAAATCGAACTCGATGATCCTTTCGAGAACATGGGCGCTCAGTTGGTCAAAGAAGTCGCCACCAAGACCAACGATGTAGCCGGTGACGGCACCACCACCGCAACGGTGTTGGCGCAGGCAATGGTTCATCAGGGCATGCGCAACGTCGCTGCCGGCGCCAACCCGATGGGCCTCAAAAAGGGCATCGAAAAGGCAGTTGCCGCAGCGGTCGAGTCGATCAAGGGTCAGGCCAAAGAGGTTGACGACAAGGGCGATATCGCCGCTGTCGCCACCATCTCGGCTGCTGATGCCTCAATCGGCGAAGTCATCGCCAACGCAATCGACAAGGTCGGCAAAGACGGCGTCGTAACGGTCGAGGAAAGCAACACCTTTGGCACCGAGCTCGAGTTCACCGAGGGCATGCAGTTCGACAAGGGCTACTTGTCGCCATACTTCGTGACCGACGCTGAGCGTCAAGAAGCAGTGCTCGAAGATCCGTACATCCTCATCACCAGCGGCAAGATCAGCTCGGTGCAGGTCATGCTCCCAGCTCTCGAAGCTGTGATGAAGACCGGTCGTACGTTGTTGATCATTGCTGAAGACATCGAAGGCGAAGCACTCGCCACGCTGGTCGTCAACAAGATCCGCGGCACCTTCAACTCGGCAGCAGTCAAGGCCCCCGGCTTTGGCGATCGTCGCAAGGCGATGTTGCAGGACATGGCAGTGCTCACCGGTGGTCAGGTCATCAGCGAAGAGGTTGGCCTCAAGCTCGAGAACGTGACCATGGATCTGTTCGGCCGTGCCAAGCGCGTCATCATCACCAAGGACAACACCACCATCGTTGATGGTGCTGGCGACCACGAAGATGTGAAGGGCCGCGTCAACCAGATCAAGGCTGAGATCGACAACACCGACAGCGATTGGGACCGTGAGAAGTTGCAGGAGCGCCTGGCCAAGTTGGCCGGCGGTGTTGCAGTCATCAAGGTCGGCGCCGCAACCGAGGTTGAGCTCAAAGAGAAGAAGCACCGCATCGAAGATGCTGTGTCTGCAACTCGTGCAGCCATCGAAGAAGGCGTTGTTGCCGGTGGCGGTGTGGCT
>CANNMD010000023.1 GCA_947505655.1 Acidimicrobiaceae bacterium | reverse complement strand
TGGTGCGAGCGATGAGTGCCAAGGTCAAAGGCGTTGCGCCGATCGTGATCGATGCTGTTCGGTGGGAGCAGATTCAGGTTGACTGATTTGCCGCCTCGATGACCGCCTATTTGCTTCGCCGCTTGGCGATCTCCCTTGGGGTGTTCACAGTGATGTCGGTGCTCGTGTTTTTGGGTGTCGAGGCGCTTCCCGGTGATGCGTGCACAGCGCTGCTTGGCCGCTCAGCGACGGCGACAAAACTCGCCCAATGTCGTGGCGCCAATGGCTTGAACGCGTCGGTGTCGCATCGGCTCATCGACTGGGCGAGCGGTTTGCTGCGTGGCGACCTTGGGTTCTCAATCAAGCGCGGCAAATCGGTGGTCGACATCGTGTTGCCTCGCCTTCGCAACTCGCTTGCCTTGGCAACGGTTGCGAGCCTGATGGCCTTTCCATTAGCAATTGTGGTGGGAGTGTGGAGCGCCCGACGAAAGGGAACACGAGTCGCCCGCGCCGTAGACACCGTGAGTCTTGTGCTGATGACCATGCCCGAATTCGTAACGGCGTCGGTGCTCTGGTTGCTGTTCGCTGTGTGGCTTCCCCTGTTGCCGGGGGTCACGATGGTGTCGAGCAACGCCTCTCTCCTCGAGATCCTGCCGAACATTTGGCTCCCCGCGATCACGCTTGCTTTGGTTGTCTTCGCACATGTGATGAGGTCGATGCGCGCCAGTTTCTTGGTGACCGAAGAGCGCCCATTTGTCGAGGCTGCGCGCGCCCGTGGCATCGCCGAACGCGTCGTTGTTCGTCGACACATCCTTCCCGCGGCGCTGCCTGCACCGATCAACGTGATTGCGGTAACCGCAGCGTGGTTGCTCACCGGCACGTTCGTGGTCGAGGTCGTGTTCAACTTTCCAGGTTTAGGCCGCATCGCAGTCGACGCGATCTCAGATCGCGACACAGCGCTGATCTTGGCGTTGACGCTGTTCGGTCTGGTTGTGTTCATCGCTTCGTCGTTCGTCTCCGACGCCGTCACGCGGGCGCTTGATCCGCGAATGCGGGCACAGGTCGCATCATGATCGGCCTTCACTCGACAGCAACTCGAACTCGTCGGCGCGTCACCATGTCGGCGGGGGCCGTGATCGTTGGTGGTCATCTGCTGCTTGCTCTCGCCGCCTCGGTACTTCCGCTGCAGTCAGTGGTGGCGCAGGATTCGAACGCGATTTTGCAAGGAGCGTCGGGCGCGCATTGGTTAGGCACCGATTCTCTCGGGCGTGATGTGCTCAGCCGCACGCTGCATGGAGGTCAGCCCTCGATTGGTGTGGCGCTCGTCGCTGTGTTGCTTGCTGCTGTGCTTGGCTTCGGTCTCGGAACATTTGCAGCGTTAGTAGGTGGATGGCTCGACGACGCAATCATGCGGGTGGTCGACGTGCTTTTGGCGATGCCGTCGTTGCTGGTGCTGATGCTTGTTGCCAGCTTTATCGGCCGTGAGCCTGTGGTGCTGGTCGCCACCCTGGCGCTGATGTACGCGCCCCCGATTGCGCGGGTGGTGCGTGGCGCATCGGGCAATGTGCTCACGCGCGACTTCATCTTGGCGGCTCGACTCCGCGGCGCATCTCGACGCGCCATCGTCGTGGGCGAGGTGCTGCCGAACATCGCCGAGGTATTCATCACCGAAGTAGCGATGCAGTTCACGTGGATCTTGTTGGCATTCAGTTCGCTGTCGTTTCTCGGCCTTGGCACGAGTCCGCCGACGGCCGAGTGGGGTCTGATGATTAGCGATGCCCGCGGATTCATCACGGTCAGTCCGCTGCCTCTGCTCGCTCCTGTAGCGATGCTGGCTTCGCTGGTTCTTGGCGTCAATGCGCTGGTCGATCGGCGAGCGCAGGCCGCACTGCCATGACCGACATCGCCCTACAACTCGACCGCTTTTCGGTAGGCGTGAGTCCATTCGATGCAGCGCATCTCGGGGCCGTTGAGCCACAGTTGATCCTCCGTGACCTCTCGCTTGTGGTGCCGGCTGGAACCAGGCTGGGCATCGTCGGCGAGTCGGGTTCGGGCAAATCAACGCTGCTACGCGCGTGGATCGGGGCCATTGGCCATGGGCTGTTCGTCTCCAACGGAACAGCGCTCACTGCAGGACACAATCTGTTTTCGCTGGCCGACGATGATCGTCGTCAACTGCTCGGTTCAACTGTGGCGATGGTGCCGCAAAGCGTGGCGATGTCACTCACGCCTCACCTCAGCGTTGCCCAGCATTTCGCGGAGGTGCTCGGCCAGGACACCGATCGAACTTCTCAGTTGCTCGATGAAGTGGGCCTGAATGGCGCCCAACTTCGCCGAAGGTTCGCGCACGAACTTTCAGGTGGGCAGCAGCAGCGCGTGCTCATCGCGTTGGGTCTTGCTCGTGACCCGCACATCGTGTTGCTCGACGAACCGACATCGGCACTCGACGTAGGCGTTGTACACGACATCTTGACCATGATCGCCGAAGCGCAGCATCGCCGCGGCTTCACCTTGGTGTGTGTGAGCCATGACCTCAGCGTCATCGATCGAGTCGCCGATCGGGTGGTGGTGATGCAACGCGGCGAGATCGTGGAAGACGCGAGTCGCGAGCAGATGAACCGGCGTCCGTCGCACTCGTACACCGCTGAACTACTCGCAGCCGCGCCAACGCTCGGCATTCGCCACGTTGGAGCCGACCGTGGCACTGCGATCGACCGCGTAGTGCCGGCACCGATTGTCCGTGCCGAGGCGCTGTCTGTGGTGCGGTCGTCGTCCCGCCATCGACTCGGGCGAGCAAACGCCGCGTCTGCCACGACGGCGGTTGATACCCTCACGCTTGAGGTGTTCTCGGGTGAGATTCTCGGGGTGATTGGAGAATCCGGGTCGGGCAAGTCGACCTTGCTCAAAACGATTTGCGGGCTGTTGCCACCAACTGGCGGAACCGTGCAATGGGCTGATGGGTTCGATCTCGCTACGCCCGTAGAGCGTCGGCCCATCGACATGCTCCGACGAATTCAGATGGTGTTCCAAAACCCCGACGACTCGCTGAACCCAGCGCACTCGGTTCGTCGTCTCATCGACCCAACTGCTCGGCGCTCCTGGTCCCGATTTGGTGGTGGCTTGAAAGCTGCTCACGACGAGACGCTTCGAGAGCTGCTCAACACGGTGGGGCTCGCCCCTGAGATGCTCGAGCGCCGCGGTGCGAAGTTGTCGGGCGGAGAGAAGCAGCGCGTCGCTATCGCCCGAGCCTTAGCGATGAAGCCAGAGTTGCTGTTGCTCGATGAGGTCACCTCTGCGCTCGACGTCACGGTGCAGGCTGGCGTGCTGGCGACGCTGCTCGACATCCATCGGCGATTGGCGACCACGATGGTTTTCGTGTCGCATGACATCGCAGTGGTGGCATCGATCGCCGATCGAATTGCAGTGTTGCGCAATGGTCGTCTTGTCGAAGTCGACGTGACCAACGAGATGCTGAGTCGGCCTCGCGATCCATATACGGCACGGCTCATTGAGCTGGCACGGCGAACAACTGCCGATTGATCTTGCCTCTGCGCTTTGGCGGCGGCACACTGTTGCAGTGACAGCTGCCGTATGCCAGAAAAGTCCACTGCTCGTGTTCGACGGTGACTGTGCGTTCTGCACGCGTTCCGCTCAATTCGCTGAGCGCCGAGTTGCGCGTGGTTGCGAAGTGAAGGCATGGCAACGCATCGATATCGATGCGCTCGGCCTCACGGCACAGCAGTGTCAGACAGCAGTGC
Organism: Acidimicrobiaceae bacterium; assembly: GCA_947505655.1. Classification (GTDB taxonomy): domain Bacteria; phylum Actinomycetota; class Acidimicrobiia; order Acidimicrobiales; family Ilumatobacteraceae; genus WLMZ01. The sequence continues at coordinate 17,244 of CANNMD010000023.1, read as the reverse complement.
AATGGGTTGACAGCAACGGTGTCATCTCGTCGGGGCACGTAGCGATTGCTCGTCTACTCATCGACTCTGGCCGCGGCTGGGGCATCCTTGGGCGCTTGTTGCTGGTGCCCGGAATTTCGCACATCGCAGCGGTTGTGTATCGATGGATTGCTCGCAATCGGCACCGAATGCCGGGCGGAAGCGCGCAGTGCAAGTTGGATGTCTGATGTCCCACGGCGAAGTGTCCTAGGTCCCTAGCTACCGAGTTTGCTCTTCCTTACTCTGAGGCCAGTGGTTCGCACTAACCAGTGCCGAACTTGAACCCTAGAGGAGCCCTGAAGCAATGAAACGTAGAACTCTGGATCTGGTCTTTGGCGTAGGTGGAGTGTTGCTCGCCGGACTGCTTGCGGTGCTCGGTCTTGTCATGAAAGACAACGCCGACTTCGCAAAGACCTATGTGCACGATCAGCTCTCAGAACAACAGATCTCCTTCAAGACGGCCGAGACGTTGACCGACATTGAGAAGGAATCAACATGTTTGGTCAAGTTCGCCGGCACCGCTCTTGACACCGGCAAGAAGGCCGAGTGCTACGCCAACGATTTCATTGCTTTGCACCTTGCTGAGAGCGCGAAGACAGCGAAGTTTGAAGGCGCGACGTACGCAACTTTGGGCGCCGAAGTAGGCAAGGCCAAGGCTGCCGTAGCCGATGCCAAGGCTGCTGGCAAGCCCACCGAAGATCTGCAGAAGGCAGCCGACGCGGTGTCTGGCTTGCGAGACTCCGCATTTAAGGGCGAGACACTTCGCGGCTTGTTGCTGACCTCGTATGGCTTCAGCGTCTTTGGCGAAAAGGGCGGCCAGGCCGAAACCGTGTGCTTCTTGGTGGCGCTGGTTCTCCTTCTTGCATCGCTCGCCGGCTTCATCCATGCGTTCACAACGCCGAAGGACAAAGTTGTCCTCACAGGTGAGCACAAGGCGTAACAGTTCTCGAGTCCCTTCGAGAGGATTGAGCAAAGGGAGCGTCCTGCGGGGCGCTCCCTTTCGCTATTGAGACGCAGTGTGACGAGCGCCGCGAGCGGCATTGAAACGAGGAGGCAGAAGTGACGAAGCCGATTGTGCGAGACAACGATTACCTCAGTCAGACCGACGCGATCATGTGGCTCATCGAGTCGGATCCGTTGCTGCACTCAACAATCGTGGGCGTCGCAATGTTGGACTCGGTACCCGATTGGTCAACTCTGGCTGAGCGAATTGAGCACGTCACCCATCAGGTGCCAGGGCTACGCGACAAAGTGGCGGCGCCTCCTCTTCATCCCACGATGTTGCGATGGGTTGCCGACGAACACTTCGAGTTGGCGTATCACCTTCGGCGTGAGGTGCTCACCCCTCTGGGCGGTGCTGAGGCAGGCATCAACGATGTGCTTGAGTTCGCTCGCAAGTCGTCCGCCAAGGGCTTCGATCGAGATCGTCCGCTGTGGGAGTTCACGCTCCTTGAAGGCCTCGCCAAAGGACAAGCCGCACTGGTAATGAAGGTGCATCATGTGCTCACCGATGGCGTGGGTTCGGTGCAGTTGGCCGCCTATCTCTTCGACTTCGAGGCGCCAACGGCAAACGCTGCGCGAGTCCGGTCGACGCCCGTCGCGGGTGCGTCAACGAAGAGCGCGAACGCGCCCGTCGGAGCCCTCGGTCTGTTCGGAGACGCGGTCTCCCATGATCTTGAAGCTGCTGCAAAAATGGTGCGCCGTAATGCGACGTCGGCCATGCCGAAGCTTCTTCACGCCCTTGCTCATCCGCAACAGACAGCGGCCGACACTGTTGACCTTGTTCGATCGGTCGGGCGCACGGTTGCACTCGCACGGTCGGCGATGTCGCCAATCATGACCAAGCGCGATGTGCATTCTCGTTTCGATGTGATCGATGTTCCGCTCGCAAAGATGCGCGCTGCTACGCACTCCGTTGGGGCGTCGCTCAACGACGGATTTCTGGCGGGCATCACGGGCGGCATGCGCCGATATCACGATCGGCACGGCGCCGACGTTGACGAGCTGAGGGTGGCTATGCCCATCAGCCTGCGCGCCGACGAGCATCAGCCCGGCGGCAACCATGTGACGGTGATGAGATTCAAGGTGCCGGTGGGAACTGTTGATCCGGCCGAGCGTCTTCGGCTGTTACACGACAAAGGTAAAGAGGTTCGTGCCGAGCGGGCGCTTGAGTACACCGAGGCCGTTGCAGGCGCGCTCAATCTGCTGCCGAAGCAGGTGATTGCGACGATGCTGAAGCGGGTCGACTTTCTGGCCAGCAATGTCCCTGGCGTGCCCGTGCAGATGTACCTCGGCGGCGTCAAGGTGATGCGGTTCTACCCGTTTGGACCTACTGCCGGATCGGCAGTGAACATCACGTTGATGTCCTACCGTGGCCGGTGCTACATCGGCGCCAACATCGACACCACGGCGATCCCAGATCACAAGATGTTCATGCGCTGCCTGAAGGCAGGTTTTGCCGAAGTGCTTGCTCTCGCGCCATAGGCGACGCGGGTCACGCTGGTGGGTGAATGATGACCACGGGGCAGCGGCTGTAGTGCGCGCAATAGTTCGCGACAGATCCGAGCAAGAGTTCGCTCGACGATCCTGAACCGCGTGAACCGACCACAAGCATGTCGGCGAGTTCGGCGATGCGCACGAGGTCGCCGCCCGGCCTACCTTCGGGCGCCATGATGGTGTATTGCACGCCCGACGCATCGAGATTGACTTCTTGAGCGAGTCGCTCAGCGGTGGCCACCACGTCGGGCGCCACGGTCCATACAACTTCGGTGGCGACCAGTGTGGGGAACTCCCAGCACGACACCACAAGGAGCCGCGCATTGCGCAACTTGGCCTCGGCCATTGCCCACTCAAGGGCATGTCGCGAGTTCTCAGATCCGTCGACACCGACGACAATGCTGCCCATGGGTTCCTCGATTGTTAGGTCCGTGTGATTCTACTGAAAACGGGCAGCGAAGCGATCAGGTGTGATGCGATGACTTCGGTCGAATAATCGTGATCGGGCAGCGACTGTGATGCGCGCAATAGTTCGACACAGATCCGAGCAGCAACTCGACCGCGGACCCCTGGCCGCGTGAACCGACAACCAACATCTCTGCCTCGGTGTCGGCGGCGATTCGAACAAGTTCGGCGCCTGGTCGGCCTTCGGGGGTGAGCACATCGAACGAGAGATCGGTCTCGTCTAGCTGAAGCTGCTCGATGAATGTGTTGGCGCGGGTAGCGGCTGCGGCCATCAGGCTGTTGCGGTCTGGGGGAGGAGCCCACATGACCTCAGATGCAATGAGCATGGGGTATTCCCAGCACGACACGATGTCGAGGTGTGCCTGCCTCAATTGGGCCTCGTGGACAGCCCACTCGAGCGCGTGGCGCGAGTTTTCCGATCCATCGATTCCTACGACGATGCTTCCCATGAGTGACCTCGAGTGTGTGGTTGTGGTGACGATGACAATGAGCGGGACGGATTAGACGACGACACGTTCGCCGAACTTTGGGATGACAGCGGTCCACGATGCGCCACGCAGTCGCGTGCGCAACGCAGTGCTCGCCTCGGGCTCGCCATGAATGACAAATGAGGTTTGTGGCGCTTCTCGTGAGGTGTCGGCCCACGCCATGAGGTCGTCGCTATCGGCGTGGCCGCTGAACGCGTCGATCGCAACGACCTCGGCACGCACGGGCACGTATGCGCCATGAATCTTGACTTCTGTGGCACCCTCGGCAAGCTGGCTGCCTCGGGTGCCACGTGACTGAAACCCGGCAATGATCACGCACGAGCGTGGGTCGGGGAGACGTTTCGTGAGGTGATGGAGCACTCGGCCGCCGGTGGCCATCCCCGACGCTGAGATCACGATTGTTGAGTCGCCTCGTGCCGTTGCGGCCTTCGAGTCTTCGACCGTTGCGGCCTCCGAAAGTCGGGCGGTCGTGAACGGATCCTCTTCACCAAAGACCTCCGGGCGTAGCTCGCAGTCGCGACGATCTCGAGCGGCGCGGTACACCTTCAGCGCAGCGAGAGCCATTGGGCTATCGACGATGACGGGCACGATGGGGATCGCTCCGCTGCGCTCGAGTTGATGGATGGCGTGAATGACCAATTCGGTGCGGTCTACAGCGAACGCCGGAATGATGATCGTTCCTTTGCGTTCCACTGTGCGGCAGATTGCCGATGCCAACGAGTCGAGACCCATGTCTTTGTGGTTGCGATCGCCGTAGGTCGATTCGATCAACAACACATCGCAGTCAGGTCGCGGAGCGGGCGGAAGCAGCAGTGGATGATTCGACCGACCGAGGTCGCCGCTGAACACCACTCGTCGCCCAGCATCGGTGGTCATCGTCACGCTGGCGGCGCCCAAGATGTGGCCGGCCGTATCGAAGCGGGTGCTGAGCGTGCCAGAGATGTGGTGGTCGTTGCCGAATGCAACAGGCTGAAACAGTGCGCCAACGGCAATGGCTTCTTCTTCGTTGAACAGTGCGACCGCCGGGTTGTGGCGTGACCATCCGTACTTGTTGGCATGGAACGCTTCTTCTTCCTGCAGGCGTCCGGCGTCGGGCAGCACGATGTTGGCCAGCGCAATCGTTCCTGGCGTTGCGTAGATGGGTCCGCGAAAGCCGGCTCGGTACAGCGCCGGCAGATAACCGCAGTGGTCGAGATGGGCGTGGGTGAGCACCACTGCGTCAAGCTGTGAGACTTCAAACGTGGGTGCCTGCCAGTTGCGCAGCCGAAGTTCTTTTTGGCCTTGGTAGAGGCCTGCATCGACCAGCACTAAGTGGTCGCCTTGCTCAATCAGGAATCGACTCCCGGTAACCGTGCCGACAGCGCCAAGGAAATGCAGACTCGTAATCGCCATAGCTCAACAATGCGTTGAGTAGTAATTTGCTTCTAGAGCCACAGAGCCGAACAACTCGGGACCTTGGTCACTTTGGGTTGGTTCAGTTGGGCTTGATGTCTTGGCTGCGCAGTTCGGCGATGCGTTCGTGCAAGAACTCGAACGCCGTGCGACCCTCGGCCAGAATCACGTCGTCGGCAGGGTGCAAGAACAACGGCACCGACAGGCGCGAGCGTTTCGCTGAGTCGCCGGTTGGGTTGAGCACCCGATGCGTTGTCGACGGGTAGTAGCCGCCGCTGGCCAAGGCGAGCATGTCGCCACAGTTCACCGCCATGCTGCCGTAGTCGCACGGCACGTCGTGCCAGACGCCGTTGATGTCGCGTACTTGCAGACCCGATTCGTTTGATGCTGGCAACACCGTGAGCAAGTTGATGTCTTCGTGTGCTGCGGCGCGCACGGCGCCAGCGGGCTCGTGGCCGGTGAGCGGTGGATACCGCAGGACGCGCAGCAGAGTGCGCGTGCTGCCATCAAGCATCTGATTGAGCGGACGCGAAAATTGGGCCGACACCGATGCGGGGGTGTGGGCCTCAACCCACGACAGCAAGGTGCGCGCAATTTCGGTTGCCTGTTCGGCATAACGCAGTGCCGCGTCGCTGACAGTGCTCGGATAGCGGCCCCATGGGTACACATGGAAGAACTCTTTGATGTCGCGAACCGTGTTGCCCTTGGCGGTCTCGGAGACCTCGGGTCCGAAGTAACCGTTCTGGTTCTCTTCGTCATAGCGATACGCGTACTTGGTGTCGGTGTTGAAGAAGTCGAGCCATTCGTCGTAGATGCCCTGCACGAGAGCAGGCGGCAACGGATGGTTCACGAGCACGGCAAAGCCAGTGTTGTGGAGCGACTCGGTAAACGCTTGCGGCGCGTCAGCAGCCTGAAAATCGACGACGTCAACCTGCATAGGAGCCTTACGTTACAGCGGTCTAGGGGCGCTGCTTCGCACCTATTCGGTGGGTCGCACCAGAACAACCGGGCAAGGGCTGTGGTGGGCGCAATAGTTGGAGACGGACCCAAGCAACAGTTCGCGAACCGAACCGGCACCGCGGGATCCAACCACCAGCATTTCGGCATCGGCGGCGAGCCTCACCAGTTCGGGGCCGGGGCGGCCCTGTGGTGTCTCGATCGTGAACGTCACGCCCGCTTCAGCGACTCCGGCGTCGGCAACCAACTTCTCGGCTGTCGACTTGGCGCCCTTGATGATGAGGTCCTTGTCCGGTGGTGGCATATAGATGGGCTCCGAGGTGACATACAGCGGGTACTGCCAGCTGTACACAACTTGCAGGGAACAGCCACGCAGCTTGGCTTCGGCAGCGGCCCACTTCAGTGCGTCGCCGGAACCCTCGGACCCATCGACTCCAACAACAATTGTTTTCATGCGGTCATGGTGGTCGCACATGCCAGCAGGCGATAGGGCCGAAAGTAACCAGTTTTCCTAACGGGCTGGCACGAGTCCGCCGTCGGCGAGGACCACTTGGCCGGTCACATAACTCGATGCGTCGGAAGCCAAAAAGAGCGCGGGTCCGACCATCTCGTCGGGGTGAGCCATCCGCTTCATTGAGCATGCGTTGGCCATGCGCTGCTGGGCGTCGGGCGTGTTGTTGAGCACCATGTCGGTCTCTACCGTCCCCGGAGCAATCGCGTTTACTCGAATGCCCCGTGTTGCGAAGTCGGCTGCCATGGTGCGCGTGAACGACAACAAGCCCGACTTGGTGCTGGCATACATCGCCGATGCAACCGACGGCAAGAACGCGCCAGCCGAAATCACGTTGATGACTGAGGCATGTGGGCTCACCAGTAGGTGCTTGAGCGCGGCCTCGATGAGGAACACTGGGCCGCGAAGGTTGACATCGTTTACCTTGCCCCAGGCTTCGGCAGTGAGTGATCCGAGCGGTTGGCTCAGCGCCGTTGCGGCGTTGTTGACCACGATGTCGATGCGGCCAAACGCCTGCACGGTTGTGTCGACGATGCGCTGGATGTCGTCGAGGTCGCCAAGATGCGCAGCGATGCCGAGGGCGGTGCCGCCGCGTTGCTGCAACGCGCGCACGGTTTCGTCGACAGCCTCTGCCTTGCGACTCACGACCACCACGGTTGCGCCAGCATCGACGAAACCCTCGGCGATTGAGCGGCCGATGCCGCGGGTAGCGCCGGTGATGATGGCGACTCGGCCTTCAAGACCAAACAACTTGTTGATGCGGTTGGTATCCACGAGGCCTCCGAAGGGCAGTGCTGCGAATGGGTGATCGAGCAGTGGAACTTAGCCGTGAAGCGTGAACGCACGGTAGACGTGCGCTCACGCTTTCTGGTGCGGTGGCGAGGGGAGTGCGGGGGTTAGCTCGGGTTGGATCCGCCGTCGATGGTGATGGTCTGGCCGGTGACCCACGCGCCTTCGTTACTGGCCAACCAGACGCACGCGGCGCCGATGTCGGCAGGGGTGCCCAAGCGTCCGACCGGAATGGTCTTGGCGATCTGTTCGGTGAACGCCCCGCCATCGGTGTTGGCCATCAGGCCCAGCGCAAGCGAGTTTGCAGTGACACCGCGTCGCGCCGACTCGATGGCGACGTGACGCATGAACGCGATGGCCCCACCCTTGGCCGCGCCATACGCCGAGATACCCATGCGGTTTCCGACGGTGCCCGCGCCCGACGCAATGGTGATGACTCGCCCCCAGCGGCGCGCTTGCATCCCAGCGAGTACCGCTCGCGTGCAGTGCATCACGCCGAACAGATTCACATCGACGAACCGTGCGTACTCGCTGGGCTCCATGTCTACGAACTGCTTCGGCGTGAACCCGTGCGCGCCGGCGTTGCCAGCGTTGTTCACGAGGATGTCGATTGGTCCGAGCGTGTCGACACCCGCTTGCACAGCCTCGGCATTGGTGACATCGAACGGAACTGCGGTAGCGAGTGCTCCTGAGGCGCGGATAGCCGCAGCGGTGTGCTCGGCGCGTTCGGCCACCACGTCGTTGACAAACACATGGCATCCCCGTGCAGCGAGCGCTGCAGCAATGCCAGCGCCCACTGATTGTCCGGCGCCGGTGACCAACGCTGTCTTGCCTGTGAGGTCGAACATCTGCACAGTGTTGCCGGTGGATGACTCCACGAGCGGACCCAAGCCGAGCGATGACTAGGCGACGATGTTCACCGTGCGGCCGGGCACCACGATGATCTTCTTCGGGGTGGCTCCGGCCAGAGCGGCGATGACCTTGTCGTCGGCGAGCGCAGCGGCGCGCACTTGATCGTCGGTGGCGTCGGTTGGCACAACAATGCGGCTACGGAACTTGCCGTTTACCTGCACGGGCAGCTCGGTGTTCTCGGACACCAGCAACGCAGGGTCTGCAACCGGGAACGGAGTGTTGGTGAGCGAGTCGGTGTGACCCAGCTTGCTCCACAACTCTTCGGCGATGTGCGGGCACAGCGGAGCGATCATCAGCACCAGTGACTCGGCTAGATCGTGCGGGCATGCACCGAGTTTGGTGAGCGCGTTGTTGAGTTCGATCATCTTGGCGATGGCCGTGTTGAAGTGCAGGTCGTCCATGTCGGCGCGCACATCGTTGATCGTGCGGTGCAACAACCGAACCGTGTCGATGTCGGCGGCGGCACCCAGACGCAGCTCGCCAGTCTCTTCATCGACGAGGTTGCGCCAGATGCGTTGCAAGAATCGATGCATGCCCACGACGTCGCGGGTTTCCCATGGGCGCGAGGCGTCCATCGGGCCCGTGCTCATCTCGTAGAGACGCAAGGTGTCGGCGCCGTAGGCCTCGTACATCTCGTCGGGGGAGACAGCGTTCTTGAGGCTCTTGCCCATTTTGCCCCACTCACGTGTGACCGGCTTACCCTCGAACGTGAACTGTCCGCCGGCCTCTTGAACGCTTGCCGCGTCGACATAGACATCGCGTTCGTCTTTGAAGGCCGCGGCCAAGATCATGCCTTGGTTGAACAAACGGTGGAACGGTTCTTTCGACGACACGTGGCCGAGATCGAAGAGCACCTTGTGCCAAAAGCGTGAATACAACAAGTGCAGCACGGCGTGCTCGACGCCACCGACATACAGATCGACGCCGCCCGGATGGCCGTCGCCTTGTGGGCCCATCCAGTACTGCTCAACCTCTTTGTCGACGAGCACGTCGGTGTTGGTTGGGTCGAGATAGCGAAGTTCGTACCAGCACGAGCCAGCCCAGTTCGGCATGACGTTGGTGTCGCGGTGGTAGCTGCGCGTGCCCTCGCCAAGATCGATATCGATGTCGGTCCACCAGTCGAGTCGATCGAGCGGTGATTCGGGGTTGCTGAACTCGTCGTTGGCATCGAAGGTGCGCGGCGAGAACGACTCGGTTTCGGGCAGCAGCACGGGCAGCGACGAATCGGGGAGGCCGATCGGACCGAGCTCGTCGTACACGATGGGGAAGGGCTCGCCCCAGTAGCGCTGGCGACTGAAGAGCCAATCGCGCAACCTGAAGTTGACGGTGCCGTGGCCGCGATCGCGGGCCTGCAACCACTCGTTGGCGAGGCGCTTGCCTTCGGTTACCGATGAGAGTCCGTTGAGTTCGAGACCGTCGGCGTTGGCCGATTGCACATAGACGGCATCGCCGACGAATGCCTCGGGCCATGTGGACGTGTCGAGCGACTCGGCGATGTTGCGCTCGGCGAACCACGAGGCGGGCGGCTGCTGAATCGCAGGAATCGACAGACCGAATTGGCGGGCAAACTCGAAGTCGCGATGGTCGCCACACGGCACGGCCATGATGGCCCCGGTGCCGTAGCCCATCAGTACGTAGTCGGCAATCCACACAGGAATCTGCTGGCCGTTGACTGGGTTGGTGGCGAACGAACCGGTGAACACGCCGGTCTTTTCGCGGGTGGCGTCTTGCCGGTCGATGTCCTTTTTGGCCTTTGCAACACTCTGGTATTCGGCGACCGCATCGGCTTGGTCGGCGGTGGTGAGCAGGGCCACAAATGGATGCTCAGGAGCAAGCACCATGAAGGTCGCACCAAACAACGTGTCGGGGCGAGTGGTAAACACCTCGATGTCGCCAGCCGCGCTGGCGAAGCGCACGCGGGCGCCTTCGCTACGACCGATCCAGTTGCGCTGCATCGTCTTGATGGCATCGGTCCAGTCGAGCAGTTCGAGGTCGTCGATGAGCCGATCTGCATAGGCCGTAATGCGCATCATCCACTGGCGCATGTTGCGCTTGAACACGGGGAAGTTGCCGCGCTCGCTGCGTCCGTCGGCGGTGACTTCTTCGTTGGCCACAACCGTGCCGAGACCAGGACACCAGTTGACGGGTGCCTCTGAAACGTATGCCAGGCGATGGTCGTCGACGACGCTGCGCTGCTCGCCCTTTGATAACGATGACCATGCCCGACCATCGGGTGTGGCCCGTGATCCGTCTTCGAATGCGCTGATCAGTTCGGCGATTGGTCGGGCGCTACCGACGCCATTGTTGGCGCTGGTGTCGTACCACGAGTTGAAGATTTGCAGGAAGATCCACTGGGTCCAGCGGTAGTACTGCGGGTCAGTGGTCTCGATGCTGCGGCGCTTGTCGTGGCTCAGACCGAGGCGTGCCAACTGTCGGCGCATGTTGGCGATGTTGGCCGCTGTGGTGATGGCAGGATGCTGGCCGGTCTGCACGGCGTATTGCTCGGCTGGTAGACCGAATGCATCGAAGCCCATCGTGTAACACACGTTGTAGCCAGCCATCCGCTTGTAGCGGCTGAACACATCGGTGCCGATAAATCCGAGCGGATGCCCCACGTGCAAGCCCGCGCCCGAGGGGTAGGGGAACATGTCGAGAACGAACATTCGCTCGCGGCCGGCAACCGCTGCTCGGTCGCCGAGTGGCCCCGCCGGGTTCGGTGCCTCGAAGGAGCCATGGCTATCCCAATAGTGCTGCCAACGCAGTTCTATGTCTTGGGCAAGCGCGGATGAGTAGCGAAAATTTGGGATGTCAGAGTCGGCGTGAGCCATAGGCCACCCACTCTACGGGCCTGCTGTCTAGCTACCCCGACCATTATCAGGTGCCCATCGTGTCGACGATCATCTCGCGAAGGGCTGACATCTCAACCTCGCCGCTCGCACGGAACAGCACCTTGCCCTCGGCATCGAGAAACACAAAGGTTGGAAACCCTGACAGGCCAAGAGCAGCGGCGGCCTCTTGCTTCGCGCTGTCGACGAGCACAGGCCACGGGAAGGCCTCGCGAGCCAGCCAAGCCGACGGCGGGAAGTTGGGGTTCTTCGAATCGGTAGCCGTAGCAATACCAACGATCTCTACGCCTTCGGGTACTCCGCCTTCGTTGTTCCACTTCACCAAACGAGGCACCTCGCGTTGGCAATGTGAGCACCAATGAGCGAGCAGCACCACCAAGGTGGGCTCGCCCGGCTTGATGGTGATAGCCGAGCCATCGAATGTAGAACCGTCGAGCTGAGGCGCCTGAATGCCTACCGCTGGGTCGTCGCCCTCGGCCATCTTGGGCAGCGCCGCTCCGGTAACGGTGACGGGCCTGAACTCTTCGACCTCGGTAGGCAACGACGTAACTGGCTTGGTGCTTTCGCCGCCCGCAAAGGCAATGATCGCTGCGATCACGACGACCAAGGTGAGTGCGGCGCCGACGCCGATCCACAGGGTCTTGGCGGGGTTCTTCTTATGGGGGGTGTTGGTGGTGGGGGAGGCCACGATTACTCCTTGGGGGTGGTTGGAGATGGAACGCTGGTGAGCACGAAGATGGCGATGAAGCCGACGAGCGCCATGAACGGCAGTGTCACGAAACCGAACTTCTCGAACCATACGTATTCGCACGGGATGGTGGTGTTGCACGCTCCGGTGTCGAGTTGTGGAAAGCGCTCGAGAAGGTAGTGGTATCCCGAGATCACGACGCCGATGCCCGCCAAGGGCAATGAGTAGCGACGGATCAGGGTGTCGCGCCGCACGGCGGCGATAGTGAGGATGATCGCCAGGGAATACATCGCGATGCGCTGGTACCAGCACAGCGTGCACGGCAGATAGTTGGCAACCTCGGAGAAATACAAGCTGCCCGCCATCGACACTGCAGCGATGAGCGCAGCAAGCGGAACGCATGCGGCCGACAGAGCGTCGAGCGATTCGCGTGCCGATGGACGGCGCCTTGCGATGACACGCAAGAGGATCAAACCAACCGAGGCTGCCAGCACCGCAAGAGTCAGCGTGGCGAAGAAGAGTTGCGCTTTGAGGGGGGTCATACTCACCAAGTCGTAGAGAACGGGTTCGAAGTTCCCTCGCCGACTAGGTTAGGGACGCTTATGACTTCGATTACAGGTTCTATCACCGATCGCCTACAGCGAGCGGCCGACCGTCCAACGGGGGTCCGCTTTGTAGGTGCTTCGGTCACCCCCGCCGACGAGCCGAGCTTTGTTTCGTGGGGTCAAATCCACGACGAAGCCCGCGCAGTTGGTGCAGCACTGCAGGCCCGCGGGCTCGTGCCCGGCGACCATGTAGCAATCCTCGGACCCACCAGCCGCCCGCTCATGACCATCATCCAAGGGTGTTGGCTCAGCGGCATCGCCAGCATGGTGCTGCCACTCCCGATGCGGATGGCATCGCTCGACGCATTTGTTGAGAGCACTCGCGGTCGCATTCAGCACGGCGACGCAAAGCTTGTTCTCATCGACGATGCGTTGGCGCCGTTTTACCAATCGGGTCCTGGCGATCCACCGATCGAGCCAATGGCAGCAGTCATGCCCCGTCCGGGCAATCCGTCGGGCGAGCGCCTTGAGATTCCTGCCAACGATCCAGAGCGCTTGGTGATCCTGCAATACACCAGCGGCTCTACCAGCGAACCCAAAGGCGTGATGATTCCCGATCGGGTACTCACCGCGAATATCGATGCTTCGTGCGCTGCCGCGCAACTCGGTCCCGACGAAGTCATGGTGTCGTGGCTGCCGCTCTATCACGACATGGGATTGGTCGGATTTCTCTCGATTCCGATGACCAACGGATGCCAGCTTGTTCAAGCAGCACCTCAAGATTTCATGGCTCACCCGGGTAACTGGATGCAGTGGATCAGCGATCACGGTGGCACTGCCACGGCGGGTCCAAACTTTTCTTGGGTGCTCGCCACCCGTGCTCTGAAACGCATGAAGGATCTCGACCTCTCGCGGCTCACCCTCGCGCTCAGCGGCGCTGAGCCCGTCGATCCATCGGCCGTCGAGGCGTTTGTTGTTGAGGCGGGTCGCTTTGGATTCAAGCCCGGTGGCGTCTTCCCCGCCTTCGGCATGGCTGAGGTTGCAATCGGTGGAGCATTCCCTCCACGGCACCGTGGCTTACGTACCGACGATGTCGACCGAGTGCTTCTCGAACGAGATCGCGTGGCCAAGCCACTCCACATCACCGACGACACCGAGGCCGACTCGGTGCGTCGCCTCCCGTTGCTGGGTCGCCCGGTCCCCGGACTTGAGATGCGCATCGTGCATGTCGATACCCGTGAAGAACTTCCCGAACGTCATGTTGGTGAGCTGCTACTCCGCGGCACCTCGGTCACGCCGGGTTACTACAAGCGCCCAGATGCAACCGCGGCGATGTTTGTCGATGGGTGGCTGTGCACTGGCGACCTCGGTTACATGCTCGACAACGAACTGGTGCTGTGCGGTCGCATCAAAGACGTCATCATCGTTGGTGGGCGCAACGTATTCCCCGAAGACATCGAGCGAGCCGTTGGGCCACTCGAGGGTGTGCGCGCTGGCAACGTGATTGCGTTTGGCGTCGAGGGTTACAAGGGCAAAGAGACTGTTGTTGTGGTTGCCGAAGTTCGCACCGAAGACACCGCCGCTGTGCGGGCTGCCATTCACCATCGCACCATCGAGGTGTGCGGCCTGCCGCCACGCGACATCATGCTGGTGAAGGCGGGCACGTTGCCCAAGACCTCATCGGGCAAACTGCAGCGCGCTAAGTGTCGCGAGTTATATCTCAACGAAGAACTCGAACTCTTCGAGTAACAAAGCTCCCTCCACAGGGTGCGCGTGGTGAGTTTGTTTCTGCAACGATGTGCACATGAAGGTCGTCTACACGCCTGCCCATCTGCTGCACGATCCAAAGAGCAGCATCGAACAATCTCAGGTGATGTCGCCATGGGAGCACATCGGTCGGGGCGAGGCGATCCACGCTGCGCTGCAGGCCGACTCGCGCTTCGATCTCGTGTCGCCGTCATCGTGGGGTGCCGCCCCTATTGAGGCTGTGCACGATCCGGGTTTGCTTCGCTTTCTCTCTACCGCATGGGACGAATACCAGATCGCCTGTGGCCCTACCGCCGACGTCGCGCCAGATGTCTTTTATCGGCCAGCGCTGCGCAACGGAATGTCGCCCGGGCGCGAGCCCGAGTCGGTGAATGGTCGACTTGGCTGGTGGTGCTTTGAGACCACCACGCCCATTACTCACGGCACCTACACGGCGGCGCTCGCTGCGGTAGATACGGCGATGAGCGCTACGCAGATTGTGCTCGATGGTGCATCGTCGGCCTATGGGCTGTGCCGCCCGCCAGGGCATCACGCAACGAGTTCGCTGTATGGCGGTTACTGCTTCTTCAACAACGCAGCGATCGCAGCGCATCACGTCGCCGCTACCACGGGCACAAAGGTCACGGTGCTCGATGTCGATTACCACCATGGCAACGGCACGCAGGAGATCTTCTACGCGCGCGACGATGTGCAGTACGTATCGCTGCACGGCGATCCGGCCCGCGCGTATCCGTACACCGTTGGCTATGCCGACGAAACGGGCGCAGGCAGGGGAGCGGGATCAAACATCAACGTTCCGCTCGCAGCGCGCACCGAAGACGACGCGTACATCGCTGCGCTCCAGCGAGCCTGCGATGCCATTGCATCGTTCGGTTCAGGCATGGTGATCGTGTCGCTTGGACTCGACACGTTTATCACCGACCCCATCTGCGACCTCTCAATAACTGCCGATGGGTTCGAGCGGTGCGGTGCGATGGTCGCCGAGCTTGGCCTTCCCACAGTTGTGCTGCAAGAGGGCGGCTACGACATCTCGGCGCTGGGCGACAACGTTCGTCGCTGGCTCATTGGCCTGGGCGCCTAACAACAAGCTCCCGGCAGCGCTGACGCTACGACGCCTTGACTGCGTTGATCACCTGTTGCCAACGCACTGGATCGGTCTTGTAGGGCGTGTAGAAGCTGATGCGCTGAATCACATCGCCGTAACGCTGGTGCAGCTCAGGGGCGATCTGCTCGGGTTCGCCCACCACCGCAAACGTGTTGAGGATTTCGTCGGTGATGAGGCTGCCCATCTCGACCCAACCACCCTGCTTGCTCAGCGCGTTGAGCTGCTCTTGCAAGCCGCCCCATCCGTGAATGTCGAGCACATTCTTGTAGGCGGGTGTCGAACCGTAGAACGCGATCTGCTGGCGGGTGCCATCGATGGCTGCGGCCATTTCGGCCTTGTCGGTGCCGGTGACCACAAAGCTTGGGCCAACGATCTCGAAGCCCTCCATGGTCTTTCCAGCCTTGGCGCGGCCGCGGGCGAGCGCCGGAATGGTGACCTCGCGCAGGTACTTCTCGGTGGTGAAGCCGTGACAGATGAAGCCGTCACACACTTCGCCGGCAACTTCGGTCATCAATTCGCCGACGCCTGCGAGGAAGATCTTTGGCACGCCGTATGCGCTGATGTCTGAGGCGGCAGGAGCGAAGAACGGTGTCATCAACGTGTGCGTGTAGAACTCGCCGCGGAAGTTGAGTGCCGTGCCGTTGAGCCAGCAATCCCAGATGGCACGCATCGCCAGAACCATCTCGCGCATACGCGCTGCTGGATGGCTCCACTCCATGCTGAAGCGCTTGGTGATGTGCGGCTTGATCTGGCTGCCGAGGCCCATCACAAAACGGCCCTTGGAGAAGCTCTGCAAATCCCAGCCAGTGTTGGCCAGGGTCATTGGGCTGCGTGCAAACGCCACGGCAATCGACGTGCCGAGCTCGAGTGTGGTGGTGTGCTCTGCGGCGAGCAACAACGGGAAAAACGGATCGTGGCTTGTTTCAGCGGTCCATGCGCCCGAGTAGCCAGCGGCTTCGGCTTGCTTGGCCTGCTCGGCGACCTTGTGCAGGTCTGTGCCGATTCCTCCATCAACCTTCATGTGTGAATCCCCCTCGTGTCATGTGCTGCATGAAACGTAGCGCCCGCGTTGCAGGCGTAGGAACTTGATCGGGTGACTCAGCCTTCGTTCTGGTCGCGAAGGTACTGCTCGAGTTCGGCAGCGAGCTCGTCGCCAGTAGGAATCTCGGCGTCGGTGAATTGGCGATCACTCGACGGGTGGTTCTCGACGCTGTCGTACACGGACTCGAGCTGGCGGACCATCTCGCGATGGTCGTCATTGCCGGCCACGAGTTCGTCGAGTCGTTCGCGTTGGATGGCTGTCTCTTGTCGTGGGGCCGCGCCATCGACTCGGACGCCGCCGTATTGGCCAAGGCCGGTGAGCAACGAAACTGTGGCGGCCGGAAAGGCCATTGTGGCGATGTAGTGAGGCACTTGAACCCAGAGTCCAAGCGATTCGATGCCAGCATCGTGGAAGGCGTGCTCGAGCACTGAAGCGACGCCGGCAGGAACATCGACCGAGTTCTTCTGGAGATGCAATGAGGCGACGAGTTCGGCCGATGGGGCCGAGACCGACAGGCGTGCTGGGCGGGTGTGCGGCGATGCAAACGGATACGCCCCAAGCGCAACCATGCGGCTCACGCCGAGTGTGACGCCAAGTGCGGCGACCTCGCGAGCGAAATAGCGCCAGGCCATATCGGGCTCGGGGCCGCTGAGCAACAGCACAGTCTTGCCATCGAGATCGTGTCCGAGTTTCAGTTCGATCTCGGGCCATGTGAGTTTGGTGTTGACGCCGTCA
The DNA here is from genome assembly GCA_947505655.1 of Acidimicrobiaceae bacterium. Lineage (GTDB taxonomy): Bacteria > Actinomycetota > Acidimicrobiia > Acidimicrobiales > Ilumatobacteraceae > WLMZ01. The sequence goes on along the minus strand of CANNMD010000023.1, from coordinate 488 downwards.
CGCAGTTCCATTGTTGGACGTCGGGCGCGATAGTCGATGAACGTGTCGCTATCGAAGGTGGCAATCGTGCGCGCGTTGCACTCGGTCTCCAGGGTGGCCATCGCCGCGCCAGCGGCTCCGCTTGCGTCGATCCAACCGGTGAACATCACGACCAGTGCTGCATCGTGAACGTCGGGTGCGGCGCCGTCGACAAACGTATAGGCGCTTGTCATGCCAAACGTCCGAGCGCCTCGAGGGCTTTGAGTGCGGCACCGTCGACTTGCATCTTGAACGGAAGCAGTTCTTCAGGATCGCGATCGCCCAGCGCGCCACCGAGGTAGCGCGAGTAGACACCCTCGAGGATGCACGCCAGTTTCCAATAGGCGAAGGCCACATAGAAGTCGAGTTGAGAGAGGTCGCGGCCGGTGACTTGCGCGTAGCGATCGGCGAGATCCTGACGATTCAAAAAGCCTGGCGCGCTGGTGGACGAACCGGTCCAGGCCGAGCCT
>CANNMD010000022.1 GCA_947505655.1 Acidimicrobiaceae bacterium | reverse complement strand
GTTCGTGGGCGATTTCGGCCGAGAGGTCGCCTACTCGAATGGTGTGTTCGCCGGTGTCAGTGTCGCGGAATTCGGCCAACACAGCGAGACGCTGGAATGCCTCGAGCTGGTACTCCTCGAGTTCGTGCGTGCGGCCACGAACCAATGCTTCGAGCTCGGTGGTGCGCAACCGCAAGATCTCGGCTTGTTGACGAACGTGCTCGGTGTCGTGCGCGATCTGCAGCGTTTTGATGCGCAGGTCGGTGCCTTGATTGAACAGATCTTGGTGCAGATCGAAACGCGCCTCTTGGTGCTTGAGTGCCTCTTCAAAGCGGCTGAGCTCTCGATACACCTTGCCCAGCAACTCATGAGCGTCGAGCTCTACTGCCGGCAACGATGACTGCTGCGAGACCTCGAGTGCGCGGAGCAAGCTGGCTTCGGCACGCAGAAAGTTGAACTCTCGCAGCGACGCTTTACCGCGCGCCATGAACACGTTGGCCACCGTTGATGGCGTGGGCATCGGGCCGTTCTGCATGCGCTCGTCGATGAGTTCGAGCGCTTCATCGAAACACTGAGCAGCGCGAGCTGAGTCGCCCAGGCTGCAATATGCCTCGCCCAAGTTCGCAAGCACGTCGGGTACAAATGCCGGAGCGTGCTGACGTGACAACTCAAGTGCCGATTCGCCGAGGCTTGCGGCGAGGAAAAACTCGCCTCGTTGCGATCGAAGCTGTGCCATGTTGGTGAGCGTGATGGCGTCGTCGTCGAGGCGACCAAGTTGTTTGTTGGCCGTGAGCGCTGCCTCGTAGGTGACGATGGCGCGATCGGTATCGCCGAGCGAATGGTGGATCGACGCAATGGTGTTGAGCAGTCCGCCTTCGTTCACGCGGTGATCGGTGGTGCGATATTGCTCGAGGCCGCGCAGGCAGCACGCGAGTGCCTCGCTGTGGTTGCCTGCGTTTGAGTGCACGATGCCCATCAGGTTGAGCGCCCACACCTCGACAACGACAGCGCCAGCCTTGCGGGCAAGATCGCGAGCATCGACTGCGACACCAAATGCTTCGTCGGCGTGGCCGGTGTAATAGGCCAAACTGGCGAGGTGGTAAAGGCTCTCAGCCTCACCGGCTTCATCGCCGCGTGAGTGCGCTGTGACCCTGGCCTGCTGCACCAATGTGCGCGACGTTGCGGGATCGTCGAGCTCGATGCTCTTCGCCCGATCGAGCAGTTCGCGAACTGATTCGCCGGAGGTGCGCGATGTATCGGTTGTTGTATCAACAGTCATCTCGCACCCCTTTCTGTCTGTGGGTAGACCCACACCGGATCTGCGTCCTCGTGAGGGTCAAAGATTAGTCAACATTGGAAATTGAGTCAGGGATAGCGAAGGTTCTTAGGTCAACCTTGACAGTGGTCCTCTGCATGACGCTTTCGGTGGCAGAGAACCGCGCTGAGCAGTCGCGTTTCGACTCAATTTTGCGCGTGAAAATCGCATTGGGCGCGGCGATGCAACGAACGATCTAGATTGTGAACCGTTGAGCACGCGCCCCCACCTGCGAACAAACGAGATGGCATGAGTCGTTCTCGCAGCGCCCAGCGTTCGGTTGAGTTGTCGTCGCTCACTGCGGTATTGCCGTTGGTCGCCATCGTCCCGGTGTGGTTGGTCTCGCTCGTGGTGTTCTGGTTGCCCATAAGCATCTGGTGGCACGTTGGGTTTTGGACCTTCGCCGGACTGCATTTTGGCGCTGTGGTTGTGATGTTCTGGCGACCGTTGCAAAAGGTTTTAGTGATGCGCATGTTGGGCGCTCGACGACCCTCGGCCGAACAGGCGAAGCGACTCGAACCGGCGTGGCGCAGTGTGTCCCAGCAGCTGGCGATCCCTCACCGGCGCTTCGCATTGGCGGTTCTGCCATCCGACGATCTGAACGCCTTTGCATGCGGTGGAAGTTTGTTGGTGGTCACCTCGTTCGCGATCGAAGAATTGCCGCGTGACGAAATGACCGGTGTGCTTGCTCACGAGGTAGCGCATCACCTTGGTTTGCACACGGTGGCACTCACACTTCGACAGTGGTTGAGCTTGCCGATCTTCTTGTTAGCGCGCGTCGGTTTCTTCTTGCAGAACGTTGCTGTGGCCGCCACCCGATCGTTTGTCAGCCATTCGTCTGCGCTCACAGCCTTAGGGCGCTTAGTGAGCGGGCTGCTCAACGCAATCGGATGGGTCTTCTTGTCGGCGTTGGTGTTCTCGAATCGCATGGCCAACTCCATCGGCAAACGCTCCGAACTTGAAGCCGATCGGCGCGCCGTCGAGATGGGCTTCGGTCGTGAGTTGGCGACGGCGTTGCGACGCGTTGCAGCTACTGAGCAGGCGACCAGATCGACCCAACTCCGCACTGAGACACAGCTCACGCATCCATCAGCGCGTAGTCGGGTGGTGCACATCGAAGCGCTGATGCGTCGCTCCGCCGAGCGGCGACGAAGTTTGACTTAACGCTCGACACCGATTGGTGCAGTGAGCGCGCTCAACACAGCGATGAGATCGTTCGGTGCGATCTCGATGTCGAACCCGCGCTTTCCACCGCTGACGAAGATGGTGTCGAACTCAAGGCAGCTTTGGTCGATGACCGTAGGCAAGTGCTTGCGTTGACCAAATGGGCTGATCCCCCCGACCACGTAGCCGGTAAGTCGTTCGGCCATGGCCGGGTCACACATTTCAGCGCGCTTGGTTCGTGTGGCGGCGGCAAGCTCTTTGAGCGATAACTGTCCGCTGACCGGCACGATTCCGACGACGGTCTTCGATGGTTGCACGCCCTGCACGGTGGCCATGCCATCGACAACTGCGAGCAACGTCTTGAAGACTCGGTTGTAGTCGATGCCTAAAGCGGCGGCTGCTGCGGTGCCGTAGTTGCGGTCGGCGGCGTCGTGAGCGAACTCGTGCAAAGCAAACGAGACTCCGGCCTTTTGCAGGAGCACGGTCGCAGGCGTTGAGCCCTTGGCCCCATTTTTGTCGCTGCCTTTGCCCGCTCCCTGTGCCACGGTTTCTAACGTAGCCAAGAGCGCATCTATGGTGCGCCCATGAGCCATCCCATCGACCAGATCGGCATCGTCGATCTGATGATCGGTTTTCCGAAGAAAAACGCCGCTGATCACTATCAGTTTCTGGCCGGGGCCGTAAAAGACGCCGAGTCAAAAACAATGGCGATGCCAGCGCAATACATGTTCACCGAGGTGCCCTCCGATGTGCAGGCCGACACCGACACCGTTGCGATGCTCATTGCCGACATGGATCGTTGCGGTATAGCCCGGGGCATGGTGCATATGGGCTCCGACGAGTCAGTGCAGGCATTTCGAAATCACCCCGATCGCATTATCGGTTGCGTCGACGCCGACCCAAACGACATCGCGGGTGCCATTCGCCGCATCCGTCATGCGCACGCCGAGTGGGGCATCAAGGCCGTCACCTCGTTTCCGTCCGGGTGCCTGCCGCAGGTGTCAGTCAGCGACGCTCGCTACTACCCGCTGTATGCAACGTGCGTCGAACTTGATCTACCCATCATCATCAATGCCGGAGTGCCCGGACCGCGGGTGCCCATGTTGTGTCAGCACGTCGAACACTTCGATCAGGTGTGTTACGACTTTCCCGATCTGCGCATTGTGATGCGTCACGGGGCCGAGCCGTGGCAGGAGCTTGCCGTGAAACTGATGCTCAAGTGGCCTGGGTTGTATTACATGACCAGCGCGTTTGCGCCGAAGTACTTCCCGCGCGAGATCGTCGATTACGCGAACAGTCGTGGCGTCAACAAGGTGATGTACGCGGGCTATTACCCGATGGGCTTATCGCTCGATCGCATCGTTGCCGAACTACGCGAAGTCCCATTTCGTGACCACGTCTGGCCGCGCTTTTTGCGCGACAACGCGGTCGACGTTTTCAACCTGTAAGAGCACTGCCGCTGGCGAGCGGACTCATCATCGTGTGCCGCTGATTGATACCGTGGCGGCATGGCCGAATCGACCGACATGCCCGTTGACATCAAACCACGCAGCCGCGACGTAACCGACGGCTACCAAAAGGCTCCGGCTCGCGCCATGCTTCGCGCTGTCGGCATGACCGACAACGACTGGCAGAAGCCCCAGATCGCTATTGCTAACGCGTGGAACGAAGTCACTCCGTGCAACATGACCCTGCGCAAACTTGCCGAGCGCGCCAAAGAAGGCGTTCGTAGCGCTGGTGGCTTCCCGATGGAGTTCGGCACCATCACTGTCAGCGACGGAATCAGCATGGGCCACGAAGGCATGCGTGCTTCGCTGGTGAGCCGCGAGGTCATCACCGACTCGGTCGAGTGCGTGATGCACGCCGAACGACTCGATGGCTTTGTTGGTTTGGCCGGTTGCGACAAGAGCATTCCGGCGATGCTCATGGCCGCTGCGCGTCTCGACCTGCCCAGCGTGTTCGTATATAACGGCAGCATCCTGCCTGGCAATCACAACGGCGTTGCGCTCGATATCACCAGCGTGTTCGAAGCTGTGGGCGCTTGTGCCATGGGCAAGATCACCGAAGAAGAACTCGGCGAGATCGAGCGCAAGGCGTGCCCCGGCGAGGGCGCTTGCGGTGGCATGTTCACCGCCAACACAATGAGCTCAATCGCTGAAGCAATCGGCATGAGCTTGCCCGGCAGCGCATCGCCGCCCGCAGTCGATCGTCGTCGCGAAGACGACGCAGTGCTGGCTGGCGAAGCTGTGGTCAACATGCTGCGCCTCGGCATCACGCCGCGCCAGATCATGACCAAGAAGGCATTCGAGAATGCCATTGCAGTCACCAGTGCGCTCGGTGGCTCAACCAACGCTGTGTTGCATCTGCTCGCCATCGCGAACGAAGCCGGCGTGGCGCTTGAGCTCGAAGACTTCAACCGCATTGCCGCCAAGGTGCCACACATCGCCGACATGAAGCCGGGCGGCAAGTTCCACATGAGCGACCTCGATCGCGTCGGCGGCGTGCCCGTAGTCATGAAGCATCTTCTCGATGCTGGTCTGTTGCACGGCGACTGCATGACAGTCACCGGCAAGACCATGGCCGAGAACCTTGCTTTCATCAATCCACCGCCACCCGATGGCGTTGTTGTGTACCCGGTCGACCAGCCGTTGCACAGCGAGGGTGGCATCAACGTGCTTACCGGTTCTCTGGCGCCAAAGGGCTCAGTGGTCAAGGTTGCTGGGCTCAGCGGCGATCAGATGTTGTTCGAGGGCGAAGCCCGCGTATTCGACGGCGAGGATGGCGCAATGGCTGCCATCCTCAGCGGCTCGATGCAGCCAGGCACAGTCATCGTGATTCGCTACGAAGGCCCCAAGGGCGGACCCGGCATGCGCGAAATGCTGGCGATCACCGGTGCGCTCAAGGGTGCCGGTCGTGGTGCCGACTGCGCGCTGGTTACCGATGGTCGCTTCAGCGGTGGCACATGGGGCTTCTGCATTGGCCACGTTGCGCCCGAGGCTGTCGATGGCGGACCAATCGCATTCGTGCGCGACGGCGATCGCATTCGGGTCGATGTGCGCAAGCTCAGCCTCGACCTGTTGGTCTCCGATGAGGAGCTCGCTCAGCGTCGGGTTGGCTGGGTGCCAAACACCAACAAGTACAGCAGCGGTGTGCTTGGCAAGTACGCCAAGTTGGTTCAGGGTGCGGAGACCGGCGCCATCACCAACACGCTCTAGCTGCGAGGTGGCTACTCGCTCGTTGCGAGTCGCCACCGCGCGATGCCGCGCCACCCAAGGATGAACGCAGCCACCGTTGCGGAGGTCACAATCACGAACGCGGTGGCCGTGCCGCGGTCGAACGCGAAGCGGCGCAGCAGTAGCCCGACGATCACAGTGGTGAGCCACACGATCGCGCCGGTGGTGTTGCTGAGTGGGTTGCGCCAGGCGCGGCTCACGAGCCAGCCCACGATGACTGCAATCAGAAACGGTGCCGCCACTTTGGCAATGCCCACAAGCACATTGCCGGGTTCGTGATGACTGCGTCGGCCGATGGCGACGAACGCAATAACGGCAACGAGATCGGCTGCTAGCGCGAGTTGCGCACGCTTGGTGATCATTGCAGCAACTGAAAGACGCCGAGCTTGCCCTTGAAGAACAGCAATGGCTCAGGCTCATGATCGCAGTGGCTCATTGAGGTGACCCGACCGACCACGAAGTAGTGGTCGCCGAGTTCGTGAACCGAGTCGATAGCGCAATCGATCCAGGCGATGGAGCGATCGAGGATGGGCGAGCCAGAAGCGCTGGGGCGCCACGCAACGCCGTCGAAACGGTCATCGATGCCCTTCTTCGCGAAGCGCCAGCAATCGTCGCCCTGTTCGGTGCCGAGAACGTTGACGCAGAACTTTCCGCCCGGCGCCATCGCGGCCCATGTCTCGCTGTTGGTTTGCGGCAGGAACCCAACGAGCGGCGGTTCAAGCGATACGGATGTGAACGAACCAATGGTGAACCCGGCGGGCTGGTCGCCAACCATCGCCGTGACGATGGTGACGCCAGTGGGGAAGTGCCCCAGCACCTGGCGATAACGGGCGGAATCGAACTCTTCTGGTGAGATAGACATCAGTCGCGACTGTAGCGGTGCCAAGGTAGAGAACTATGAGCGATGCCAAGCGAGATTTGCGATCAGCGATGCGCCGTATCCGCGCGGCCGTGCCCGATCGTGAAGCGCGCACACAGCGATTGTGGGACGCCGTTGTTGCGTCGTTGCCGTCATCACGGTTCGCCGGCCTGCATGTGCTTGCCTTTGTTGGTGTCGCAAGCGAGCCAGATACTGCGTCGTTACTGCAAATGCTCGGCCAGCGGGGTGCTGTCGTGCACGTTCCGCGTGTTGAGGGCGAGGTGATGGTTGCGGTTCGATGCGACCATGACACGACACTCGAGGTTGGCGCCTACGGCATCCCATCGCCGGTAGGACCGCCAACCGACGCGCACATCATCGACCTCGTCATCGTGCCCGGCCTTGCGTTCACGCGTGATGGCCAACGGCTCGGCCAGGGCGGCGGCTACTATGACCGTTACCTGCCGTTGCTGCGACCCGACTGTGTCACCATCGGTGTCTGCTTCGACGAGCAGATTGTGCCGGCCGTACCGGGAGAGGCTCACGACCAACGCGTGTCGCTCGTGATCACCGACGGTGTGCAACAGTGACCGCCATGGCATCACCGTTCACGCTTGAACAACTCGATTCTGCAGCGCAGCTCGTGGGTCGATACGTGCCTCCTACACCGCAGTTCGCGTGGCCCATGCTGGCCAACGCGGTGGGTGCCGAGGTGTGGGTGAAACACGAGAATCACACGCCCACCGGCGCGTTCAAGGTTCGCGGCGGTCTGGTCTTTGCCGATCGATATGCGCGCGAGAACACGAACCCCACCGGTCTCATCAGCGCCACGCGTGGCAACCACGGGCAAAGCCTGGCGTTCGCTGGCAGCGCGTTTGGGCTCGAGGTGACCATCGTGGTGCCGTTCGGTAACAGCCCCGATAAGAACGCAGCGATGCGCGCCTTTGGCGCCACACTGATCGAGCACGGCCACGACTTTCAAGCGGCGCGCGAATACGCGATGCAGCTCGCCGATTCTCAGGGTCTGCACATGGTGCCCTCGTATCATCCCGACCTTGTGATCGGCGTTGCTACATACGCCCGAGAGTTTTTGGCGGGCACCCCCGAACTCGACACGGTGTATGTGCCGGTTGGTCTTGGATCAGGCATCTGCGCGCACATTGCGGTGCGCGACCTGCTCGGTTTGCGAACCGAGATCGTCGGCGTGGTCGCCGAGAATGCGGCAGCCACTGCGCTGTCGTTTGCTGCAGGCCATGCAGTGAGCACCGACACCGCCGACACATTCATGGACGGCGTTGCGTGTCGCGTGCCAGATCCGGCGGCTATCGAGATCATCTGCAAGGGCGCGGCGCGTGTGATCACAGTGAGCGAAGACCTCTGCGCCGACGCGTTGCGGTTGATGTATTCGACAACACACAACGTCGCTGAGCCAGCGGGTGGCGTGTCGCTTGCCGGATTGCTCGCCGAGCGCCACCAACAGCAGGGTCGACGCGTGGGCGTCACGCTGACCGGTGGCAACCTTGATGCATCGCTGCTAGCAACGATTCTGGCGGGTCACACGCCGAGGCCGTGACCCGCGCGAATCATTCGGCTTCGTCGTAGTACTCGCGACCGAGGTGGGTGATCTGCTCTTCGCCCATGATCCAACGCAAGGTGTTCTTGAGCTTGGTGAGCTGAATGAACAAGTCGTGCTCGGGGTACAAGCCGGGCGCAACCTGTGGGCTCTTGTAGTAAAAGCTGAGCCACTCTTGGATGCCGCCGAGGCCGGCGCGCTGAGCCAGGTCGCTGTACAACACGAGGTCGAGTGCGAGTGGCGCAGCAAGGATACTGTCGCGGCAGAGGAAGTCGACCTTGATCTGCATTGGGTAGCCGAGCCAACCAAAGATGTCGATGTTGTCCCAGCCCTCTTTGTTGTCGCCGCGAGGTGGGTAGTAGTTGATGCTCACCTTGTGGAACACGTTGCCGTACAGGTCGGGGTTCTTTGCAGGCTCGAGGATGTCTTCGAGCACGCCGAGCTTTGACTCTTCTTTGGTCTTGAAGTTCTCGGGTGCGTCGAGCACTTCGCCATCGCGGTTACCCAAGATGTTGGTGCTGTACCAACCGGCGAGACCCAACTGGCGGGCCTTGAGCATGGGGGCGAGCACGGTCTTCATCAGGGTCTGACCGGTCTTGAAGTCTTTACCGCTGATGGGCACGTTGCGCTCGGTGGCGAGCTGGCGCAGCACTGGTGTGTCTACGGCCAAGTTCGGGGCGCCGTTGGCGAACGGAACGTTTTCAAGGATGGCTGCGTACGCGTAGAGCATCGACGGAGCGATGGTTGGATCGTTGGCGTCGATGGCGGCCTCGAACGCTTCGAGGTTCATGTGCGCTGGACCTGGCTCGATGAAGATCTCGGTGCTTGCACACCAGATCATCACGAGACGATCGACCTTCTTCTCATCGCGGAAGGTGTTGATGTCTTCGCGGATTGCGTTGAGCATGGCGCGCTTGCCGATGTCGCCCTTGGTGTGCTCGCCGTCGAGGTTGCGTGCGTACTTGCGCTCGAATGCGGCCGCCATGGGGCGAATGTCACGCAGCGCGTCGGCGACTGACTCGATGTGCTTGCCGCCCTCGAGCACGCCTGCACGTGATGCTGCAACGTAGGCGTCGTCGGGGAAGACATCCCATGCGCCCCACACGATGTCTTCGAGACGGGCCAATGGAACGAAGTCTTTGACCAGCGGGCTGCGGTCTTCAGTGCGCTTGCCGAGACGGATGGTGCCCATCTGAGTCATTGAGCCAATAGGGAGGCCCTGGCCACGCTTGACCAGCTCGACACCGGCAATCAGGGTTGTGGCAACGGCGCCGAGGCCGACCGTGAGTACACCAAGGCGCCCGGTTGCGGGTGCGACTGTTGGTGAAGGGGGCGTGGTCATGTGGTGTTTCCTCCTGAGATCGCTGCTGTAGAGCGCGATCAAACGCGATTGGTGCGTCAGCCTAGTGCCCGAACCTGCGCCGCGAGAATTGAGAGTGGCGCCGCTTCGCAGGTTGGGGCACTAGGAAGGGCGTCTCGGCGGTCATGCGGTCGGCTGAGTGCGTGACGTTTACGCGTAGCGCGGCGTGACACACTGGCGAGATGGGGGACCAACTGAACGTCGAATCGCCAATGCAGGGCACTGCAGTTGCGGTTTCTGTCAAAGCCGGAGACACGGTTCGTGTCGGCCAAACAGTGGTGCTCCTCGAGAGCATGAAGATGCTCCACGACGTGAAGATGATCGAGAGCGGCGTGGTGCGCGAAGTGCTCGTCGTCGAGGGCTCAACCGTGCTCGCCGGCCAACTCTTGCTGGTGGTCGATCTGGTCGAGGTGTCCGCCGGTGTTGATGTCGCCGAGGCGGTTGTAGATCTCGCCCACGTTCGCGCCGATCTCGCCGAGGTGCTTGCGCGGCACGACGTTGGTTTCGATGCTGCGCGGCCCGAGGCCGTGCAACGACGTCGTTTGGTTGGCCGCCGCACCGCTCGCGAAAACGTTGCCGACCTTGTCGACGACGCAAGTTTTGTCGAATACGGCCCCGTGGTTATCGCCGCCCAGCGTCGTCGTCGCAGCATCGACGACTTGATTGCGCGCACTCCGGCCGACGGAATGATTGGTGGCATCGGGACCGTGAACGGTCGCGACTTCACGGGTCATGCCGCGCAGGTGGTCGCGATGTCATACGACTACACCGTGCTCGCCGGCACGCAGGGGCAGCAGAACCATCGCAAGAAAGATCGGCTCTTCGAACTCGCCGAGCAACTGCGCTTGCCGGTGGTGTTCTTCACCGAGGGTGGCGGCGGCCGGCCCGGAGACACCGATGGGGTGGGGGTCAGCGGACTCGATTGCCTCGCGTTCTTATGGTTCGCGCAGCTCAGCGGCTCGGTGCCGTTGGTCGGCGTGAACGCCGGATACTGCTTTGCTGGCAACGCGGCGATTCTGGGCTGTTGCGATGTGGTCATCGCTACCGAAGACTCGAACATCGGCATGGGTGGACCAGCGATGATTGAGGGTGGCGGTCTCGGCACCTTCGAGCCCAAGCAGATCGGCCCCATCGAAGTGCAGCGAGCCAACGGCGTGGTCGACATTGTGGTGCGCGACGAAGCCGAAGCCGTGCAGGCAGCCAAGCAGTACCTCTCGTACTTCCAGGGCCCACTTGCCACGTGGGATCACGCCGATCAACGGCTACTGCGTCACGTCATCCCCGAAGATCGCAAGCGCGGATACGACGTGCGCGCCGTTCTCGATGCCTTGTTCGACACTGGTTCGGTGCTCGAGCTTCGCCGCGACTTCGGACTCGGAATGATCACGGCGCTCGCCCGCATCGAGGGCATGGCCGTTGGTGTCATCGGCAACAATCCCAATCACCTTGCCGGCGCCATCGATAGCGACGGTGCCGATAAGGCAGCACGCTTTATGCAGTTGTGCGATGCGTTCGACATTCCCATCATCTCGCTGTGCGACACGCCCGGAATGATGGTCGGCCCCGAGATTGAGGCCACTGCGTTGGTGCGCCACTGCAGTCGCCTGTTTGTCACCGGCGCCAACATCACGGTGCCGTACATCACTGTGGTCACGCGCAAGGCCTATGGCCTGGGCGCTCAAGCGATGATGGGCGGCAGCACCAAGGCCCCGCTGGCCACGCTTGCTTGGCCGTCGGGGGAGTTTGGCGGGATGGGTCTTGAGGGCGCGGTTCGACTCGGCTATCGCAATGAACTCGAAGCAGTCACCGATCCGGTTGAGCGCGAAGCGATGTTTCAACAGATGGTCGACCGCATGTACGAACACGGCAAGGCGCTCAACGCTGCGTCGCATTTCGAGATCGACGATGTCATCGATCCAGCCGACACTCGTCGTTGGCTGGCCACGTTGCTGCGCTCAACGGCGCCCGTGCCCGCGTGGTCGGCCCGACCCAAAAAGCGAGCCAACATCGACACGTGGTGACGCAGTTCCTCAAGCGGAGGCGGGTGAATTGTCAAGAATGACCGCCAACTGTTGCTATTCGGCGTGTTTTCATGGCAGAATCCCTCCCGTGACACGCAGCACAACAGTTCTCGTAGTACTCACCTAGCGGCACCGGCTACACGCCGTCTGTGCCGCACGACCTCCCAATCGGGAGGTTGTTTTGTTTTTCGGCACAGTTTCACATGTTGAGCACACAAGAAGTCCGAGCAATCCAAGAGGAGTAACACGTGAAGATGACCGGGGCGCAAGCCCTCATCAAAGCATTGGAAATGGAAGGCACCGAAGTCATGTTCGGGCTTCCGGGTGGGTGCATCCTGCCCGCCTACGATCCGTTGCTCGACAGCAGCATTCGCCACATTCTCGTGCGTCACGAGCAAGGCGCCGGCCACATGGCCGAGGGCTACGCACACGTGACCGGCCGCCCCGGCGTCGCAATGGTCACCAGTGGCCCTGCCGCCACCAACATGGTCACGCCGTTGTGCGACGCCTATATGGACTCGATCCCGATGGTGTGCATCACCGGTCAGGTGCCGACCTCGGCGATCGGCACCGACGCCTTCCAAGAGTGCGACACCGTGGGCATCACCCGCAGCGTCACCAAGCACAACGAGTTGGTGATGAGCGCCCAAGATCTTCCGCTCGCCATTCGTCAGGCGTTCCATATCGCCACCACCGGTCGCCCGGGCCCAACGCTCATCGACATTCCTAAAGACGTGCTGCAAAACAGCATGGAGTGGCACTGGCCAACCGACGCCGAGGTCATCGACAGCCTTCCCGGCTATCGCCCCACGATGAAGGGTCATCCACGGATGATCAAAGAGGCCGCCAAACTCATTCTCGAATCCGAGCGCCCCATCTTGTACGTGGGCGGCGGCGTGCTCAAGGCTCGCGCTGCTGAGGCGCTGCTCGAACTCGCCGAGCTCACTAACATCCACGTGGTCACCACCCTCATGGCACGCGGTGCGTTCCCCGACAGCCACCCGTTGTGCCTCGGTATGCCTGGCATGCACGGCAACGCCACTGCCATCACGGCAATGCAGCAGAGCGATCTGCTGGTGGCCTTGGGCGCCCGCTTTGACGACCGCATCACCGGCAAGGTGTCAGCGTTCGCTCAGCAGGCCAAGATCATTCACGTCGACATCGACCCAGCCGAGCAGGGCAAGGTTCGTCGCCCCGATGTCCCAATCGTCGGCGATTGCCGTTTGGTCATCGAAGAAATCGTGAAGGCAATTCGCGATCTGTTGGCCACGGGCTCAACCCAGGCCGACACTGCTGTGTGGAAGAGTCGCGTGAGCGGCTGGCGCGAGCAGTTCCCGTTGTCGTACGAGCCAAGCGAGCCAGGCGAGGCCCTCAAGCCTCAGTTCTGCCTCGAGGCGCTGCGCGATAGTGCACCGCCCGACACCATTTTGGTCAGCGGCGTTGGCCAACACCAGATGTGGTCGTCGCAGTACTGGCGTTTCGACAAGCCCTACACATGGGTCAACTCGGGTGGTCTCGGCACGATGGGCTTCAGCGTTCCAGCGGCCATCGGCGCCAAGGTCGGTCGCCCCGATGCCACCGTGTGGGCCATCGACGGCGATGGTTGCTTCCAGATGACAGCCCAAGAGCTCGTCACCGCAAGCACCGAGCGCATCCCCGTGAAGGTCGCCATCTTGAACAACAGCTACCTCGGCATGGTTCGCCAGTGGCAAGAGATGTTCTACGAAGAGCGTTACAGCGAGGTCTACCTGTCGCCCGATACCCCCGACTTTGTGAAGTGGGCAGAGGCAATGGGTTGCGTGGGTATCCGCGTCGATTCGCCAGAAGAAGTGCAGCCGGCTATCGACAAAGCGAACAGCATCGATGACCGACCCGTTGTGGTCGACTTCCGCGTTGCCGCTTCTGAGAAGGTGTTCCCGATGGTTCCCGCAGGCTTCGGCAACGACGATCTGCTGCTTCCCCCCTCACAAATGGCTCGCAAGGAGTTCCTGCGATGAGCGTTACATCAACCACAAGTCAGCCCAACTATCACATCTTGAGCGTGTTGGTTCAGAACCGTTCGGGCGTTCTCGCTCGTGTGGCCGGCCTGTTCGCCCGCCGTGGCTACAACATCTTCTCGCTGGCCGTCGCGCCAACTGAAGACGATGCGTTCAGCCGTATCACCGTGGTTGTCGACGTCGAGTCCACGCCGCTTGAGCAGATCGTGAAGCAGCTGTTCAAGCTGATCGAGGTCGTCAAGATCAGCGAGCTCGATCCTCGGCGAAGTGTCGAGCGCGAACTGCTGCTGGCTACGGTGCGGGTCACTTGCGACGACCGTGGCCAAGTTGTCGAGCTTGTCAACATCTTCGAGGGCAAGATCCTTGCCGTCGGCGTCGATGCAATCACGGTGAGCCTCGATGGCAATCCTGACAAACTCGATGATTTTGAAGAACTTCTGCGAGGCTATGGCATCGTTGAATTGCAGCGCACCGGTCGGGTTGCGTTGCCCAAACTGGATCGCGAAGCTCGTCTTCGCGCTGTGAAAGGAAAAGTAGTCTGATGGCAGCCAAGGTGTATTACGAGGCCGATGCGGATCCGTCGATCATTCGCAACCGCAAGGTGGCCATCATCGGCTACGGGTCGCAGGGTCACGCTCACGCGCTCAACCTCAAAGAGTCGGGCGTTCAGGTCGTTGTTGGCTTGCGCGAAGGCTCAAAAAGCAAGGCCAAGGCCGAGGCCGCTGGCCTCACGGTGAAGTCGATCCCAGAGGCCACCAAGTGGGCCGACCTGATCATGCTCACCATGCCCGACACCGAGCAGAAGGACACGTACGAGAACGAGATCAAGAAGTACTTGAAGAAGGGCAAGGCGTTGGCCTTCGCTCACGGCTTCAACATCCGCTTCAAGCGCATCCGTCCGTCAAAGCTCGTCGACGTCATCATGATCGCCCCCAAGGGCCCAGGTCACCTCGTGCGTCGCACCTACACCGAGGGTGGCGGCGTTCCTGCCATCATCGCCGTGCATCAGGATGCTTCGGGTAGCGCCCACGCGTTGGCGCTGTCATACGCCGATGCCATTGGTGCGGCTCGCGCCGGTGTCATCGAGACCACCTTCACCGAAGAGACCGAGACCGACTTGTTCGGCGAGCAGGCCGTGCTTTGCGGCGGCGTCACCTCGCTGGTGCAGGCTGGCTTCGAGACCTTGGTCGAGGCTGGCTACCAGCCAGAGATGGCTTACTTCGAGTGCTTGCACGAAGTGAAGCTCATTGTTGACCTTATGTACGAAGAGGGCATCGCAGGCATGCGCTACTCCATCTCCGACACCGCCGAGTACGGCGACGTCACCCGTGGTCCTCGCGTTGTGAACGCCAAGACCAAGCTCGAGATGAAGAAGATCCTCAAGGAAATCCAGTCGGGCAAGTTTGCCAAGGAATGGATTGCCGAGAGCGAGAGCGGCCGTGCGCGTTTCAACGAGCTCCGTGCCGCTGGCGCTGCTCACCCAATCGAAAAAGTTGGCGCTGAATTGCGTGCCATGATGCCGTTCCTCGGCGCTGGCAAGCAGAAGGTTGCCGACATTTCCGGAGGCTGACGCCTTATCTCACTACACCGAGCGATGCCCCGATTGCGGCAGCCGTGGCGGCAGCGAGTTCACCGAAGTGATGAGCCATTGGCTTGCTCACTCTGGCTCGTGGCCCAACCACAGTGACTGACGCGATCGGGGCGTTGTGCTCACTGAACACAGGTGCCCCCGCTGCCATCGAGCTGGGATACATGTCGTCAAGCACATAGAACCCTGCTGCGCGAACGTTGGCGATTGCTCGCTTCGACAGTTTGCGCGGCTGTCCGGCCATTGGTTGCACGTTGACCAGATGCTCTTGATCAGCGTCGCTGAGGAACGTATCGAAGGCCCCCGCTGCGCTGAGGGGAACCACGGTGCCGATTGGCACGGTCATGCGCAGTGCGTGCGCACTGTCGATGGCATCGACCACCACCATGCTCAGCCCTTCGCGGGCCATCAGCAATACGGTTTCGCCGGTGTCGTGTTGCAGCACTTCGAGATGTGGTCGCGCTGCGTCGCGCAGTCCTGCCGTGTACCGGGTGCCGATCTGGAAGGCCCGAGACGTGATCTGCCATTCGCCGCTGTCGCCTTGGCGTATCCATCCGGCATGCCCGAGGGTGATCAAGATGCGCTGCACAGCGTTCTTGTCGAGGTCCACCAGACGCGCCAGTGCCGAGACCCCAATGGGCTGAACGGAGGCAAGCGTCTCCATCACCAGGAGCGCGTTCTCGACGGATTGGATTGTCTTGACAGCCATAGCAGTGCAGAGCAGACTGTATCACAGAATAACTATTCGTATCACCTAGTGATACAGAAGTTTTTGGAGGGTCTGTGGTTGGCGACGACCGTTACACCGTGATTTCTGCCGACTGTCATGGCGGTGGAGCCATGCTCGATTACCGCCCGTATTTGCCGTCGCATTTGCACGCGCAGTTCGATGCGTGGGCCGACTCGTACGACATGATCTACCCAGATCTGCTGGGCGATCTCGGAACCCGAAACTGGGATTCAGATCGTCGTCTTGCCGACATGGAGGCCGATGGTGTGGTCGCCGAGGTCATCTACCCAAACACCGTGCCGCCGTTTTACCCAAGGTCGTCGCTCACCTTTCAACCGCCGGCCGTAGATGCTGCCGACGTGGCTCGCCGATGGGCAGGCTTGCAGGCGCACAACCGTTGGCTCGCCGACTTCTGTTCGCTCACGCCAGGCCGTCGCGCGGGCATTGCTCAGATCTTGTTGCACGACATTGATGCAGCAGTGGCCGAAGTGCGTTGGGCCAAAGCGAATGGCCTCACCGGTGGCGTGTTGTTGCCAGGTGTGCCGCCCAACTGTGGGTTGCCCGAGTTGTACGACGGCGCCTACTACGAACCGCTGTGGCAGGTGTGCGAAGAACTCTCGATGCCGGTGAACCATCACGGTGGCAGCGCCAGCCCCACGATGACCGAGGCGGTCGAGTCGCCGGTCATCTTCTTGCTCGAGATCACCTGGTTCTCGCACCGAGCACTGACCCATCTGATGGTGTCTGGTGCGCTCGAGCGTCATCCCGAGATGCAGTTGGTATTCACCGAACAGGGCACTGCATGGATCCCCGAAGAGTTGGCTCGGCTCGACTATTTCTTCCATCGCATGCGCACCGCAGTTGGCTCCCAAGAGCACGTGTGGGGTGAGCCGGTGATGTCGAAGCTGTCGTTGAGTCCCAGCGAGTATTTCGCTCGCCAATGCAATGTGGGCTCGAGCTTCATTCGTCCGGCCGAGGTTCCGCTGCGTCACAAGGTTGGCCTCGACAAGATCATGTGGGGCAGCGACTACCCGCACAAAGAGGCGAGCACGCCGTACACACTCGAAACCTTGCGCGCCGAGTTTGCCGGAGTGCCTCACGATGAGGTGGCGATGATGCTCGGTGGCAATGCCGCGCGTGTCTACGGCTTCGACCTCGAGGCACTTCGCCCAATCGCGCAGCGCATCGGGCCACGGGTCAGCGATGTCGATGTTCCGTTGCTTCCTGGCGATGTGCCAATGGAAGCCGAGAAGTGCCCGGCCCTTGTGGGTTTCGGAGCGAAGTAGTTAATGGGCCGCGGCCCGATCACTGAAGAGACAACGGGGGATATCACATGGGAAACATTCGATACGGCGGCCGCTCGGTCGACCAACTGCGTAACCGCGAACTCGAGACCACCTCGGTAGACACGTGGGCAACAACGCTCACGGCGGTGTACGAAACCGATCCGGAGGCCATCGCAGCAGTACTGCCGCGGCCGCTTACGCCAAGCACCGAGCCACTGGTTCGGGTCACCTTTGCGACGGTCGATATTGGTCACGGCCGGGCGCCATTTGGCGCGGGCACCTTTTCGGTCGAGGCGATGCACGACGGTCTCGTTGGTGGCTACCCATTGGTGATGCCGATGACCACCGAGCAAGCAGTTGTTGGTGGGCGCGAGACTTTTGGAGAGCCCAAGAAGCTTGCCGATGTCACGCTCACGCGAGTGGGCGACGATGTGCGTGGCTGGTTTGCCCGCATGGGTGTCACCTTCGTCGAGATCAACGGACGCGTGGTTGGCGAAGAGCCCATAACCCCCGATCGTCGGCGCACCGACTTCTATTTCAAGTTTCTGCTCGATCCCTCAGGTAAGGGCTTCGACAGCGATCCGGCGCTGGTCTATTGCCACCGCGACGAGAAGACCCGCGTTGTGTGGAAGGTCGATGGCGAACTGATTCTTCGCGAATCGAAATTCGATCCAGTAGCCGATCTTCCGGTGCGCAAGCTGCGCTACATCGAGTTCGCTGAGCGTTCGAGCAAGCAGCACGGCGAGATCATCACCACGGTGCCAGGCGAGTGGGTTCGCCCGTTTGTGCATCAGCGCTACGACGACCTCTCGGTCATCGGAGCAGCCGACTGATGCGCACGCTAGAAGGTCGCGTTGCGGTTGTCACCGGCGGTGCAGGTGGCTTGGGTCGAGCAATGGGCGAGCGGTTCGCTGGCGCCGGCATGAAGGTTGTGCTGGCCGATGTGCAAGCCGAACCTCTGGCCCGCACCGTGGCCGAGTGTCGCGAAGCAGGCATGGACATCATCGGGGTGCCCACCGACGTGACCAACTACGCGTCGGTCGAGGCCTTGCGCGACGCCACGCTGTCGGCGTTCGGCGCCGTGCATGTTGTGTGCAACAACGCAGGCATCGGCGCTGGCGCCGAGGGCCGCATGTGGGAGCACGAACTCAACGACTGGAAGTGGGCAATCGGCGTCAACATGATGGGCGTCGTGCACGGCATCAATGCGTTCGTTCCTGTGATGCTCGAGCAAGACGACGAAGGACACATCGTGAACACGTCGTCGGGCAACGGCGGCGTTTCGCCACTGCCCAGCACGCCGCAGTATGCAGCCACCAAAGCCGCAGTGGTCACCATCACCGAGTGCCTGTACGGACAACTTCAAGAAGTTGGATCGAAGCTCGGCGCATCGGTGCTGTTTCCTGGGCCGCACATCTTGCGCACTGGGCTGTTTGAGTCGTGGCGCAGCCGCACCGACGAGTTCGCCAAAGAGCGTCCACGAAAGACCCCGTACACAACGGTCGAGGGACTCGAGGCGCAGATGAAAGCCGCTGGCGTGAACATCGCCTACACGCCCGTCGAAGAAGTGGCCGAGCTCGTTGTGGCCGGTCTGTTAGCCAACGAGTTTTGGATGCACCCGCGTAGCGAACGCGGAGATAACCAGCTGCTCGCCCGCACCGACTCGATCTTGAACCGAACCAATCCCGCGTACCTCCGCGCAGTACCCGGCTGACCCCGCTCTCCTGAAAGAACTTGCTCATGACAACTGATCCCAATAGCCCGTACATCATCGTCTCGGCCGACAGCCACGCTGGCTTGCCTACCGAGGACTACCGCGCCTATCTCTCGGAGAAGGTGCATCCGCAATTCGACGAGTTCCTCAGCGAGCGCGCCGCAGTGCTCGAGGCCAGCACGCGCCTTGGTGTGCGCAACGAGGACTACGCCAAGAAGTGGTTCGAAGAGCACGAAGAAGCCCTGCGCAGTGGTTGGGATGCCGACCGTCGCGACCTTGAGCTCGACGGCGATGGCGTTGCTGGCGAAGTGGTGTTTCCCGATGCCGATGCCGTCGAAAGCCGCACCTGCGTGCCGTTTGGTGCTGGACTCGGGTTGTCGGGCGACATGGATCCGGTGCTGGGATTGGCTGGCGCGCAGGCGCACAACCGTTGGCTTGCCGACCTATGCGCGCATAGCCCCGAGCGTCGTCGTGGCGTGGCCCTGGTGCCAATCACTGCGCCGATGCATGAGGTGCTCGCCGAGATTCGCCGCATCAAAGCCGACGGTCTTGGCGCCGTGATGATCCCCGCGATGTGGATGAATCAGACGCCGTATCACGATCGCAGCTATGACCCAGTGTGGGCGCTGTGCGAAGAGATGAACCTGCCCATCGTGACTCACTCGGGGCCAGCGGCTCGTCACGAATACGGCGATCACCTTGGCATCTACGTCACCGAAGTCACTTGGTGGCCAGCGCGACCGATGTGGTTCATGCTCTGGTCGGGTGTGTTCGAGCGCTTCCCCAACCTCAAGTTCGGAGTCACCGAAGCAGGCTGCTGGTGGCTACCCGCGTTGATGTGGTTCTGGGACCGTTTGTTCCTCGGTCAAAAGGGCACAGAGAAGCTCGGCCTCGATCCATTCAGCGGCGCCGTCTCGATGCCGCCGTCTGACTACATCGACCGCAACGTGTTCATCGGTGCATCAAACACCAAGCGCCGCGAGCTCGGCATGCGCTACGAAATCGGTGTCGAGAACATCATGTGGGGCAACGACTTTCCGCACCCTGAAGGAACTTGGCCGAACACTCCCGCGTGGCTCAAGAAGACTTTCCACGACATGCCCATCGAAGAGACTCGCCGCATGGTTGGCCTCGCTGCCGCCGATGTGTACTCGTTCGACCTTGCCAAATTGGCGCCACACGCCGAGCGCATTGGGCCAACGCCACGAGACTTCGGCCAGATCACCGACGAAGATCCCACGGGCGATCGCTTGGTTGAGCGCTGGGCATCTACGAAAGCGGTTGGGCGCCACTGGCTCACCGATCACGATTTCCCTTTGCTCGATTTGTGACCCGTTTTGACGTGTTGTTAATTCCCGATTGATTGAGTCGGGAATTGAGCGCTAGGCTCTCCGGCGTCGTCGAGCCGCTTCCTGGTGCTCGGGCAACATGTCAAAGGGAGTCGTCATGAGCAATCCAAACTGGGGTTTCGAGACCCGCCAAATTCATATCGGTGGCGAGCCGGACCCAACCACGGGTGCCCGTGCAGTTCCGATCTATCAGACCACGAGCTATCAGTTCCGCGATTCGGCGCACGCCAAGAACCTCTTCGCGCTAGCCGAGATCGGCAACATCTACACCCGCATCATGAACCCAACGCAGCTCGCTCTTGAGTCGCGTATCAACTCGCTTGAGGGTGGCTGCATGACCGCGGTTGGCCTGCCAGGCGCGCTGGTTGTGGCCTCGGGCCAGTCGGCCGAGACGCTCGCAATTCTCACCTTGGTCGAAGCCGGTGGGCACATCGTTGCTTCGCCATCGCTGTACGGCGGCACCTACAACTTGCTGCATCACACGCTTCCCAAGATGGGCATCAACGTCACGTTCGTCGATGACCCACACGATCTCGAGCAGTGGCGCAGCGCCATTCAGCCGAACACCAAGCTGTTCTTCGGCGAAGTCTTGGCGAACCCGAAGAACGACGTGTTCGACATCGAAGGTGTCAGCAAGGTCGCACACGAAAATGGCATTCCGTTGATGGTCGACAACACCGTCGCCACGCCATACCTCATCCGCCCGTTCGAGTGGGGCGCCGACATCATCGTGCACAGCCTCACCAAGTTCATCGGTGGCCACGGCACATCAATCGGTGGCGCAATCATCGATGGCGGCACGTTCGACTACGCCGCAAGCGGTCGCTTCCC
>CANNMD010000021.1 GCA_947505655.1 Acidimicrobiaceae bacterium | reverse complement strand
TCGACTTCTGCTCCGACGACAGCCGGTTGATGGGCGTTGCCATTGTTCCTCTCGACGATCCAGCGCTCGCGATGATTGAGCTCGAGTTCGCGATTTCGCAAGGCATCGATGCCGTGTGGGTGCCGCATCGGCCGTGTGGCGATCGTTCGCCGGGCCACGTCGATTTCGATTCGTTCTGGGGCTTGCTGGCGCAGACCGCCACGCCGTTCGTGCTGCACGTTGGTGGGGCTCCGCTGCAACTCGATAGGGCGTGGGCCAACAATGGTCGGGCGCCAACAAAAGATTGGTTAGGCGGCGGCGAGAACGTACGCACCAAAGACATCGCTGTGCTGCATCAGGGACCCGAGACGTTCTTGTCGATGATGCTGCTCGACGGTGTGTTCGAGCGATTCCCCGCGCTGCGCGGTGCGAGCGTTGAGCTTGGCGCTGGCTGGGTGCCGTCGATGCTCGAGCGGCTCGACTGGGTGGCCTCGACCTGGGGTCGCAACGACGCCAACCTTGCTGGCTTCACGCGCACTCCTACTGAGCAATTCGCGCAGCAGTTGGCGTTCACGCCGTTTGTGTTCGAGGACATCGGCACGTTCATCGATCAGTCGACTCCCGATCTGTATCTGTTCTCAAGCGACTATCCGCACATCGAGGGCGGCCGCAATCCGATCGCTCGTTTCGAGGCATCGCTGGGTACTCGCAGCGAGCAGGTGCGCGACAAGTTCTATGCAGAGAACTTCTTGCGGGTGTTTACGCGGGCTGCTTAATTGGCCAGTGCTGGGCCAAGAGCTCAAGGCTGCGTAGTCGTGCCGACAGATCGAAGGCCACTGCAGTGACCATGATTTCGTTGGCTCCGGTGCGCTCGACAAGACCGTGAAGCTGCTCGACCACCTCGGTGATTGATCCAACAATGCGGTTGCTCGGAAGGCGCTTGGCCTCTTCGATATCGGGGTGCGCTGCGGCAACGCTTGGCGAGGGCAGCGGCGTGAAGCGGCCGGTGCGGCGACCAAGTGCGGTGAGGCGGCCGGGTGCCGAATGCCAATCGGCTTCTTCGGCCGTGTCGGCGGCGAGCACGTTTGCGGTGACGATCATGTGTGGCTCGGCGAGCACACTCGATGGCTTGAAGTTGCGGCGATAGAGGTCTACGGCTTGCAGCGTGCCACCCATGTCGAAGTGGTGAGCGAAGGCAAACGGAAGTCCGAGAAACCCCGCAAGCTCGGCGCTGTATCCGCTTGATCCGAGCAGGAAGACGCCCGGCGATGATGCGGCAGCCGGGGTTGCACGGAACTTCGTGGCGAGGCCGCTGCCCCACGGAACATCGGCGCGAGCATCGCCGAGCAAACCCATCAGGTCGATGAGGTGACGTGGAAAGTCTTCGGCGCCGAGAGCATCGGCCGAACGCCGAAGTGCGGCGGCGGTGAGTTGGTCGGTGCCTGGCGCGCGGCCAATGCCCACATCAACACGGCCCGGGTGAAGCGCCTCGAGCATCGCGAACTGTTCGGCCACAACCAGCGGAGCATGGTTGGGCAGCATGACCCCGCCGGATCCGACATGGATCTGTTGAGTGAGTGCGGCGAGATGGGCGATGAGGATGGTGGGCGAGGTGCACGCCACGCTGGGCATGTTGTGATGCTCGGCAACCCAAAAGCGGGTGAAGCCAAGTGCATCGGCATGCACCGCGAGAGCGGTGGTGTCGCTGAGCGCGTCGCTGCTTGATGCGCCCTCGGCGAGGATCGAGAGATCGAGTACTGACAGTTGCACGGGCGGCGACGAAGTCATGCCCATACGGTACGGCCGCTGTGGCCCGGCCTGACAGTTTGCGTTAGGGGCCGACGAGCATTTCGGCCAACGCTTTGAGGCCAGCGACGTCGTGGATGTCGGCATCAAGTAACGGCAGTTCGGCTTCGGCTGCACCCTTGGCGAGTGCCATCAACTCGGCCATCTCGCTGCGCTCGGATGTTGCAAGCGCGAAGAGCTCGGCGTGATACGCAACGTGATCGGCGAGCGGCCCGGGAGCCAGATCGAAGAACGCTTCGGCGGGCGGCGGCAATGGGTGAACGAGGTTCACCACAACGCCGCCGAGACGGAACCCGCCGTCGCGCAACGCGTTTACGAGATGGGTCGATTCGGCGATGGCTTCGGCGCGGGGGCTCGACACCAAGACAAAGGCTGTCTGTTTGTCGCGCAGCAACACCGACACTTCGGCGGCGCGAGTGCGCAGGCCGTCTTCCATCGTTGCTAACGATCGAAAGAACTCGATGGTGTCTTCGACAATCTTTGGCCCGGCCAGTTTGCGCACCAGCCACAAGAACGCCGACGACCCGGCGTTGGTGACCTTGGCAAACGAACGTGATGGCATCGTGAGCACTCGATAGATGGGGTGGCTGAGAAACGTGACGAGCCGATCGGGGGCTTCAAGCAGATCGATGGCGTGGCGTGACGGTGGCGTGTCGATGACCACGAGGTCGTAGGCGCCGCTTGAGTGCAACTGGTGCAGACGCTCGATGGCCATGTACTCCTGAGCGCCACCCAGCGAGCCGGCAAGGCTGCGATACACAGGGTTGGCCAATACGGCTGCGGCGCGTTCGGGATCTCCAGCTCGTTCGGTGATGAGCCGATCGAAGGTGGTCTCGGCGTCGAGCATCAGCGCCGACAGCGAGCCGGTGCCGTCGGTTGCTTCGTGCACCTGATGGGGCTCGTGGGCTCGTGACTCCATATCGAGTCCGAGCGCATCGGCGAGTCGGCGGGCCGGATCTACCGTGACCACAACGACGCGTCGACCCATACGAGCGGCAGCAATCGCAAGTGCTGCAGCGGTAGTTGTCTTGCCCACGCCGCCAGGTCCGCAGGTGACGATGAGCGACGAGTTGGCGAGCACGTCGTTGAGAGTTGGCTGTGTGGTCATCGCGCACCCACTGGATCTCGGGACAACGCGTCGGCAAGCACATCGAGCTCGGCGGGTCCGAACCGAGCCGTCGGCACGCGCGGCAGAATCACCCGCGAGAGCGGCAACAGTTCGCCGAGACGAGTGAGCTGCTGGCTCTGTCCCTCGAGCCGTTGACGCCCGAACTCGCCCGAGATATCGAGCGCTGCTTTCGCTGCGCGAGACAACTTGACACCCTGAGCGCGCGCTGCTGCGGTGGGCGACATATGCAATCCGGGCCGATCGGGCCAGCACGCGTTGACCACCAGCGGACCAAGGGTGAGCCCGATCTTCTCCTCGAGGTCGTATGCGAGTTCGACCACTTCGTTCACCGGAGTCTCTTCGGCAAGTGTGACAAGCAAGCCTTGGCACCGACGCGGATCGGCGAGCATCGCTGCAACCTCGTCGGCCTGTGTGCGGATGGGTCCACTGGCGACCACTGCCTGCAGCGCCGACGCAGATCGCAGAAACGGCGCAGCGAGTCCGGCGGGCGGAGCGTCGACGATGATGAGGTCGGCGGCCTTCTCTCGATCGAGTTCTTTGATCTTGCCCAACACCAGCAAGTGCTCAAGGCCGGGTGTGGCGGCGGCAATCACGTCGAGCGAGGCGGCCGACGCTGCCTTACGCAACAGTCCGCTGATGCCCTTCAGTTCGAGGTAGTCGCTGAACGCCTGGGCGGGCGGAATCGTGCGACCGCGAATGCGACCCTTGCCTTTGAATGCTCGCAGCACTCGCTCTTCGGGGCCAATGGGCTCGCCGCCGAGCAATGGTCCCAAGCCTGGCCGGCCATCGACTGCCACGAGCAACACATCGGCACCTTGACGAGCGGCAACCAGCGCAAGCGCTGCGGCAACCGTGCTTGAGCCCACGCCGCCCTTTCCGGCAACGACGGTGACGCTCGCGTTGGCGACCCATGTCGGTGTCAGGCTACGAAGCGCACCACGGTCCATGGGGAAAGGGTAACCCAGCGGCTGCGTGTCTCCTTGCGGCTCTTGAACTCAGCGACTGAGGAATGCGGCGGCTTGCGATCGCACCACCGAGATCAGCGACTCTTGTGGCAGGTTGAGATCGACGGCGTGCAGGCCCCAGTTGGGTGCGCTGTCGCCGCGGATGTCGTCGGTGCGCGCATCGGTTGGATCGGCGTTGATGGTGACCGCCAGATAGTGGTAGCCGTTGAGCACCTTGCATTCGCCGGTGACGAGGCCCGGCGCGCTCATGAATCGAGAGGCAATTGATGGCCCGGTGTAGCTACTCGCGAAAATCCATGGACCCGTAGGCGCTGCCGCATCGAGCAAGGCGGGACCGCCTGCGAGGGCTGCTGGATTGGTGCACGCGGAGTCGGTGGTGGCGCCAGGCACGCCGAACAATGTGCCGGGTTGGGGCGGCACGTTGTCGCGGAAGGTCTGGAAGGTGATGACACAACCGAACTGGATATTCGAACGACACAGCGGCATGTTCTGGGTGTCGCCGCCCACATCGCGACCCGCCGCTACTTGAAACGATGTTCCAGCGACGATGGCCGAGACGACAAGGTTGCGTTGCTCGGGCTTTGGGTCGATCTCTTCTTTCAGCAGACGAACCACATGAAAGCTGCCTTGCGAATGAGCGATGACCACAACGGGCCGGCCGTTGTTGTCGTGAGCGAGATATTGACGCCACGCGTCGAGCACATCGAGGTACGCCTGGTTCCATGCGGCTGGGAATTGTGGGTCGCCCGCACTGAACGCCCGGCTGAGTCCGGCAGAGGTAACCGAGCGGTAGATCGGGGCGAACACGCGACACACTTGGTTGAAACGCGCGGCCTGCATGATGGTGGTGTTTATTTCAGCGCCGGCAGTGAAGTCGCTGGCCATCGTGGCATCTTCGCTGGTGGTGGGATACACGTAGAAGCAATCGAGGGGCGGGTCAACGGCTATGTCGGACGGATTGATAGTCAACGTGCCATCGGCGGCCACAGCGGTGATGGGATAACTGCTGTCGCACACGTCGTTGGTGACATCGCCGCGACAGATCCAATGCGCAGGGTCTGCGTAGAGAGCGCTGTTGTGCGGCCCTGGCGCAATGGTTGAGGTGGTGGTCGTTGGCGTCGGAGCCTTGGGCTTTGCCTTGGGCTTCGCCGTGGTTGCGGGCGCAACAGCGGTGGGCGTGGTCGGCACTGTGGGCGTTGCCGCGGTGTTGGTGAGCGCTGTGACGGATGGTGCCGTGGTGGCAAGCGGTGCCGCAGTGGTGGTTGAAACTCCTGCAGATGTCGACGCCGATTCGCTTGAGTCGGGTGAAGCGCTGTTCGTTGCTGCGTCAGAACACGCGGCGAGCAGAGCAACGGCAACTACCAGAAGAATCGACTGACTACGCATGGTCACATAGTAAGCCGCGAATTTGGGGTCCGCGTCTGGGATCATTTGTCACCCCCAAGGAGCAGCGTGAGCGATCAGATTGAGACCAAGACCGGCTGGATGAGTCCAGACCAACTTGCAGAAGTACGAGCCAACGTGCCGATGGTGTACGTAGATGCCGTACCCGTCCGGGTGAACTCGCTCGGGCGAGTGACGCATATCGGACTCTTGCTGCGGGTGGCCGCCGACGGAACCATCAGTCGCATGGTGGTCAGCGGACGCGTGTTGTTCGGCGAACGAATTCGCGATGCGCTCATTCGACATCTCGAAAAGGATCTCGGGCCGGTGGCGTTGCCTCGCATCCCGCCGAACCCGGCGCCGTTCACCGTGATCGAGTACTTCCCCGATCCTGACCAAAGCGGCTTCCATGATCCTCGCCATCACGCGGTGAGCCTTGCGTATGTCGTGCCCGTTGATGGCGACTGCACTCCATCGCAAGAGGCCCTAGATCTTGCGTGGTTCACGCCCGAAGAAGCGGTTGACGCAAAGGTGCGTGACGAGATGACAGCGGGCCACGATCGCCTGATTCGGTTCGCCCTCGCTCACGTGGGCGAGTTGCCCTAGACCGTTCGCACTGCCTGGCTACGAACGTCGTGACTTTCGTTTGCCGACACCGATGGGCGGGCGTCGCTCGAGGGCCGGCGTGGCCACAGTGGTACTTGCATCGATGGGCATCTCGAAGCCATCGGAGTCGAGGTTTACTGGCTTACTTGAGGCCTCTTGAACCTGCACCGACTCGGGCTTCTTTTTGAGTCCGAGGGCCACATCGAGACCGAACATTCCGGCCGCCATCGCGGCGCCGCCTTTGCCGTAGCGCTGCCGCGCCGTCTCGACCATGTTGTCGTTCGTTGGATCGATGGGATCGATGGGACCGAGCTCTTCGTGCTGCTCAACGATCTCATCGATTGATTCTTCGTCGCCAGGCAGTTGGTTGTCGATCACTGACTCACCCTAGGTGCGATCACAATCGGGTATCACCTCAGGGGTGTCGAAAGGCGCACTATTGTGCGTTGCGTGCTCGATGGTGATACAGCCCATCGCACCGCCACGGCGTTGCGAACCGCGTTGGTCGGTAAGCCAACTGTCGGTTTCTCCGCGCCAAAGTTGTCTGGTCCCACGCCTGTCGCCGGTCGCGTCATCGAACAGGTGCACATCTACGGCAGGCACCTCGAGATTGTGTGGGACGACGGACTCACCTTGCACACACAGCATCGGCTCACGGGCTCGTGGCGTCTGTACCGGGTCGGCGAGCACTGGCATAAGCCCACCAAACAACTGCGCGTGTGCATCGAAGTTGCCGATTGGGCGGCGGTGTGTTTCAACGCTCCAGTCGTCGAGACCTTCCGTCAGTTCGATCGCCATCGTCACCCTGGCTCGGGCGGGCTGGGCCCCGATCTGTTGCACCCCAACGCGAACCTCGAAGACTGCGTTCGGCGCATCCTCGATTACGCCGACCCGTCGGCCCCGATTGCCGAAGTACTGCTCGATCAACACGTGGCCAGTGGCGTGGGCAATGTGTACCGATGCGAAGCGCTGTGGGACATTGGGCTGAGCCCGTTCGCCACCGCTGGTTCGATCACCGAAGACGATGCCCGCAAGTTGGTGCAGACAATCGCCCGAATGATGCGCGCTGGTATCACCGATCGCAAGTCCCCATTTGCGCCAGCCGAATCGCACCACCACAACGGTCTGTCGGTGTATGGCCGCAATGGTCAACGCTGCGAGATTTGCGGCGACACCATCCGCGTGAAGCGCATCGGCGAAATGCACCGCTTGCTCTACTGGTGCTCCGAATGTCAGGCGCGTGGCGATCAGCGCGTCGCGCCAACTCCGCCGCTAGGCCTCGAGCGCGTGATGGATCCACACCCGGCTGCGGCGCTGTTTCTCGCCGAACTGCCGTGGCGGCGCGAGCACGATGATCACACGCACGATCAGTACCGCGGGCCTCGCGCTCGTCCGGCGTAGAGAACAACGCCTAGATCGCTGCGCCGGCCCGTTCGCCGTCGACAACTGCCGCGTGCGCACGTCGTGGCGCAAGGCAATCGCCCACTCGTTGCACGCTGACGCCTGCATCTTTGAGAGCCTTGTAGAGCCACTCAACGGGGTTCGGCGGCACTGCCAACACCACCCAGTCGGGGGTGCGGGTCACCTGCGAGCCGGTGGGGTGATGCAACAGGTTCAGCGTTGTGCCTTCGAAGCCCATCGGCACGAGATCGGTGGTTTGCGCAATCGACTTAGCGCTTGCCCGCACCCACCAGTTCTCCATGTCGAGGGTGATGCCAAGATCTTGCCCAACGACCATGCCGTTGGTGATGATCTCTACGTTGCAGCCGCGGTCGGCCAGCAGTTCGCCCACCGAAGTGGCGTGGTGAAAACCGATCTCGTCGATAACGACGACGTTGCCAAATGGTTCGGCCGTGCCCTCGAGCACGTCACGCACATCGCACACGTTTGCGGCGTCGGCTGGAACCCACCACGGTCGGTTTGGCTCTGCGCCGGTAGCCACGATCACATGATCGGGCTTGCGCTCGTCGACAATGCCAGGCCAGACCCCAACGTCGTATTCAATGGCCACGCCAAGACGTCGGCATTCGGTGAGTTGGTTGCGAATCATGTCGCCGAACTCGGCGCGATTCGGAACGCTTGCGGCGAGGCGCACCTGGCCGCCAGCCTCTGCTTGCTTTTCGTAGACGGTTACCTGATGGCCCGCGCGTGCCGCTGAGATGGCGGCCTGAAGCCCGCCGGGGCCGGCGCCAACGACCATCACTTGCTTGCGCGCAGCGACTGACGAACGCCCGAGCGTGACAGCGATCTTGTTGTCACTGAGCTCGCGCCGCACGTATTCGGCTTCGCGACCCGTGCGTGGATTCTCGATGCATCCGAGCCAACGGTTCATGCCCATCCGGCCGACGCATTCCTGATTGCAGCTCAGGCACAGACGCGTTTCGTCGCTCGATCCGGCGCGGGCCTTTGCCGCGAAGTCGGCATCGGCGATCTGACCGCGCACAATGCCCACGAGATCGCAGTGGCCCTCGGCCAAGGCCCGCTCGGCTTGCAGCGGATCCTTGAAGCGCCCGACACCCACCACGGGCAGATCTACCGCTTTACGAATGGCGCTGGGGATGAACATCGCGTAGCCGGGCGGAATGTGCATGCTCGCTTCGATCATGAACAGGCTTGCCGTAGCGACACCAATGGAGGTGTTGATGTAATCGACTTGACCGGTTGCTTCGACGATCTGCGCGATCTGCACGGCTTCATCGATGGTGGTGCCGCCGTCGATGAGTTCGTCGCCGCAGATGCGCACGCCGAGTGCGAGGCGATTACCGATGACACGACGAACGGCATGCACGATGTCGACCAAGAGGCGCGCCCGGTTTTGCAACGAGCCGCCATAGTCGTCGGTGCGCTTGTTGGTGGCGGGCGACAGGAATCCACGCACGATGGACGAGTGGCTGCACTGCAGTTCGATGCCGTCGAAGCCGCCCTCGGCGCAATGCTCGGCCACCAGCGCGTAGCCAGCAACGATCTCATCGATCTCGGCGAGCGACACGGCCTTGGGGACCTCGCGGAACAACGGATCGGCCACAGGCGATGGGGCCCACACCGGAAGCCGGCTGAACATGCTGCTGGCCTGCCCACCGTTGTGGTTGATCTGAGCAAAGATCGGCGTGCGGTGGCGATGCACGGCGTCGGTGATCTTGCGGTAGCCGGGGATGACATCGCGGTGGAAACCGTGGATGAGCTTCTCGTACGGCCAGTCGGTGGGGTGGGTCGAGTGTTCCTCGGTGATGATCAGGCCCGTTCCACCTGCAGCGCGCGCGGCGTAATACGCAGCGTGTTGCTCAGTGGGTTTGCCGTCGAGCGCGTAGTTGGTGAGATGCGCGCTGAACACAATGCGGTTCAGTGTGGACACGGGTCCGAGTTGTAGTGGGGTCCACAGATATCGATGCGCCATCGACCGACACGATAGTGCGGTCGGGTCAATCAGCGTCTACGAGACGGCGAGGATCGAAGGTAAGAAGTCCGGCGGCCATCACGAGTTCGGTGAGCTTCTTGCCGGTGCCGCGCAAGGTCAGCGCAGCGTCGTCGCCGATTTCGAGATAGGGAGCGAGGGCGCTTTGGTCGGTTCGGTCTTCGATCCATTGGCGTTGGGCGCGGCCCGTATCGGTGAAGGATCCGTCGGGATTCACGAGGCCGCGTGCGGCCATTGCCTGCACACCGGCGTCCCACTCGGCATCGCTCCATGAGCGGGTGGCCTTGAGCGCGGCGGCAGGTACATCGCCACTTGCTGCGTGCGAGATCAAGGCTTCGAGGCCGCTGAGCCCTTCGAGCATGAGCGCAGCGATGTGGCCATCGCCGCGGAACTCGCGTAGCAAGGTCTGGCCGTGGAACAGCTCGAGATGAGGTTCGGTGGGCCACGGCAGCGAAGCATGCGCGGCGAACAATGGTCGGCCCTCAGGGTGCTCGCACGCAATGAGCGCAGCGCGACGCGTGAGGCCGGCCGCTTCGGCGAGTTCGGCAGAGTTGAGTACCTCGGGCCCGAAGGCTCGCGTGAGTGATGTGTTCACGGCGTTGAGCCGAGCGCTCAGCATCGCCTCTGGTGTGGTGACGGTCCACGCATCGTGCATGCTCGCCCGAACGAGGCCCGGATGAAAGTTGTAAAAGGTGGCCATGACCACTTCGACCGGCACGGCTCCCATTGCTGCAACACGCGACGCGAAGTAGCCCATGCGGTTCTTGGTGACTCCGACGGCGGCGTATGCGGGCGGGGCGTCGGGGGTGAAATAGATCATCCCGTGAACAGCTTCCATGCTGCGCCAGGTCTTACGTGCGGTGAGAGCGTCCATCTGGCCAACCGTACGGCATAGGTGCATAGTGTGACGTACATGGAAAATCTCGTCGGCAAGGTTGCAGTAGTCACAGGTGCGGGTAGTGGTATCGGCAAGTCAATTGCCGAACAGTTCGTTGCCGAGGGCATGAAAGTGGTGCTTGCCGATATCGACGAAGTGCGTCTGCGCTCGGTCGAAGCGCAACTATCCGAGGCGGGCGGCGATGTCTTCCCGGTGGTGTGCGACACGGCTCTCGAAGAGTCGGTGCAGTCACTCGCGCAGCGCACGCTCGAGCGGTATGGCGCCGCGCATGTGCTGTGCAATAACGCTGGCGTCGTAGGCACGGGCGACCCGTGGACCGGGCCGATGAGCGTGTGGGATTGGGTCGTTGGCATCAACCTGTACGGCGTCATCCACGGCATCCGCGCCTTCTTGCCAATCATGCAAGAACAGGCCGAGGGGCACATTGTGAACACGGCCTCGATGGCCGGCCTCGTAGCCATGCCCGGTGCGGCTCCGTACAACGTGACCAAGCATGGCGTGGTGGCGCTCAGCGAGGGACTCTTCCTTGAACTCAAGGGCACTGGTTCGCCGGTCAGCGTGTCGGTGTTGTGCCCGGGTTTCGTGCGCACCGAATTGATGGCGCAGATGACATGGGCCGATCGCCTCGGCGACAAGCCCGCCGCCACCGCGAACCCCATCGGTCAGTTCATGGATCAGATTCTCCGCGACGGTGTCGAGAACGGAATCTCGCCCGAAGACGTGGCAATGCAAGTTGTCGGCGCAATCAAAGCCGACCAGTTTTGGATCCTCACCCACCCCGATTACGGCCAAGCCCCCATCGAGCGCATGCAGCGCGCAGTGGCTCAGGAGAATCCTGCGTGACCGATTGGCTCGATGAGCTGTGGCTCGAGCCGGGGCCGCCATATTTGGCGATGGGAACACGCGCTCTCAAGCTTGATCAATGGCTTGTTGTCAACGACGAGTGCGATTTCTATCTCGCTCAAAAGGCTGCGTTGCTTGACGCAGATCGGTCGGCAGTGTTTGCGGCGATGCCGGGTACCGAAGCGGCTGGGGCCGAAGTACTCGCCGAGGTGCAGGCATGGTTGGCTGCCCATGGCGTCGAGATCGCTGCACCTTCGGGTGACACTCATCCGCTTATCGAGGCGGCGCGTCTGGTGCAGGAAGACCTCGCGGTCTTACAGAAGATCAATGGCGAGTGGGTGCTCACGGCGGGTGCAGTGTGCTTCCCTACGCACTGGTGCATCGCCGACAAAGTGGGCAGGTCGCTCGCTGGTGTGCACGGACCCGTGGCCCACTACGAAGACGAGTTGAGCGCGAAGGTCGATCGCCTGCACGACCGGCTCAGAGTGGACCGTCCGGTGTGGCGGCGCAACTGGATCGTTGCGCCGACGCCACGACTCGATCTCATCGAACGTGGCGGTCTCGAGAACGCAGGCACTCCAAATGCCGGTCTGCTTATCGAAGCCGACGGATCACCGATGTGGATCCGAAGCGAGCGTCAGACGTTGCGGCGGCTTCCGCAAACCGATGCGATTGTGTTCACGATCCTCGTGCAACGAACACCGCTGGGCGCATTGCTCGAGCGGCCCGATCTCGCAGCGCGCATGCTCAGCGTCACCGACGCTTGGGATGCAGAGAAGCGAATGTATGCCTCTACCGGAGGTGCGCTGCGTCAACTCAACCAGTGGCTCGCCAAGGTGGCACACGCCGGTTGAGCTCAGCCAAGTTCGGCGATGTCGAGGTCGAAACGGTGGTGGCGCCAGGTTCGCAGCGCCGCGATTGCGTCGCCGCCGGTGGTGAGAATGTGGCGAGCAAGCATGCCCTTGGCTGCTTTTGCGTCATGCCCGGCCACCTTGCCGTCGCGCTCAATGAAGCCCACTCGAACTCCTTCGCGGTAGCGATCGGGAGTCGGTGTCCATGCAGCGCGATGTTCGTTGGGGAGTAGGTCGATGACCACACGTTTGGCGATCACCTCGTTGAGCGCGTCGCTCAGGTCGTTGCGCCACCAGGTGCTCAACACCCCGAAGCCTGCGAGCCGAGCGCCCATCTTGAGCCGGTACTCGGGCGTTGGCTCGCCGGCCGCGACAACTCCGAGCAAGCCCGAGATCACGAACACGCTGCGCGCCGCCCGACGTTGGTCGGCTGCGGGTAGCGAACTCAGGTCGAGGTGATCCCACACAACGCCGGTGTAGCGAATCGATGCGGGTAGCGCCGGGGCCGCGGCGAGAGCGCTGTTCGCCTGCAGCGCAGCGGCCAGATGCTTGCCGCCAACGCCGAGCAGTTTCTCGTCGCCACCATGTGCCGCAGCGAGCGCCTCGACCAATAATTGCCGCTGAGCGCCAAGCGCGGCACCGAACTGGCCATCGGCTGGACTCCACAAGGTCTTGCCTCCACCCGACGCTTTGCCCTCGGATGGTGGCAACAAAATTGCGAGCGGTTGGTTGGCCATTCGTTGATTTAACCGGCATACAGTCGTGTCATGACTTCCATTTATGGTCCGGTCACCGACTGGGCGACCGATTTCGATCACGCAGATCCCGAATACAACGCCCATGCGCCCGAGATATGGGCTCAACTGCGCGAGCAGTGCCCCGTTGCGCACACCGATCGTTACAACGGCACATGGTTGCCGGTGACCCACGAACTCGTCACGCAGATTGCCTACGACACCGAGCACTTCACCTCCCGCTCGGTCGTGGTGTCGCCGTTTCTGCCCATCGCCCAAAGCCCAATCGGCAACGCGCCCCCCATTTCAAGCGACCCCCCGTTTCATCACGAGGCACGTCGGTTGCTGTTGCCAGCGTTTTCTCCAAAGGTGATCGAGCCGCTCGAGAAAGACATTCGCGAGTTGTGTCGGCGCCTGTTGGCCGACATGGGCGATGCCGATGTGGTCGATGCCGCCATTCAATACGCACAGCACATTCCGGTCAACGTGATCGCGCTCATGCTTGGCTTCCCATTGGAAGACGCCGATTTGTTCCGCGGGTTCGTGCACGATGTGCTCGAGGGCGTCAACATCGACATGGAGCAGCGCATCATGGCCTTTGGTCGTCTGGCTGCGTATCTCGATGAGCAGATCGCTAGCCATGTCGCCAACCCTCGCGACGACCTCACCAGCTTCTTGCTCAACGCCGAAATCGGTGGCGAGCCGCTCACCGAGGGTCATGTGCGCGGCAGCATGGTGCTGTTGCTTGTGGCCGGCATCGACACCACGTGGAGCGCCATTGGCTCCAGCCTGATGCACCTTGCAGCAACGCCCGCCGATCGCGAGCGCCTCTTGGCCGAGCCCGACCTCATTCCCACCGCCATCGAAGAACTGCTGCGTGCGTACGCACCCGTCACGATGGCGCGCATGGTGAAAGAAGATGTCGAGATCGGTGGATGTCCGATGAAGGTCGACGAGTGGGTTCTGCTTCCATTCCCCGCGGCCAACGTAGACCCGCTCGCGTTCGACCGTGCCGACGAAGTGCTCATCGACCGTGAAGAGAACCGTCACGCAGCGTTTGGTCTCGGCATTCATCGCTGTCTCGGCTCGAACCTCGCTCGGCTCGAGCTGCGCATCGCGGTCGAAGAGTTCCTTGCTCACTTCCCCAACTTCGAGCTTGCCGACGCCGACGCCATCACCTGGAGCGTTGGCCAAGTTCGCGGACCTCGACAGCTGCCGGTGCGCATCATTCGTTGACCCATCCTGTGCATGCGACACCCCATCTCTAGGATGGGTGAGCCATGTCGCTGTTCGATGACGATTCCCCAACTTCACTACTCACCGGACTCAACTCCGATCAGCTCGACGCTGTCGTGCATACCGGCGGGCCGTTGCTTGTGGTGGCAGGTGCCGGCTCGGGCAAGACCCGCGTGCTCACCCATCGCATCGCGCATCTCATCGATAGCGAAGGCGTGCATCCGCAACGCATCTTGGCCATCACGTTTACCAACAAGGCTGCCGGCGAGATGAAAGAGCGGGTCGGCAATCTTGTCGGCCCGGCAGCAAAGAACATGTGGGTCAGCACGTTCCACGCTGCGTGCGTGCGAATCCTGCGTGCACACGCCGATCTGCTCGGCTACCCGCGGTCGTTCAGCATTTATGACCAAAGCGATGCGCAGCGCCTCACCGGTTACGTCATTCGCGATCTGGCGCTCGACTCGAAACGGTTTACGCCGCGCGGCGTTCACAACGTGATCAGCAAGTGGAAGAACGAGCTCATGTTCCCCGGCGACGCGCTCACTACAGCGGCCACGCCCTTAGATCGCAAGAACGCCGAGATCTACCGCGATTATCAGGTGCGGCTGCACAAGGCCGGCGCAATGGATTTCGACGATCTGCTCACCAATGTGGTGTTGCTCTTTCGTCAACATCCCGAAGTGCTGAATCAGTACCAAGAGCGCTTTCTGCACATCCTCATCGACGAGTATCAAGACACCAACACGGCGCAGAACCAGATCGTTTTGATGCTCGGTGCGTTGCATCAAAACGTCACTGTTGTGGGCGATCAAGACCAGTCGGTGTACCGCTTTCGTGGCGCCGATCTGCGCAACATCTTGCAGTTCGAAGAAGCCTTCGAAGACGTGACCACCATCGTGCTCAACCAGAACTACCGCAGCACGCAGATCATTCTCGATGCTGCGAACTCGGTCATCGCCAACAACCCAGCGCGCAAGCTCAAGACCTTGTGGAGCGAGCTTGGCCGGGGTGAGACCATCACCCGTTATCACGCCGACGACGAAGGCGATGAGGCGATGTGGGTGGCGCGCACTGCCACCGATGTTCACGACAACCAAGCCGTGATGTGGAAAGAGATCGCCATCTTTTACCGCACCAATGCGCAAAGCCGTGTTGTCGAAGAAGCGCTGATGCGCCAGGGCATTCCCTACAAGGTGGTGGGTGGCACGCGCTTTTACGATCGGCGCGAAATCAAAGACGCAATGGCGTATTTGCGAGCCATCGTGAATCCGGCCGACGAAGTCAGCATCAAGCGTGTGCTCAACGTGCCCAAGCGGGGCATTGGCGACACCAGTGTTGGCAAGCTCGATGCGTGGGCACGCGAGACCGGCGACGGTTTCATCGACGCAATGCGTCACGCCGACGAGGCCGGTCTTGGTGGCGGCGCGGCGCGCGGGGTTGCTTCGTTCGCAGCCTTGCTCGATTCGCTCGCCCACATGCTCGATGGTTCGCCTGCCGATGTGTTGCAAGCAGCGCTCGATCAAAGTGGCTATCTCGCCGAGCTCGAAGCCGAGAGTTCAGTCGAGGCAGCCGGTCGCCTTGAGAACATTGGCGAGCTCATTGGGTCGGCTCGCGAGTTCACCCGGGTCGATGAGTTTCTTGAGCAGGTGTCGCTGGTGGCCGACACCGACGAGCTCGACGATGACAATCGCATTGTGATGATGACCCTGCATGCGGCCAAGGGGTTGGAGTTTCCATACGTGTTCTTGGTGGGCATGGAAGAAGGCATCTTCCCTCACGTGCGTGCGCAGAGCGACCCCGACGAACTCGAAGAAGAGCGGCGCCTTGCCTATGTGGGCATCACCCGCGCCCAACAGAAACTGCATGTGTCGCACGCCTGGAGCCGCAGCCTGTTTGGCAGCACGCAGTACAACCCGTCGTCGCGCTTCCTCGACGAGATCCCGCCCGAACTGCAAGAGCAAAAAGGCAACGTCGCAGGGCGCAGCTCGTATGGCCGACAGAGTTACCGAGATCGCGACTCCGGATCAGGTTCAGGCTCATACGCGGGCGCTGGCGCCTACCGATCGCGCTCGGGCGACTCGGGCGATTCGCACAGCCGCGAGGCCGCCGAAGCCCATCGCGAGCGCGTAGTCGATGCCGCTATCAACGCTGGCAAGCGCTTGGCCCCGCAGCCCGCCAATTCGCAGTTGTTGGCGCTGCGCGTGGGCGACGATGTCGAGCATCCGTCATTCGGCGAGGGTGTCATCATCAACATCGAAGGCAGCGGCGAAAAGGCCGAGGCAACCATCCGATTCCGCGACGTGGGCACGAAACATCTCGCCCTCGCCTGGGCACCGCTGAAGAAGTTGTAGAACAACCCTATGGACACGGCCCTCATTCGCTGGCGCAGCTACGCAACCGAGCAGATGTCATTGCTGGTGCGTCTCGCGCGCTGGGCGATGTTGGGCGCACTCTCGGGTGCATTGGCTGGCGCTGCATCGTGGGTTTTCCTCGACGGCCTCGAGCGTGTCACGCATTGGCGCGAAGACGGCCGGCAGTGGTTGGTCTATCTGTTGCCAGTGGTGGGCCTCGTAATCGGGGTCGTCTACCACTACTTCGGCGGTCGCTCTCGCGAGGGCAACAACTTGTTGCTCGACGAGATACACGAGCCCACCGCGTGGGTGCCGCAACGCATGGCGCCGATGGTGCTTGTGGGCACATGGCTCTCGCATTTGTTTGGTGCTTCCGCTGGGCGCGAGGGCACGGCGTTGCAGATGTCGGGCAGCTTGTCCGATGCGTTGGCGCGGGTCATTCGGCTTTCGGCGGCCGATCGCCGGGTCATGCTCATTGCGTCGCTGGCGGGCGGCTTTGGCGCCGTGTTTGGGGTTCCGGTAGCGGGCGCAGTGTTTGCGCTCGAGGTGCAGTCCATCGGGCGCATGCGGTTCGAGGCGCTGGTTCCCGCGCTCACCGCGTCACTCGTTGGCGACCGGGTGCTGCGTGCGCTCGGCGCCAAGCACTCACTGTTCGATGCGCTCAGCCCCCATGTCACCGCCTCGGTTCTGCTTCGAGTGGCCGTGGCCAGCCTGTTGTTCGGCCTTGTTGGCGCTGCCTATTCGTCGTGGGTGCACAGCCTCAAAGCGATGCTGGCGCGGCGCGTGCCGTGGGCGCCGCTGCGGCCATTCATCGGCGGCACGGCAACCATCGCACTTGTGCTGTTGTTTGGTCACGACTATCAGGGCCTGTCGTCGCCCCTCACCGCGCAGGCGCTGCACGGCGACCATCTCGGCTTCGCGGTGTTCGCGCTCAAGTTGCTGTTCACGGTCATCGCCATCGGCAGCGGCTTCATCGGCGGTGAGGTCACGCCGCTGTTCATGATGGGCGCCACACTTGGTTCGGCACTTGCACTGCCCCTCGGGCTCGATGGCCAACTGCTTGCGGCGGTTGGTTTCTGCGCCGTGTTTGCTGGGGCCGCGAACACGCCGATTGCTTGCGCCATCATGGGCGTCGAACTGTTTGGCGGGGCAGCGTTTGCTCCCATCGCCGTGGGCTGCGTCATTGCCTACGCATTCAGCGGCCACCGAAGCATCTACACCAGCCAACGCGTGCATACCGCCAAGTCGGGTCATCGCGCCGATGGCTCGCCGCGTGTGGGCGAGTGGCAACAGTGGCGTCGCAATCGTCCCGATCGCGAGCCACAACAGGGGTAGCTTGCACCCATGTTCTCTGTCATCGAAGGCCGCGTGCTTGGTTGTCTGATCGAAAAAGAACGCACCGTTCCCGATCAGTATCCGTTGTCGATGAACTCGCTGGTGTTGGCGTGCAACCAGTCGTCATCGCGTGATCCCGTCATGACGCTCGACGAACACGAGGTCGATGCTGCCGTGAGCACCCTCAAGGCTCAGGGCTGTGCGCGCATCGTGCATCCCACGCATGGTCGCGGGGTCGTTCGGGTTCGCCAAGTATTCGACGAGAAGTTCGCCCTCGAGGCAGCCGATGCCGCCGTGATGGGGGTGCTGCTAGTGCGCGGCCCACAGACCGCGGCCGAACTTCGTACGCGTACCGAACGGTTGCACAACTTCGACAACGTGGCCGATGTCGACACGTGCCTCCATCAACTTGCCGAGCGTCAGTTGGTGCAGCTCATCGAGCGTCAGCACGGACAAAAAGAGCAACGGTGGCAGCAGCTAGTCGCCGAAGAGGCCGAGCAATCGGCGGCGCCCGCCGCCATCACGGCATCGGGTCTTGCCGGCAGCGTGGTCGATCGGGTGGCGCAACTCGAAGAACGCGTGGCCAAGCTCGAAGCGGCCCTCGCCGACCTGCTGTAAGCCGGCGGCGAACTTGCGGCGCTCACGCCCTTCACGGGCGTGTACGCCGCCACTTCGCGACGGGTGTCGTGATCTCAGCACATGCTGCATAGCCTTCACACATGTTCGCCTGCGCCCAATGGGGTGCCGTAGGTGAGTTTGCAGCTTCTCGCCACGGCGCGGTTACCCGCAAGCAGGCTGCCGAACTTGGGATCTCCAACAAAGTTGTTGCTCGGCTGAAGTCGTCGGGGCACCTGCTTGAGCCGCTGCCCGGTGTGCTGATCGTCGTTGGATCCGTGCCCACGTGGGAGCAGCGACTCACCGTCGCCACGCTTGCTTCGTCGCAGGCGGGAATCGCCAGCCATCGTTCAGCGGCAGCGCTGCACGGATTCGATGGATATGCGCGCCGGCCGATCGAAGTCATCGTTCCGAATTGGCGCCCAGTCATCGCATCGTTTGCTCAGCAACATCAATCGCTCGTTCCGGGCTGCGACGCGGTACGCATCGACAACATCCGCTGCACCGGAGTTGCCCGCACGTTGGCTGACCTGGGCGCCGTCGATCCGATCGATCGGGTTCGCACGGCGTTCGAATCTGCCTGGCGTCGAGGCGCGAACCTGCTGTGGGTACGCGAAACAGCCGAGCGTCTGCACCGACCGGGCCAGAGCGGCACCCGCGTTCTGCTGACGTTGCTCGACGAGGCCGAGCGTCATCGGCGGCCAACGGAGTCGACCCTTGAGTTGCGGCTCGAGGCATGCCTGCGGGGTATCGAAGGTTTGGTCCGTCAGCACACGGTCACTGCCGATTCGGGGCAGTTTGTGGCGCGCGTCGATTTCGCGGTGCCTCGGGTGAAATTGGCAATCGAGGCGCACAGCCGACAGTTCCACTTCGGATCTGAGGCAATCCACCATGATGAGGCTCGCGAGCATTCGCTCGGTGCGCAGGGCTGGATGGTCGTTTACGTGGGCGATCGGCACATTCGGTCGAAGGCCCGGGTGCGAAAGCAGGTGCTCGACATCATCCGGGCGCGCGAGACGTAAGTCGGCGGCGAACTTGCGGCGCTCACGCCCTTCACGGGCGTGTACGCCGCCACTTCGCGACTCAGGCCCGCGAACGTGCTTGAATCTGTAGTCATGAAGGCAGCGATTCTTGTTGAGAGCCTCACGGGTAACACGTGGAAGGCAGCCGAGCTTGTGGCAGCAAACCTGCAGCAGGCCAAGTGGGACATCACCGGATTATCGAAGGTGCGCGACCCAGACCACGCCAGTATCCAAGAAGCCGACATCGTGCTCGTCGGAACATGGACCCACGGACTTTTTGTGGTCGGGCAAGCTCCGGCCGGTGCTGCGTTGCTGAGCCAGCTCCCGGCGATGCGCGGCAAGCAGGCCGCAGTGTTTTGTACCTTTGCGCTCAATCCGGCAGGCACCCTCGACAAGATGACCCGCATCATCTCGGGCGTTGGCGCCGATGTGATTGGTGGCTTGGCGATGAACCGCCGCCATCTCGATCGCAACGCCGAAGAGTTCGCTCGGCGTTTGCTCGAAGCCGTGCCCGCCCGCCGTTAAGCGCTAGGCGTTTGTCGGGCTCGTTGCGGCGCTTTCGGCCGTTCTCAAGCTGATGGTGAGCCGACCATCTGGCCACACAATGAGCTTCACACCGCTCGGCGGTACAGCGAGATCGGCTACGCCCAACGTGCGGCCTTCGCAATCGGTGAACCGGTGAGTCTTTTTGATTTGGGTGATTTTGCAGTTCACGTCGCGATCGCCGGGATAGGCCATGCTGATGGTCCAGTTGGACTTCTCGACATCGCCGGTGTGATCGAGCACGATGGTGAGGCGACCGCTTGAGTTCAACAGGTCGGGCAGGATCAAGGAACCGCCGTCGTCAACGACTCGGGCTAACGAAGCTGTATTGCCCGCCTCGAAGACACTCGGTGCAAAACCGCTTGCTGTGGTGCTGCTGTTGTGCGAGATAAAAACGGCGATGCCCCACAGGAAAAGGCCGAGCACGGCAAAAAACGCAAGGCCCCCGAGCACAGGTACAACGGCTCGGGCGAATGGTGATCGAAGCTGTGGACGGCGCATCCCGGCAAGTCTGCCCGATCGGCGTTCGGGATACTCATTGCACGTTCCGGTGTCGTCGGTTGTGACAAATGGGTTGAGTGCGCCTAGGGTTCGATACTCGTGAAGCGGACCTACCGTGTTGTTGTTGCCAAGCCCGGCCTCGATGGGCATGATCGGGGCGCGAAGACCATCACGCGCGCCCTTCGCGATCATGGTTTCGAAGTGATCTACACGGGGTTGCATCAAACCCCTGAGCAGATCGCCGAGACGGCCCTGCAAGAAGATGTCGACGCTGTGGGCCTGTCGCTGCTCAGCGGAGCGCACCTCACGCTGTTTCCACGTGTGATGGAAGAACTTCGCAAACGCGACCTCGGCGATGCACTCGTCTTTGGTGGCGGCGTCATCCCCGACGCTGATGCCCGCGCCTTGCGCGAGCAGGGCGTTGCTCAAATCTTTGGACCAGGCAGCTCGCTCAAGGGCATTGCTGCATGGCTCGAAACCGAACTCGACAATAGAGAGGA
Organism: Acidimicrobiaceae bacterium; assembly: GCA_947505655.1. Classification (GTDB taxonomy): domain Bacteria; phylum Actinomycetota; class Acidimicrobiia; order Acidimicrobiales; family Ilumatobacteraceae; genus WLMZ01. The sequence goes on along the minus strand of CANNMD010000021.1, from coordinate 2,179 downwards.
CTGACCTTGGATCTCTTCGAATATCAGGGAAAGCAGTACTTCGCCCGCTTCGACATCCCGGTGAGCCCCGGCGGTATCGCCGACACCGTGGAAGAAGCCGTTGTGCAGGCAGCCGCAGCCGGTTATCCGGTGGTTGTGAAGGCACAGGTTCAAGTTGGCGGCCGCGGTAAGGCTGGCGGCATCAAGCTGGCCAACAACGAAGACGAAGTTCGCCTGCATGCCGCAAACATCTTGGGCATGGACATCAAGGGTCATCTCGTCGAGCGCGTGTGGGTCGAGTACGCCAGCGACATCGCCGAGGAGTACTACGCCAGCTTCACGCTCGATCGTGCCGCCAAGAAGCATCTGTTGATGTTGTCGGTCGAAGGCGGCGTCGAGATCGAAGCGGTTGCCGAGACCAACCCCGATGCGATTCTGTTGCGCCACATCGATCCAGTCGATGGCATCACCCTCGAGTGGGCTCGTCAGGCCGCAATTGACGCACGTATGCCAGCCCAGTCAGTCGAAGGCGTCGCCTCGATTCTCGTGAAGCTGTACCGCTGCTTCACCGAGGGCGACTGCGACCTCGCCGAGATCAACCCGCTGATTCTCAAGCCAACCGGCGAGATTCATGCGCTCGATGCAAAGGTGAGCCTCGACAACAACGCCGAGTTCCGCCACCCCGAGTGGGCTGAGTATCGCGAAACCGAAGTGCTCGACGAGCGCGAACTGTTGGCGCGCGAAAAGGGCCTGCAGTACATCGGCTTGCAAGGTTCAGTTGGCATCATCGCCAACGGCGCCGGTCTGGCGATGAGCACGCTCGACGTGGTCAACCAAGTCGGTGGTTCAGCAGCCAACTTCCTCGACATCGGCGGCGGCGCCAATGCCGACCTGATGTCGGCAGCGCTCGAGGTCATCAACTACGACCAGAGCGTAAAGAGCATTCTCATCAACATCTTCGGCGGCATCACCCGTGGCGAAGAAGTGGCCAAGGGAATCGTCGAGGCCCTCAACCGGGTTTCGTTGCGGGCACCGATCGTGATTCGTCTCGATGGCACCAATGCCGAGGAAGGCCGCCAGATCTTGCTCAGCGCCGGCATCCCCGAGAGCGTGCTGCAGAGCAAACCCACCATGTTGGAAGCCGCTCGTGCGGCCGTAGCAATCGCAAACGCGAACTGAGGCTGAGTCATGGCAATTTTTGTTGATCAGAACACCAGGGTCATCGTGCAGGGTCTCACGGGTGGGCAGGGCAAGTACCACGGCCTGCGCAACCGGGCCTACGGCACTCAGGTTGTTGGCGGCGTCACCCCCGGTAAGGGCGGCCTCGATGTCGAAGGCATTCCAGTGTTCGACAGCGTTGCCGACGCTGTTGCCGCCACCGGCGCCGACGCATCGTTCATCGCCGTGCCACCCAAGGCAGCTTCGGCTGCCATTCTCGAAGCGGCCGCCGCAGGCGTGCGTTTCGTGGTGTGCATCACCGAGGGCATTCCTGCCCAAGACGAAGCCCGCGTGTACAACACGCTCCTTCGCGACTTCCCCGGCACCCGTTTGCTCGGTCCTAACTGCCCAGGCATCATCAGCCCCGGCAAATGCAACATCGGCATCACGGCCGGCGAGATCGCCGAACTGCCCAGCGCTTCGGGCCCCAACGTGGGCATCGTGTCGCGGTCGGGCACGCTCACGTATCAGGCGCTCTACGAGCTCAAGCAGCGCGGCATCGGCGTGTCCACGTGCGTGGGCATCGGTGGCGACCCTGTGCCCGGCACCAACTTCATCGATTGCCTCAGCCAGTTCCAGGACGACCCCGAAACTCACGCGATCATCATGATCGGCGAGATCGGTGGCTCAGCCGAAGAAGAGGCAGCCGAGTTCATCAAGGCCAATGTCACCAAGCCAATGAGCGCCTACATTGCAGGCGTTACGGCGCCCGCCGGCAAGAAGATGGGCCACGCTGGCGCCATCGTCAGCGGCGGTAAGGGCACGGCTCAGGGCAAGATGGACGCACTCGCAGCAGCGGGTGTGCGCATCGGTCTGAACCCAACCGAAGCGGGCGACTTGATGGCCGAGATCGTGGCCAGCCTTCGCTGACCCGTTGCCATCGTTCGACAATCTGAGAGGGTCCCGAGCGCAGGCTCGGGACCCTCAGTCGTTTTCTCCGTCTTCTACTGGCTCAGCCCATCGGTGGCGGTGGTGGTGGTGG
>CANNMD010000020.1 GCA_947505655.1 Acidimicrobiaceae bacterium | reverse complement strand
ACGACGGCAACCGGTGTGTACGCGCCGGCAATCGCAAGGAAGATCGTGCAGTGGTCGAGTTTCGACATCAGCACTCGCACTCGAGGAGTCCAACGCAGGCGGTGGTACGCGGCCGACACGCCAAACATCGCTGCCGTGCCCAGAACGTAGATCACCATCAAGCCTGGCCCGCGCGCCGTATCGGCGGCTCGGGTAATCAGTAACGATCCAAGAAGCAGCAAGACACCGAGGGCGACCACATGCGACCAACCACGTAACAGTGGCTTGATCAAGAGGGGTGGTTCGGAGACGGTGTCCATTGGCAACACGGTAGTGCCCCTCGGCGGCTCGTTCGGTCGGGCCCGCAATGCGCGGACGTACACTGTTTTGCGCTAAAGGTGCACCACAACCTGCCGATACTCCTTTCAGAGAAAGAAGGTGGGTAGCTGTGCAGGCTCAGACACTGACATGGGATACGCAAAGCGGATGGTCATCGCCGTTGCCCGACCCCGACGATCGAGACACATTGGTGTTGGCCTTTGCAGACACCGGCATCGGTGCGCATCCGGACCAACCCCTTCAGCAACTCAGCAAAGCGTATGCAGGAAAGTCGGTGGTCGGTTGTTCCACCGCCGGCCAGATCAGCGGTGGCGCATTAGCCGACGGTTCGTTGGTTGCTGTGATCGCTCGCTTCGATCGCACTCAAGTTCTCTCAGCGTCAGTCGAGGTTGAGGCTGCCGGCGGTGCCCGTCGCGCTGGGCGTCAGCTCGGAGCCGCTCTCAAACATGCGAATCTGCGCGGCGTGTTCGTACTGTCCGACGGACTCGCTGTGAACGGCACATCGCTCGCCACGGGCATCAGCGAGATGCTGCCCGGGGTGCCAATCTCGGGTGGCCTCGCGGGCGACGGCGAACGATTCGACACCACCTGGGTACTGGCTGACGGGCAACCGCGCAACGGCTGGGTCACCGCTGTTGGATTTGTTGGCGATCATGTAGAGCTCGACTTCGGCTCCGCCGGCGGGTGGGACATCTTTGGTCCGCAACGACTCGTCACACGCAGCTACCACAGCACCCTTTACGAGCTCGATGATCGCTCTGCGCTCACGCTGTATCGCGAATATCTCGGCGACAAGGCCGACGGTCTGCCCGCCGCAGCGCTGCGCTTTCCGTTGTCGCTGAGCGACCTCGATGGCCACACCACCGTGCGCGCCGTTCTTGGCACCGACATCGAAACGGGCAGCTTGCGCTTTGCTGGCGACGTTGCTCAAGGTTCGATGGCCCAGTTGATGTGTGCCTCAAGCGAACGATTGGTTGACGGTGCGCATCGCGCTGCGGTCATGGCCACCACGGGACGCGAGCAACTCGCCATCGCTGTGAGCTGCGTCGGTCGCCAAATGGTTTTGGGACAACGAACCGAAGAGGAGCTTGAGGCCATTGTTGAGGGCCTCGCCCCCAACGCAGTAATTGCTGGTCTCTACAGCTATGGAGCGCTCTCACCCACGGGCGGCACATGCGAACTACACAACCAAACAATGACGATCACCACGATCGGCGAAAGGTCATCTTGACCCACCTCCCCACGACCAACGACACGCTCGGTCGCCAACTTCGCCGTCTCGGCATCGACGGCGCGACTCCAAACGACAGCCAATGGGGCTCGCTCTTGCAGCGCGTTACGGAGACCTACCACGAGCACAACAACGACCGAGAGCATCTCGAGCGTTCGCTTGAAATCTCATCGCGAGAGATGCGCGAGCTGTTCGACGAGCTGCAACGCGTGTCCGAGGGCCAGCTTGCCTTCGAGCGTGATCGGCTGCAGGCCGTGTTCGATGCTGTCGACACAGCGTTGCTCGTTGTCGATCAGCACGGCATCGTGAACGCCGCCAACCCCGAAGCTGCACGACTACTTGGCTCGCGAGCTCGCCTGGTTGGTTCTTCGCTTGCAACACTGCTCAATGTTGGAGCCACCGCCGATTCCACAAGGTGCCTACTTGACGAAGACGATGTCGCAGCGATCCTTCAGGCTCATCGGTGGCAGGCCGACGGCATCTACCTCAGGCCCGACGGCCGAGCCCCGTTTCCGGGTGACTGCGCGATCGTGCCATTTGAAGGTGGCCCCACGATCGACAACACAAAGGGCGCTGTAGTCGTCATCACCGACAACACCCAACGGGTTGCCGAGCAGACACGATGGGCATGGGAAGCAACCCACGACCCGCTCACCGGGCTGAAGAACAAGAGCGCCTTCATGGACTCGCTCCAACATGCTCTCGACGTTGCCGACCACAACGGCGTGTGGCCGTCATTGCTGGTGGTCAACATCGACTGGTTCAAGTCGGTCAATGACCGCCTCGGTACCCGTACCGGCGATCGGCTGCTCGTAGAGACAGCTCGGCGCATCGAACAAACCGTCCGCAAGGTCGACGCAATTGCCCGACTCGACGGCGGTGAGTTCGTGGTTCTTTGTGAGGCTATGGAACGACCCGATATCGCTGTGCTCGAAGCCGCTCGTCTCATCGGAGCAATCGAGGCACCATTTCATTTCGATGGCGAGGTCGTACAGGTCACGGCGTCGGTTGGTATCGCTCTCGCGCATGAGGAATGCCGGTTCGCCGACACGTTGCTACAGAACGCAGACCTTGCGGTATTTCAGGCGAAGGCCAATGGTCGTAACCGCATGGAGACCTTCGGCGGCATGATCCGCCCCCAGACGCGACGCCGCGTCAACATGGAGCGGGCGCTACGCGAGGCAATCGACAACGACGGTCTCTTAGTTGCGTATCAACCAATCTTCGACATCGAGTTCGACCGCGTCGTGGCCTTTGAGGCACTCGCGCGCTGGCACGATGCGACCTTGGGCGCTGTTGCCCCCGACGAGTTCATTGCTCTTGCTGAGGACGCCGGACTGATCACCGCAATCGGAGATCGGATGCTCGAGATTGCTTGCCGCGATGCATCGACGTGGCAGGCCGTAGCCGGCCGACCTATCGGTCTGCATTTCAATGTCTCGAGCCGTCAGCTCAGCGCCTCCACGTTCGTGAAGTTCCTCGGACGTGTGCTGAAACATCACCACCTCGCTCCCGAGAACCTCACGCTTGAGCTCACCGAATCGATGTTTCTCGACAATCCCGAGCGCTCAGGAAATCGACTCAATGCACTTCGCGACATAGGCGTGCAGATCGCGATCGACGACTTCGGAACGTTGTACTCGTCGCTCGCTCAACTGCATCGGTTCCCCATCGATGTGGTCAAGCTCAACCGGCAGTTCGTGTCAAGCCTTATCGACACGCCACAGAGCCGGCACACGTTGCAAGCCGTGGTCGACTTCGCAGCCGGATTTGATTACACCGTGGTGGCCGAGGGCGTTGAACACCCAACCGAACTCGAGGTATTGCGCGAACTCAAGTGCGATCGGGCGCAAGGATATTTGCTCGGAATTCCATTGCAGCCTGCCGAAGCATGGTGCTCGCTACAGCGTCAACCGGTCAAGCATTTGTAGACACCGGGCAACGTGACCACTCATCGCTAGCCACCAGGCTTTGGTCAGGTTCCGAAACCAAAACCGAGGTCTTCGGCAGTAAGCATCGGCACGTACGCAATGCCTGCCTCGGCCGCCATCGCAGCACACGTGCCGCCACGATCGACGATGACCGTGATGAGAACCGGAATAGCACCGAATGCTTGCACGGCCTCGACCGCTTCCATCAACGACGTTCCGCGGGTGACGGTGTCTTCGGTGATGACCACTCGATCGCCAGGCATGAGCGCGCCAGCAACCCGACCAGTGATGCCATGGTCCTTTGCTTCCTTACGCACGCTGAAGCTGCGCAGGCTCAACCCGCGGGTTGCGCCGACAGCAGCAATACCGAACGCCACCGGATCGGCGCCCATCGTGAGGCCACCAATGGCATCAGCGTCGCTCGGAATAAAACTGAGCGCAACATCGGCGACGAGCACAATGCCTTCGGGACGGCAGGCGGTCTGCTTGGTGTCGAGAAACCACGAACTCTTCGCGCCCGACTTCAGCGTGAAGTCGCCGCGCTTCACCGAATAACGAATGACGTGGTCGCGTAACGCTGCACGGGCCGGATCGAGTGGTGGAAGTTCGTTGGTCACGCAGGGACTTTAGTGTGTCCGTTCGCTGTTACTTCGAACGGTTGTCGCGCATCAACACTTCTTGCGCAATGGTCGCTACGTGCGTGCCGTCGGCCGCGAACACGTGACCAATGGAAAGTCCTCTGCCGCCAACAAAGCTGTGGCAGGTGAAGTCGTGCAGATGCCATTCGTCGGCCTTCACCGGGCGATGAAACCACATCGTGTGATCGAGGCTCGCCGAAAACTGCGCTCCATGACGTTCTTCTTCGGGCTCAAGACCCATCGGGTGCGCCCGAACCACTGCATCGGTAGGCAGGTCGTCAGACAAGTACGCCAAGGTGCAGATGTGCAGCAGCGGGTCGTCGCCCAACGTGCCATTGGCCTTGAGCCACGCCGCCGACCGGCCGGCGCCAGTGCGGCCGTCGGCGGGCAGGTGCTGCGATGGCACCCAGCAGCGATCGAAGACATCAGACCATGAGTCGTGTTTGAGTTCGTCGGGCGACGGCAAATTGAGTGGCATCCCCACCGTTTCGATGTCGACCGATGGCTCGGCGCGTTGAAATGACGCCTCGAGATTCAAGATGGCACCAACGGCTTGGCGAGCAACTACACGACGCGTACAAAAGCTGCGGCCATTACGAATGCGATCGACTTCGTAACGCACGGGTTCAGCATGGTCGCCCCGCCGAATGAAATAAGCACGCAGCGAATGTGGCACCAATTCGGGGTCAACAGTGGCTGCAGCAGCCCGTAGCGCTTGCGCAACAATCTGCCCGCCATAGAGGCCACCCCATGGATATTGGGGGCCAATGCCCACAAATGTGTCGGCGCCGTGGGGAGAGAGTTCGAAGAGTTCATGTGCATCCATGCGGGCAATAACGGTACGAGACAAAGGACACAATTGTTCGTTTGGCAGTATCGATTACAAGATCTATACTGTTTTGCATGGCAAAGCGTGGACCCAAAGGACCAATGACCGACGAGCACAAGGCGGCTTTGGCTGCCGGGCGCTTCGAAGGTCGAGCAGTACGCGACTATCTCGATGTGCTGCGCAACTCAAAGCCCAAGCGCGGACGCAAGCGCACTCCCGATTCGATTGCCAAGCGTTTGACCGCAATCGACGCCGAAATTCTCGACGCTGATCCCATCCGCGAACTCAAGCTTGTGCAAGAGCGCCTTGACCTTCAAGCCGAGCTCGCTGCTGGCGGCGACACCGTGGATATCACCGAGCTCGAGGCCGAGTTCATCAAGGTCGCCAAGGCCTACAGCACTCGCAACGGCATTAGCTATGCGGCCTGGCGAGCAATTGGTGTTGAAGCAGCAGTCCTCAAAGCTGCGCACATCGCCCGCAGCGATTCGTAAACAGTGTGACGGCGAGAGCCGTCAGACCAACCGATCGAGCGCTTCAAACACTCGATCTACGTGACGCAAACTGCGGTGCACATCGAACGCTGCATCAAGCGTTGCGGCGTCGATTGCAACCCGGCTATCGAGCTCGAGGAGTTCGCGAAAAGCAATTCCCTGGTCCCACGCCCGCATGGCGTTGTCTTGCACAATGCGATACGCATCGTCACGACTGAGACCCGATTGCACCAAGGCCAATAACACTGGCTGACTAAACACCAGGCCAAGACTGGCCTCTAGGTTGTCCATCATTCGCTGCGGGAAGACCTGCAAACCGAGCAATAACTTGCGCATGCGATTGAGCACATAGTGGGCCAATAGCGCCGAGTCGGGCAGCACAATTCGCTCAACCGAGCTGTGCGAGATATCTCGCTCGTGCCACAGCGCTACGTCTTGCATACCGGCCTGCAGGTTGCCTCGCAGAACCCGCGACAGACCGCTAATGGTCTCAGCAGAGATCGGATTGCGCTTGTGGGGCATCGCCGATGAGCCCTTTTGCCCCACCTTGAAGCCCTCTTGTACCTCGCGGACCTCGGTGCGCTGCAGGTGGCGCAGCTCGACGGCAATCATTTCCATCGTGGCGCCAACCGCTGCACACGCCCACAAAAACTCGGCGTGGCGATCGCGTGCAATCACCTGAGTGGCTGGCACGGGCGTGAGGCCAAGCTTGGCCCCAACGAACGCCTCGACCGACGGATCGACATTGCTATACGTGCCGACGGCACCGCTGAGCTTGCACACAGCTACTGCACTACGGGCGGCACGAAGTCGCTCGCGGTCGCGATCGATCTGCAGCGCCCAGAGCGCAACCTTCATGCCAAACGTTGTGGGCTCGGCGTGCACACCGTGGGTGCGGCCGATCATCACCGTGTCGCGATGCGTGATCGCGAGTTGCTTCACAACCTCGAGCAAGGCAGAAGCCGAATCGATGAGCAAATCGCATGCGTCGCGCAACATGGCGCACCAAGCAGTGTCGACCACGTCGCTGCTGGTGAGTCCGTAATGAATCCATGAACCGGCTGGGGAACCAATCGCCGCTTGCACGACATCGACGAATGCCGCGACATCGTGATCGGTGACCGCTTCGCGATCGAGCACGGCCTGTACAAAAGCGTCGTCGATGACCGGTGCACGATCGCGGCACTGTGCGGCATCGGCGGCAGGCACCAGGCCAAGCGCCACGTGCGCGTCGGTGGCCAGCAACTCGATATCGAGCCAGCGCCCGAAGCGGGCCGTGTCACTAAAGACGGCCGACATTTCGGGAAGGGCGTAACGAGGGATCATCGAGTCACGACCACAACAGGTAGTCGTCGCGCTCGGCGCCGACACCGACAATGCGAATGGGAACACCGACTTCGCTCTCGACAAGGCGCAAGAAATCTTGAGCCTGAGCCGGAAGTTGGCCGGGTTCGCGAACCGCCGCAAGCGACTGATTCCAGCCAGGCATGTCGACATAGACCGGCTCGACATCGGCGAGAAGCTCCATGCGGTCGGGATAGTTGCTCAATGTGGTGTCGCCGACCCGATAGCCAACGCACACACGAACCTGCTCGAACGTGTCGAACACATCGAGCTTGGTGAGGGCCAGCTCGGTTAACGAGTTCAGCCGCACTGCCTGGCGAAGCATGACGCAATCGATCCAGCCCGGCCGACGACGACGACCAGTGACCGTGCCGAATTCGCGGCCAATGTCGACCAACTTCTCGCCGAGCTCGTCGAGGAGTTCTGTGGGGAACGGACCCGAACCCACGCGAGTTGTGTAGGCCTTGGTAATGCCCACAATGCGGTCGATGTCGCGAGGGCCAAGGCCAGTGCCGACGCAGGCCCCACCCGAAGTGGGGTTCGACGAGGTGACATATGGATAGGTGCCATGGTCGAGATCGAGGAACGTGGCCTGGGCGCCTTCGAGCAGCAGTTGGTGACCTGCCGCCAAGGCATCGTGCAGTTCGCTGACCGTGTCGCCCACGTATGGGGCGAGCCGCGCGGCAAGCACCGTGAACTGCTCAACGATGGCATCGACATCGAGCACTGTTGCACCCGCCGCAGCAAGCGCAACATTCTCGGCCGTGGCACGTTCTTTGAGCGAGATCGCAAAGGCACTTGCGTCGAGAACCTCGCCGGCCCTGATGCCTACGCGACGAGCCTTGTCGGCGTACGCGGGCCCGATGCCCTTGAGCGTGGTGCCGATCTTGTCGTCGCCACGACCCGCTTCGGCATGCGCGTCCCAAGCCTGATGCCACGGGAAGATGAGATGGGCGTGGCTACTCACGATGAGGCGGGCGCATGAAATGCCGCGACGCTCGAGCGTGTCGATCTCGTTGAACAAGGTGACCATGTCGACAACAACACCGTTACCGATGACCGGCACAACATGGTCATACAAGATTCCGCTCGGGATGAGCTGCAGTGCGTAGCGCTCTTCGCCCACAACCACCGTGTGACCGGCATTGTGACCGCCCTGATAACGAACGACGTATCCGTGCTCTTTTGAGAGGAGGTCGATGACCTTGGCCTTGCCTTCATCGCCCCACTGGGCTCCAACTACAACGGTGACAGGCATGCACGCTCCAAAAAGCCGGATTCATTGAGAACAGGCGAACGTGATGTGAGCCTAGTGTCCCGCGCGCTCAATCCTTGTACCGTTTCGACCATGACTGTGATGCGACGGATGCGATGGGACGACATGAGCGAGGCTGATCGCGCTGCGCTGTGCCATCGCGGACTCGATGACATCTTCAATCCGACCCTGCGCGACTCCATCGGTCGCATCATCGAAGACGTGCGCGTCAACGGCGACGACGCCGTGTGCCGAGCCCTGCGCGACTTCGATCACATTCGCCTTGAAGCTCATCAACTGCGCGTCAGCGAGGCCGAGCTCGCCAACGCCACCGTGTCTGCTGCGGTTGATGCAGCTATCGACGAAGCGATTGCCCACCTCCGCACGTTCAACAACACTGTGCGCGAACGCGCCAGCGATTGGATCGTCGAAAGCGAGCCGGGTTTGTTCGTGGGCGAAAAGATCACGCCTATCGCATCGGCCGGATTGTTCGTTCCTAGTGGCAAGGCCAGCTATCCATCGGTGGCATACCAGCTTGCAGTTCCCGCAACAGTGGCCGGCGTACCCGAGCTAGCGCTGGTCGTTCCACCTGTGCCAGGCGGCGGCGGCGAAGTTGACGCCGCTGTCTTAGTGGTGTGCCGCAAGCTCGGAATCAACGACGTGTTCCGCGCAAACGGACCCGCCGGAATCGCCGCGCTGGGTTTCGGCACTGACACCTTTCCAAAGGTGCGCAAAGTTGTGGGCCCCGGCTCGCCGGCGGTCACCTGCGCACAGGTAGAGATGCAGCGCCATGGCGTGGCCACGATGATGCTGCTCGGTCCTACTGAGAGCGTGGTGCTTGCCGACAACAGCGCCGACCCAATTCGTCTCGCCGCCGACCTACTCATTGAGGCCGAACACGGCACCGACTCGGCTGTTGTGCTGGTGACCACCTCGCTGGCGTTGGCCGACAAGACCGATATCGAACTCGCCCGCCAACTCGATCTGCTCCCCGAAGTTCGCGCCACAGCGGCTCGGGCCGCGCTCGGCGTAAACGGTGGTTGCGTCGTCGTTACTTCGTTGGCCGCAGCCGCAGCTGTGGTCAACCGCTATGCGCCCGAACACCTGCAGTTGGTCGTGCATGAATCAGTGCGCCAACCCACACTCGATCTACTCACCGAGGCCGGCGAGATCCTGGTGGGCCAGCACACTCCGTTCAGCGCCGCCAACTATGTGCTCGGCTGCCCAGCGTCGTTACCCACGAGCGGTTTCGCCCACGTGTCCTCCGGCATCACGGTCGAGACCTTCTTGAAGCGCACAGCGATCGCCACGTCCGATGAGACGGCGATGCTGAGGTTGGCGCCGTCGATCATTGCCCTTGCCGACCACGAAGGTTTCCCAGCGCATGCGGCTGCAATGCGGTTGCGACTCAGTCAGTAGAGCGACCAGGTTGCCGCCTCCTTGAGAGCAACTTGACACTCAAATCAACACGGCTCCACTAAGTTGGCGCCGTGCCGTTACGAAGGAGACCAGACGAACTTCGCGGTGGCGTTTGGCGTTCTGTGGCAGGTTTTTCTCTTGCAGGAGTTCTGGCAGTCGTCGCCGTAGGTTTCGGACTTGTCGTTGCGAGTCGCAGGGTTGGCGAGCGAGAAGCGATCGCAAGCGCGCGGGCACAGACGGTTCAGGTCGCTCGCGAAATTGTTGAACCAGCGATTACGAACGGCCTCACCTCAGGAGATCCAGCCGTTGTGCTCGCCATCGACGATCTAGTGCGCCGGTTTGTCATCAGCGACGACCTAGTTCGAGTGAAGCTGTGGCGCGCCGACGGGCGGATCATGTACGCGAATGACCCGCGGCTTATGGGAGAAACCTTTCCGATAGACGACGACGAAATCGCAGTGCTCGAAACCGGCAGCGTCGCTGCCGGCGTAAGCGACCTCTCAGGCGCCGAAAACAGATACGAGTTGGCCAACCGCAAGCTGCTCGAGGTGTACGTACGCGTGCAACAACCCGACGGCACTGCCTTGCTCTTCGAGACGTACTACCGATTCGATCTCGTGAGCCGCAACGGCAGCAGACTCATGCGAGATTTCGCCCCCGTGTCGCTCGGTGCACTTGCTGCGTTGCAGTTGGTGCAGATTCCACTGGCGTGGTCATTGGCTCGGCGCCTACGCGAGCGCCAACGCGAGCGCGAGCGCCTGCTTGAGAGCGCCCTCGATGCCTCTTCGGCTGAGCGCCGCCGAATTGCGTCCGATCTCCACGACGGCGTCGTACAAGACTTGGCTGGCGTGGCCCTCATCCTTAGTGGCGCTGCGCTTCAGCCGGGCATGCCGCCGTCAGCACTCACCGCTCTGGAGAATTCAGCCTCCGAAGTTCGCGACACAATCGGGTCGCTTCGAACACTGCTCGTCGAGATCTATCCACCGAACCTGTTCGAAGAAGGCCTCGAATCGGCCCTTGACGACCTCGGTAGCCGGGCAGGCAGCCGAGGTGTCAACGTCGAGGTCACAGCACCCGATGCCAACCAATTGCCCAAGACCCCAACCGCACTGGTTTACCGCGCGGCCCAAGAGGGGCTGCGCAATGTTGTGAGCCACTCTCGCGCCAAGAACGCATGGGTCACGCTGGCGCAGACCTCAACTTCTGCTGTTCTCGAAGTTCGCGACAACGGAGTTGGTTTCGATGACAGCCGGCTTGATACGGCCTTCGCCGAGGGCCACCTTGGAATTCGCGCGCTGAGCGGGCTTGCATCAGACGCCGGGGGAACACTCAAAGTCAGTAGCATGCCCGCAGGCGGAACCTGCCTGCGGCTTGAGGTGCCATTGCGATGATTCGACTGCTCATTGTTGACGACCATTCGGTGGTTCGACGCGGACTCGAGACACTGCTCGGCACATTCGCCGACATCGAGATCGTGGGCACCGCCGCCGATGGCAACGAGGCAGTTCAACTCGCCGCTGAATGCCACCCCGACATCATCTTGATGGATCTTTCTATGCCGAACCTCGACGGATTCGAGGCCACTCGACAGATCTTGGCCGCCAATCCAAAGATCCGTATCGTGGCGCTCACATCGTTCTCAGAGCAGCGCAAAGTGTTCGATGCAATCTCGTCGGGCGCCATTGGATACCTATTGAAAGACTCCACCCCGGCCGAACTTGTCGACGGCGTTCGAGCAGCATTTGCCGGCGAGTCTCCGCTCGATCCAAAGGCTGCACGCGTCCTCATCGAGGGTCAACGAAATCCGGTTGTTGTTCCAACGCTGAGCCCCCGCGAGTGGGAAGTCGCCCGAGTGCTTTCCGAAGGGCTCACCAACAAAGCCATCGGCAAGCAACTCGGCATTAGCGAGCGCACCGTCAAGGCCCACCTCACCGCAATTTTCAGCAAGCTCGAGGTCTCCGATCGCACGCAGGCCGCAATGTGGGTGAGGGACAATCCGCCCAACGGCTGAGCACCACTGTGGCAGCGTGGGGTCCCACCAGCGACCTACGCTCAAACGCGTATGAGCTCGCTGCTACTGGTTGAAGACGATGTGCGCATCAGTCAGCCGCTGGCGCGCATGTTGCGTGCCGAGGGGTTCGACGTGCGCCACTGCGACACCGGTGAGACTGCGCTCAACGCAGTTGCCGAAGCACTTCCTGATCTCGTGCTGCTCGACCTGAGCCTGCCCGACATTGATGGACTCGAGATTTGCCGCCGGCTTCGCGCGCTGCACCCGTCACTTCCGATTGTGATGCTTACTGCACGCAACGAAGAGGTCGAGGTCGTGGTGGGCCTCGATGCGGGCGCCGACGACTACATCACCAAACCGTTTCGCGTTGCCGAACTCACCGCCCGAATACGCGCCCGGCTTCGCGCCAGCCAAGCGGGCGGGCCCGCGACGCACGATGTCGATCAGATTGGTCAGCTTCGCCTCGACCGCGCTGCTCGTCGAGCGTGGTTTGGCGATGACGAACTGGGCCTGTCACCGAAAGAGTTCGACCTGCTCGTGCTGCTCGCAACACATCACGGCGAGACCCTGCGGCGCGAGGCCATCATGACCGAGGTCTGGGACGAAAACTGGTGGGGCTCCACGCGCACGCTCGACACCCATGTCGCCACGCTGCGGCGAAAGATCGGCGACACGAGCGACCCACCAGAGCGCATTATCACCGTCCGCGGAATCGGTTTCCGCTACGAAGCTGGGTGACAAGCAATGCGTAAACGGCTGGTCCGTAACACGATCTTGGTGAGCGTGATGGTGCTCGTGGTGCTCGCCACGCCGGTGATCTTGTTGCTGCAACGAGCCACCGAAGACGAGCTGCGCGATCGCCTCGCCGCCCAAGCGACCTCGATCAGTTCAACCCTGGCCGAGCCCTTGCTGAACAACCAACCCATCGACCAAGCACGCCTTGCCGATCTGCTTCTCGAAGGTGACCGTGCCGAGATTCGAGCGCGCAACGGCGATCTCATCGCGGCCGTTGGGCCAATCATCAACGACTCGATTCACGCCACCGTCACCGGTCCCGCCGACACGCTCATCGACGTAAGCACTACCCGCGCCAATGTTCGGCGGCGCTTCAACGGACAGTTGTCGCTCCTTGGCGTACTTGCCGCAGGCGGCGTGTTGCTGGCGGCCGTGCTCGCCTCGATCTTTGGCGCCCGAGTGTCGCGTCCGCTCGAGCAGCTTTCGAGTTCGGCGGCACGTCTTGGTGCTGGCGACTTCAGTGCGGCGTTGCCCCCGATGTCGGGCATTCGCGAGATCGACGACATTCGCACCTCGCTCGAGTCGAGTGCCTTGCGGCTCGATCAGACGCTGAACTCAGAGCGAAGCTTCATCGCCGACGCAAGCCATCAACTGCGCACCGGCCTCACCGGCATCAGCCTGCAGCTCGAGTTGCTGGCATCGCATACTGATCCTGCGGTGCGCACCGATGCCCTGCACGCACTCGAGCAAACCGATCGGCTCACAGCGACGCTCGACGAATTGCTCGACCTCGCCCGCGGCGGCCGCGGCCGCCTGCGAGTGCCCGTGGCGCTTGATCACATCGCGCAACAACACCGAGTCGACTGGATGCCGCGATACCAACAGCAACGCCGGTTGCTCACGTTCAGCACTGTTGCGTCTGGGCAACAGGCGTTGGTTCTCGCGACACCCGGCTTCGTTGGTCAGATCATCGATCTGCTGCTCGACAACGCTCTGCGGCACGGCAGTGGCGACGTGAGCATCACCGTGTCGGGTCGGCAGTTGCACGTGAACGATCGAGGCGCCGTCAACGCCGATCACATTGCTACCAAGTTTCTCGGGTCCGATGATCCAGCGTCGCTTCACGGCCGCGGGCTCGCGCTCGCGCGCCGCTTGGCGCAAGCCGATGGTGGTCGCCTCGAACTCACCTCGGCGGCCCCCACCACGTTCACGTTGACACTTCAAGCGGCACACGAGTCGTAGGCATCAGCTCGCGTGCTGCAAAAACTCGACCGACACTCACGCAGTAGCCTTTGTGAAATGCGACGCCCCCACGTTCGAATCGGCGCTCTTGCGCTGAGCCTGATGACCCTGCCTTCGGTGGTCTGCCTAGCCACCACCGCCACGTCTGCGGCCGCGGTGGCACCATCGGCAACCTCGGCCTATCAGCCGCTGGCCGTGCCCCTTCGTCTGGCCGACACGCGCACTACAGGTTCGCTCCAAACCGGTGGCGTGCTGGTCGTTCCGGTGATGGGCGACCTGCCGCTTCCGCCCCCCGCAAGCATGATCGCTGTGGTCCTCAACGTCACCGTTGTTGGTCCCACAGCAATTGGGTACTGGACGCTCTACCCGCATGACACCACCTTGCCCACCGCATCAAACCTCAACGTCGACGCATCCGGCGCGTTCTTTGGCAACAACCTCGCCTTGGCCAACATGGTCACGGTGCCGGTTGGCCCGTCAGGCGCCGTCGATGTGTATTCGTCGGCCGGCGGCAATGTGGTGGTCGACATGCTCGGCTACTACATGCCCGTTGCTGCGGCCGAGGCCGGGCGGTTCGTGCCGCTGCCTGTGCCATCACGCATGGTGGACACGCGCATCACAGCAACGCCGTTGATCGAAAGCGACCTCCGCACGTACGCGGTTGCTGGCGCCGCCGATGCATCCGCGGTGGTGCTCAACGTGACCACCATCGGCAACGGACCCGGCTACTGGACAGCGTTCCCCGCTGGCTCCGCGCAGCCATCGACGTCAAACGTAAACACGGTCTTTCGCGGTCAGGTCGCTTCGAACCAAGTCATCGTGCCAGTCGATTCGGCCGGGCAGTTCTCGGTGTTCTCCTCGAGTGGCGGCAACTTGGTCATCGACGTGATCGGTTCATTCACCGGCGCCACGGCCACCACCTCTACCGATGGCCTCTTCGTGCCGCTCACTACCCCCACTCGTTTCCTCGATAGCCGTTCGGCTGCGCTGAACCCACTTGGTGGCACACAGCGATTGCTCCCCGGATGGAACCTCGAAGTTGGCGTCGCGAGCAATGCCGCCATCGGTCGCTCTGACATCTCGGCAGTTGCGCTGAACCTCACGGTCGACGACACCCTCGAAGCTGGCTACATCAGTGTCACGCCTGCAGGGTCGAACAACCCAGCGATCAAGCAACGCGATACGTCGTCGATGAATGTCAGTTGGGCTGGCCAGACGCTGGCCACTCAGGTGATCGTGCCGGTCTCGGCGCGGGGCTTCGATGTGTTCGCTCAGAACCCGACACATGCCATTGCCGACATCAGCGGTTTCTACCTGGGCACGCCAGTGGCTGCTCCATTCGGAATCCCTCAAAACGTGGACCCAACGCCAGCCATGTGTGCCGGCTTCATGGCTACCGCAATCCTCAGTGCTGGACGCGGCGCAACCGGCGCCAATGTGGCGGCAATTCAACAACGCCTGCTTGACTTCGGATTCTGGAACGAAGGTGCCGACGGCTCATACGGCTGGAGCACCCAACAAGCGGTGATGGCGTATCAGAAGTGGAACGGGCTCACACCGAACGGCACGGTGAACGCCGCAACAGCGCACAGTCTCAACTGGCCCAACTGTCGCGCAACAGCAAGCGTCACCAATTCCGGCGATCTGTTCGAGGTCGACAAGGGACGCCAACTCGGTTTCTTCGTGCGCAACGGACAGATGCTGCTGGTCATCAACGTGTCCACTGGCGGCGGTTACTTCTACGAAGCCGACAATCAGATCACCGGCGCCAAAGTGACCGGCACTGCCATCACCGATGTGGGTACATTCCGCGTCTATCGCGTGGTTGACCAGCCGATCTACAAAGGCACGCTTGGCACGCTGTATCGGCCCCGTTTCGTGGTGCGCGGTATCGCCGTGCATGGCGCGCCCAACGTGCCGGGCTATGCCGCCTCACACGGGTGTATTCGGGTGAGCAACCCGGCGATGGACATGATCTGGGCGCTCAACCTGTTGCCCATGGGTGGCAAGGTCGTCATCCACGAATAGTGGAGTTAGCGCAACGCGATGCGGTTGTCGACAACGTCGACCGTGACCGTGTCGCCGTCGCTGAGCGAACCCTGCAAGATACGCACGGCCATCGGGTCGCTGATCTCGCGTTGGATGGTGCGCTTGAGGGGTCGAGCGCCGAAGGCTGGATCGAACCCTTGGTGGGCCAAGAGCGCCATCGCTGGTTGGGTGACATCGAGCGTGATGCGCCGCGCCGCCAAACGCGAGCGAAGTGAACCAAGCTGAATGGTGACGATCTCGACGATGTCGGCCTCGGTGAGCGAACGGAACCGAATAATGTCGTCGACTCGGTTGATGAACTCAGGCTTGAAGAACGTGCTCGGATCGCCCGGCAAGTTGCTGGTCATGATCAGCACCACGTTGGTGAAGTTGACGATGCGACCCTGACCATCGGTAAGGCGACCATCGTCGAGCACTTGCAGCAACACGTTGAAGACATCGGGGTGCGCCTTTTCGATCTCGTCGAGCAGCACCACGCTGTAGGGGCGACGGCGCACGGCCTCGGTGAGTTGGCCGCCTTCGTCGTAGCCCACATAGCCAGGGGGCGCACCGATGAGCCGGCTCACCGAGAACTTCTCCATGTATTCGGACATGTCAATGCGCACCATCGCCCGGTCGTCGTCGAACAGGTACTCGGCCACAGCACGAGCAAGTTCGGTCTTACCAACACCGGTTGGCCCGAGGAACATAAACGAGCCGATGGGGCGATCGGGATCGCTGAGCCCGGCGCGGCTGCGGCGGATGGCATGCGATACCGCGGTGACTGCGTCGTCTTGGCCAATGACCCTGCGATGCAGCAG
Organism: Acidimicrobiaceae bacterium; assembly: GCA_947505655.1. GTDB lineage: Bacteria > Actinomycetota > Acidimicrobiia > Acidimicrobiales > Ilumatobacteraceae > WLMZ01. Next base: position 6,715 of record CANNMD010000020.1, on the reverse strand, counting down.
CGCCTCAAGGTTCACCAGCTTGGCCATCTCGCCTTCAAGCAAACGGCTCACCGGAACACCAGTCCACTTGCTGACGACCTCGGCGATGTCTTCGGCATCGACTTCTTCTTTGAGCATGCGGTTGGTGCTCTGCAACGAATCGAGATGCGCCGTGGCTTCTTCGATTCGGCGCTGCAGTTCGGGAATGCGGCCATAGCGAATCTCGGCTGCGATGTTGAGATCGGCTTCGCGTTCGAGCTGAGTGCCGAGATGCTCAAGCTCTTCTTTCAGCGTGCGGATGGCGGTGATGGCTTGCTTCTCGCCTTCCCAGTGGGCGCGCATCGTGGCGCTTTGCACATTGAGACCAGCGAGCTCGTCGTTGAGCGCATCGAGACGCTCGATTGATGCAGCGTCGGTTTCTTTGCTGAGCGCCACCTGTTCGATTTCGAGTTGCAGAATGCGGCGTTCGACGATGTCGATTTCGGTGGGCATCGAGTCGATTTCGATACGCAGCTTGCTGGCGGCTTCATCCATCAGGTCGATGGCTTTGTCGGGCAAGAAGCGGTTGGTGAGATAGCGGTTGCTGAGCACCGCTGCGCTGACCAACGCGCTGTCTTGGATGCGCACACCGTGGTGCACTTCGTAACGCTCTTTCAGGCCACGCAGAATTGCGATGGCATCTTCGACCGACGGCTCACCGACGTAGACCTGCTGGAAGCGGCGTTCGAGCGCGGGGTCTTTTTCGATGTGCTTGCGGTATTCGTCGAGCGTGGTTGCACCAATCATGTGCAGCTCGCCGCGAGCCAACATTGGCTTGATCATGTTGCCCGCATCCATCGCGCCTTCGCCAGCGCCCGCACCAACAATGGTGTGGATCTCATCGATAAACGTGATGACCTCACCGGCCGAATCGATGATCTCTTTGAGCACCGCCTTGAGCCGCTCTTCGAACTCGCCACGGTATTTCGCGCCGGCCAGCATGGAAGCAATATCGAGACTGATCAAGCGCCGGTTCTTGAGGCCCTCGGGCACATCGCCGTCGGCAATGCGGCGAGCGAGACCCTCGACAATGGCGGTCTTACCCACGCCGGGTTCGCCAATGAGCACCGGGTTGTTCTTGGTGCGGCGGCTGAGCACTTGGATGACCCGACGAATCTCTTCGTCGCGCCCGATGACCGGATCGATCTTGCCGTCGCGGGCGCGCTTGGTGAGATCTTGGCCGTACTTCTCGAGCGCCTGAAACTGTTCTTCGGGATTGGCGCTACTGACACGATGGCTACCGCGAACTTGCTGCAGAGCCTGCAGCATTTCTTCGCTGCCGATGCCGAGCCGTTGGTTCATTGCCAACAGCAGATGCTCGACCGAGAGGTAATCGTCTTTGAGGTCTTTGCGATACGTCTCGGCGTTCTCGGCAATGTTGGTGAGCTCGCGGCTCATGCGTGGTTCGGAACCGCCGTACGCGCGAGGCAACTTGGCGACAGCCTCTTCGGCTTTGTTGCGCACCATCAACGGTGCCAACCCCAGCGACTGCACAAGTGCCGCAGCGATGGTGCCCTCTTGGCCCATCAAGGCGACCAATACGTGGTCGGGGGTGATCTCGGGGTTGCTGTTCGCTTTGGCTTGATCGATTGCGGCCGCGAACGCTTCCTGTGTCTTGTGGGTCCATTTTTTCGGGTCGAACGCCATACCGGCAGACTACCTCGTGATAACAAAGTTGATACGAGTCATATCAACATTTCTCGATAGTCTGCACGAATGTCATCGCCGCTGATTCCATCACCCAGCACGGTTTTGCCGCGGCTGATGGCGTTCGATCTCGATGGAACACTGCTCGATCCCACCGGCAACATCACGCAACGCTCGGTGAACGCGCTACTCGCGGCACATGCAGCTGGCGTGCGAATTGTGCTCGCGACTGGTCGGCCACCGTTCATGATGCACCAGCTCATCGAAGCCATCGGACCGGCGCTCACCCACGGGGTGTTGGCCAACGGTGCCATTGTGTGCACCTTCCCCGATGCAGAGCCACTGCGCACGTTGCACTTCGAGTTCAACAGCGCCGTCGAGATCATCACCCGGCTACGCGTTGTCGATCCGTCGCTCGGCTTCGCGCTGGCCACCGATCGCGGTTTTGCCGCCGAGCCTGGCTTCCTCGAACGCATGCCCTCGCCCACCAACATGCCCGTCACCCACGATGTGCTCGTAGCCTCCGAAGGCGCTGCTGTTGTCGTCAAGCTGTTTGTGTTTCACCGCACAGTCGATGCGCACGAACTCATGGTGCAACTGACGCCGCATGTCAGCGACGGCTTCGAGGTCTTCCACATGGGCGCCGAAGCAGTAGAGATTGGCGCCGCCGGCATCGATAAAGCCTCCGGGCTGCAGTGGCTGTGCGCGCACCTCGGTGTTGAGGCTCACGAGGTGATGGCCTTCGGCGACAACACCAACGATCACTCGATGCTCGTGTGGGTTGGTCGCGGCGTGGCGATGGGTAACTCATCGCCGGCTACTCAGGAACTGGCTACCGACGTTGCGCTCAGCAACGCCGACGATGGTGTCGCCGTGTTCATCGAACAACTTCTCGAGGCACACCGTCGTCGCGTCGATGCGTGATCCGTTCGATACGGTGACTCGCGTATGAGTCCTGCCGCGGCCGAGTCACCAGAGCTGCAAATCAGTTGGCACGACAACGCTCTGCACCTGTGGGCGATCAACCGCAGCGATGGTTCGGTGCTCCATCTGGTTGAGCTCATTCGTCTCGCCGATCGGCTGCTTGGTCGCCACAACGCTGCGGCCGCGCTACCAACCCGTATTCCGCTGCAGTTGCCCGAGCCATTGGGCATGCGCCCAACGCCCACACTGCGTATGCCAGCCGACGGGCTGTGCGATCTCACCGAGGCAGATCAGCCAGCAACACTGCGGTGGTTCGCGGCCGTGGCAGCACTTGCGCAAACCGCCGTGCGAGCCGGATGTATTCGGCCAACGCTCGATGCCAACGGGCCAGTGTTCGTGGCGCGTTGGGTCGCTGTTCTTGAGCATGCGCTCGTCGCCGCTCTCGACGAATTGCACCGAGTGATGCCACCCGCGTGTGGCGTAGACGACATGCCATCGTTGTTCAATGTGGTGGTCGATGCAGTGGCCCGTCGACGTCTCACCGACATCGGCTGGCGGCCGGCTCCGCCTCGCCAATCGCGTGGCGCCAACTACCGCGCGGCTCAGAGCACGTTTCGCGCGCTGAGTTCAGCGTCGGGGCACGTGCTCTATCGCACCGACGACATGAGCGCGCTCAACGAACTGGCGCACACCTTCGAACACGAACTCGATCGAGCGCTCGGCGTGCCTGTTGTGGCGCCGCAGTTGCGGTTGCATCTGCCAGTCGAGGCCGACGACCCATGGCGGCTCACGCTCGAACTCTTCGATGTCGACCAACCGCAGCGGTGGTGCACCGCGGGCGATGTCATGGAAGAAAATGCATTGGCACGCGATATTGCGCGGCAACCACAACATGTTCCTCGTCTGCGCTCGCGTGTTGAGACGGCCGGCCAACTCATCGGTATGCACATCGACGCGCTCGAGGCGCTCGCTCTCGACCCCACCTGCACGGTCGAATTGTCGCTCGATGAGGTCGAGACATTTCTCACCACAGCGCCCGCTGTGCTCGACGATCTCGACGTGCGCCTGCTCGGCCCCGAGCATTTGTTGCGCGCCAAGACCAACGTGCACGCCACTGCCACCCCAAAGCCCGATGTTCCGTCGAGCGGGCGATTTTCGGCCGGGGCGCTGGTGCAATGGGACGCCACCATCGACGACTCGCCCATCGACGAAGCACAACTCGAGCGCGCCGCCGCGGTTGGCAACTCGCTGATCCACGTGAACGGCCGCTGGGTGCGTCTCGACGCAGAGCAGGTGAAATCAACGCTGGGTCGGCTGCACAAGCATCGCAAGGACCACAGCGAGCTCGATGTCGGCGGGCTGCTCAAACTGGCGGCCGAAGCCGCCGCTGCAGAATCGTCAAACGCCAGCGCTGCCGTGGCCCTGCAGACCGACGGGTGGATCGCCGAGTTGCTTGCGGGCTTACCCGATGAGCAACTCGAAGAGCTACACGAACCCGACTCGTTCGTGGGCGAGCTGCGCCACTACCAACGACGCGGGCTGAGCTGGATGGGCTTTCTGGCGCGCATCGGTCTGGGCGGCTGCCTCGCCGACGACATGGGTCTCGGCAAGACCGCCACCACCTTGGCGCATCTGGCCACGCGACCCGGCCCGCATCTTGTGGTGTGCCCGCTCAGCGTGGTGCACAACTGGTACTCCGAGGCCGCCCGCTTCACGCCCCACATGCAAGTTGCCATTCACCACGGCGGCGAGCGCGCTCGAGGCAACACGGCCGCCGAGCAACTCATTCCGTCAGACATTGTGGTCACCACCTATGGCCTGCTCGCTCGCGACATCGATGCGTTGGGCGAAGTGAAGTGGGGCACCTTGGTGCTCGACGAAGCACAGAACGTGAAGAACCATCTCACCCGCGCGGCACGCGCCGTGCGACACATCAACGCCGATCAGAAGCTGGCGCTCACGGGCACGCCGGTAGAAAACCACCTTGGCGAGCTGTGGGCCATTCTCGATGCCGTGAACCCTGGTTTGTATGGCAGCGCCAACTCGTTCAACGACAAGTACGCAAAGCCCATCCAACGAACTGGCGACCCCACCGCCACAGCTGCGCTACGCGCCCTTACGCAGCCGTTCATTCTTCGCCGCACCAAAGCCGACAAAACACTGCTGCCCGAGTTGCCCGACAAGATCGAGCAAGTGGCGTGGGCAACGCTCACGCGCGAGCAAGCCACGATGTACCAAGCGGTGGTCGATCAGTTGCTCGCCGACGCGCAAGCCGAGACCGGGATGAAGCGGCGCGGTCTGGTGCTCGCCGCGCTCACACGACTCAAGCAGATCTGCAATCACCCCGCGCATGCCACGGGCGATGGCTCTCGCCTCGTCGGCCGTTCGGGCAAGCTCACTCGCTTCGACGAATTGGTCGACGAGTTGCTCGAGCTTGGCGAGCGCGCTCTGGTCTTCACCCAGTTCCGCGAGATGGGGCTGCTGCTGCAACGCCACCTCGGCGAGCGTCTACACATCGATGCGCCATTCCTTCATGGCGGCATCTCGCGCACCGGGCGCGACGCCATGGTGCAGCGTTTCCAAGCCGGCGAAGGGTCACCGCTCTTGCTGGTGTCGCTGAAAGCCGGGGGCACCGGACTCAACCTCACCGCCGCATCACAGGTGATTCACTACGACCGTTGGTGGAACCCCGCGGTCGAAGATCAGGCAACCGACCGGGCCTGGCGACTGGGCCAATCGAACACCGTGTTGGTGCACAAGTTGGTCTGCGAAGGAACCCTCGAAGAACGCATTAGCCAACTCATCGACGACAAGAAACAACTCGCCAACTCGGTGCTCGGAACCGGCGAGCAATGGCTCACCGAGTTGTCTACCGACGCGTTGCGATCGTTGGTCGTGCTCACCCCAGGGAGCCAAGCATGAGTGCACCGGGCGCATCGCGCGAGGGTCGACTGGTCTCAACGATGATCGATGTCATGCTGGCCGGTATGTGCGATCCGGCGCGCTTTCGGCGTGGGCGCGAATACGCGCGGCAAGGCGCGGTTGACGCCTTGGCGATCGCGGCTGGCATTGCCACAGCCAACGTGCAGGGCAGTCGCGCCGAGCCGTATTCAGTAAGCATCCGCACGGTTCCACCAAGAGCTGCTTCCATCGATCCCGACAAGCTGACATCGCTGGTACCAACTCGCGACGAGGTGAGCTTCGATTGCGACTGTCCCGATTGGGACTCACCGTGCAAACACGCGATTGCGGCGATGGTGTTTTTGTCCGAGCGCATTGCGTACGAACCGGCGCTGCTGTCGAAATGGCGTGCGGTCGAGCCAGCCCAAGCAGCTCCGCGAGCAACGGTGGGTTCACGCGCCGGCGCCGCAACGAGCAAGCCCGAGATCAGCGCTGTGCATCTCGATGCCGAAGCTCATGGCGCGCTCAACGCCTTTTTGGGTAACCCGGTCTCGTTCAAGATGCCGGTGCTCGGTTCGGCGCCTGCTGCCCCCGAGATGTGGGACGAACCGTGGTCGTTCATCCTCAACGACGCACTCACGGCTCTGGCGCGCAACGCACCCTAAGCAAGCCCGAGCGTAAGAACGGTTAGGGCATCGGTTTGGCACGCTGGCCAAACACAGCAACCGACTGGCGTAGCGGAACCAGATCGCGGCGAGGCGCGCGACGCTCGGCCTCGGCCAACGCTGTGCTTGCCAGATGCCGCAGTTCGGCAACTTCTTGGCGAAGGCGAATGACTTCGGACTCGAGCGCCATCACCTGACGAATGCCCTCAAGGTTCATGCCCTCACCCGCAAGCTCTTGGATGCGACGCAAGGTGTCGATGTCGACATCGCTGTAGCGGCGGTTGCCACCCTGCGATCGAGCGGGCTGCACGAGCCCGCGGCGCTCGTAGATGCGCAGCGTTTGCGGATGCATGCCAGCCAACTCGGCGGCAACGGAGATCACATAGACAGCGTGACTTCTACTGCGCATGATCATGCCCCCAAGTGTTCCCGAGGAGAGACCGTAGTCGCTTGTGCCAGCGCTTCGATTGCTTCGCGTTGCTCGTGAGTCAACGAATGCGGCACCTGGACCTCGACCGTGACGATGAGATCGCCGGTGTGCTTGGGGGTCTCGACGCCTT
>CANNMD010000019.1 GCA_947505655.1 Acidimicrobiaceae bacterium | reverse complement strand
TCCATCCGCAACTTGGTTGGTCGAGTGCCGGTGTTCGGAATCTGTCTCGGCCATCAATTGCTCAGTCGAGCGCTTGGCGGCACCACGTTCAAATTGCCGTTCGGTCACCACGGCGGCAATCACCCGGTGCAACACGTTGCGAGCGGCAAGGTTGAGATCACCAGCCAGAACCACAACTTCTGTGTCGACCCCGATTCGCTCGAGGGCATTGTCGACATCACTCACATCAACCTCAACGATCACACCAACGAAGGAATGTCTGTGCGTAATCAGGCTGCGTTCAGCGTGCAGTATCACCCCGAGGCGGGCCCCGGCCCGCACGACGCCAGCTACTTGTTTGGCATGTTCGAAGACATGATGGACGATCCCATTTCGTGGCGCGATCGCCCAATGGTGCGCCGGGCTACGCCCGTGCGAACGCCCGGACTCCCACAAGCCGAATTGGGCGTGGCCTGATGCCAAAGCGCACCGACATCCACAGCATTTTGATTATCGGCAGTGGCCCAATCGTCATCGGGCAAGCGTGCGAGTTTGACTACAGCGGCACTCAGGCGTGTCGAGTGTTGCGCGAAGAGGGCTACCGAGTCATTCTTGCGAACTCGAACCCGGCCACCATCATGACCGACCCCGATTTCGCCGATGCCACCTACATCGAACCGCTCACTCCCGAGGTCGTGGCGCGCATTATCGAACGCGAACGTCCCGACGCAGTGCTGCCAACGATGGGCGGTCAAACCGCACTCAACATTGCCATGACCTTGTTCGAGCGCGGACTCGTTGGTGTGCCGGGAACCCCCGAACTCATCGGCGCGAACGCAGAGGCAATCTCAACTGCCGAAGACCGCGAGAAGTTCAAGAAGGCGATGATCGAGATCGGTCTCGATGTGCCCGCCAGCGGCATTGCTCATACCCTCGCCGAAGCCATCGAAGTGCTCGAAACCATTGGTCTGCCGTGCATCATCCGCCCGGCCTACATCCTTGGTGGCCGCGGCACCGGAATCGCATCTACCGACGAAGAGTTCAGGCACTTGGCCAGTGAGGGAATTGCTTGCAGCCCCATCGGCGAGATTCTTGTCGAGACCAGCATTGCCGGATGGAAAGAGTACGAACTCGAAGTCATGCGTGACCGCAACGACAACTGCGTCATCATTTGCTCCATCGAGAACTTCGATCCAATGGGCGTGCACACGGGTGACTCAATCACGGTGGCTCCAGCGCAAACGCTCAGCGATGTCGAGTACCAGCGCATGCGCGACGCGGCGTTTGCATGTATTCGTCGAGTCGGTGTCGAGACCGGCGGATCCAATGTGCAGTTCGCAGTGAACCCGCTCAACGGCGATCAGGTCGTTATCGAGATGAACCCACGCGTGTCGCGTTCGTCGGCTTTGGCCTCGAAGGCCACCGGCTTTCCCATTGCCAAGATCGCAGCGAAGCTCGCCGTTGGGTACACGCTCGACGAGATCCCCAACGACATCACCAAGATGACACCGGCCAGTTTCGAGCCGAGCATCGACTACGTCGTTACCAAGATTCCGCGTTGGGCATTCGAGAAGTTGCCCGGCACCAGTGGCGTGCTTGGCACCCAGATGCAAAGCGTGGGCGAGGCGATGTCCATTGGCCGCACATTCCCCGAAAGTTTGCAGAAGGGCCTTCGCTCGCTCGAGCAGGGTCGCATGGGACTCAACTGTGACCCAGCCGAACTTCAATACGCCGAACTCTCTGACGAGACATTGCTCGCCGCAGTTGGCATCCCAACACCCGAGCGCATCTTCCAGGTCGGCGAACTTCTGCGTCGCTCGCTCTCGATCGAAACCATTCACGATGCCTGCCGTATCGACCCGTGGTTCCTTGATCAGATGAGCATCATTATCGAAGAGCGCACGGTGCTGAACCAGCGCGGATCTGCCGCAGCGCTCACCCGCGCCGAATGGCGTCGCGCAAAGCGGCTTGGGTTCAGCGATGCGCAGTTGGCGTATCTCTGGAACGAATCTGAAGCACACGTTCGTTCCACTCGTGAAGCCGCTGGCGTTGTGCCCACGTACAAGACCGTCGATACGTGCGCCGCCGAGTTCGCTGCGCAGACCCCGTATCACTACAGCACCTACGAAGACGAAGATGAAGTGCGTCCTTCCACAAAGCCCAAGGTCATCATCTTGGGCTCGGGGCCGAACCGCATTGGGCAAGGCATCGAGTTCGACTACTGCTGTGTGCATGCGTCGTTCAGTCTGCGCGAGGCGGGCTTTGAGACCGTGATGGTCAACTGCAACCCCGAGACCGTCAGCACCGACTACGACACCAGCGATCGTCTCTACTTCGAGCCGCTCACCAAAGAAGATGTGCTCAACGTCATTGCTGCTGAGACTGCAGCAAGTGGGGGAGTCGCACCCAAGGTCATCGTGTCGCTCGGCGGACAGACCCCACTGAAGCTGTCTGGCGAGTTGCCGGCCAGCATCATCGCAGGCACGTCGCCTGCCTCTATCGACCTTGCCGAAGACCGCGAGAAGTGGGCGGCGTTGTGTCAGAGCCTGAACATTCCTCAGCCTCCTGGCGGTACTGCATTCGATCTCGAGCAGGCGCTGCAGATTGTCGACACGGTTGGCTTTCCGGTTCTCGTTCGTCCGAGCTACGTGCTTGGCGGTCGGGGCATGCAGATCGTGCACGACCGCAACCATCTCGCTCGGGCAATGGCCGAACTGTCTGGGTTTGGCAGCCTCGGCAAAGAGGGCGGGCTCTCGTCTGAGCGGCCCGTGCTCGTCGACCGTTTCCTCGAGGATGCCACCGAAGTCGATGTCGACGCAGTTCGCGACCACACCGGTGAGGTGCTCATCGGTGGCGTCATGGAGCACGTCGAAGAAGCGGGCATCCATAGCGGCGACTCAGCGTGCGCAATTCCTCCGCAGACATTGCCAGGTTGGGTTGTCGAGGTCATCGAGTCGTACACGCGGGCCATCGCCGCTGCGCTCGATGTACGCGGGCTCATCAATGTTCAGTTCGCTGTGCTCGGCACAACGGTGTACGTCATCGAAGCCAACCCGCGCGCCAGTCGCACGGTTCCGTTCGTCGCCAAAGCCACCGGTGTGCCGTTGGCGAAGGTGGCCACTCGAGTCATGCTGGGCGCCTCGCTTGGCGAACTCCGCATCGAGGGCTTGCTGCAGAACCCTGTGAGCAACGGTCATGTCTGCGTGAAAGAGGCCGTGCTGCCGTTCAGTCGCTTTCCCGATGTCGACACGGCACTCGGACCCGAAATGCGATCCACTGGCGAGGTCATGGGTATCGACACCACGTTCGGTCGGGCGTTCTTCAAGGCCGAACTTGCGGCAGGCACACTCTTGCCAACGTCGGGCACGGTGTTTCTGTCGCTGGCCGACGGAGACAAGCCTGCTGGCATTGTTGTTGCCACTCGACTTCGTCAACTCGGACTCGGCATCGCGGCCACCGTTGGCACCGCTGCTTACCTCGCGAAGTTTGGCATCACAGTCGACCAGGTGGTGGGCAAGGTCAGTGAGGGCGCCGAGATCACCGCTGTCGACCTGATTGCAGACGGCAAGGTGAGCTTCGTCGTGAACACGCCCCAGGGTCGTGGCGGGCGCACCGATGGCGAGCGCATTCGCAAGGCGGCCAACGTGCACCGGGTCAGCTCGGTCACCACCGTCGAGGCAGCACTCGCAGCGATGCAAGGACTCTTCGAGCAGGCCGGCGAACCACTCGAGGTTCGTACGTTGCAGGAGTATCACGCCCGATGAGTGCGGCAGCGCCTGCGGCCCAACCCGACATGTCCGTCATGGTTGGCACGCTCGCGTTTGCCAATCCGATCATGACCGCATCGGGCACGTCGGGCCACGGTAGCGAGCTCGCGCCCTACGGCGATCTGGCGCGCCTTGGTGCAGTTGTCGTCAAGTCGTTGGCGCCCTACGAGTGGGCGGGCAATCCTGCCCCACGCGTGCACCCCACACCGCAAGGCATGATCAATGCTGTGGGGCTGCAAGGTGCAGGCGTGCAACGCTGGATCCACGAAGAGCTCCCCGCACTCGCCGCTAGCGGCGCCAGAGTTGTGCTCAGCATCTGGGGTCGGTCGGTAGCCGATTACGCCGCTGCCGCCGAACAGGTCGCAGCGATTGGTTCGGCCGTCGTTGCTGTCGAGGTCAACCTGTCGTGTCCCAACCTCGAAGGACGTCGTGGCATCTTCGCGCACGACCCCGCGCTCAGCGCCGAGGTCATGGCCGCCACAGCCGTTTGTGGCCGTCCGCGCTGGGGCAAACTCAGCCCCAATACCGATCGACTCGTCGAGGTGGCCGCAGCGGTTCACGAGGCCGGCGCCGAAGCAGTCACACTGATTAACACGTTGCTCGGCATGGTCATCGATCCGGTGTCGCACCGACCAGCGTTAGGTAACGGTGGCGGCGGATTATCGGGGCGTGCTATTCATCCAATTGCCGTGCGAGCTGTCTACGACGTGCACGCTGCATTGCCAACGTTGCCCATCATCGGGGTCGGCGGAGTCGCCAGCGGATGGGACGCAGCCGAACTCATGTTGGCTGGTGCGTCGGCCGTTCAGGTGGGCACCGCCACGTTTGCCGATCCACGTGCTCCATGGAATGTGCTCGAGCAACTCCAGTCGTGGGCGGCCGGCGAGGGTATCACTACCTTGCGCGAACTCACCGGTGCAGCCGGGTGACTTGTGTCGTTGTTCGTGCTCGCAGGGAATGGCAGATCGCAGCGTTCTCGCGGGCTAGAGTTCGCACATGGCTACTCCTCCCGTACTGACTCCCGAACAGCGTGCAAACGCACTTGCTAAAGCCGCTGAGGCACGCGCCGCACGCGCCGAATTGAAGACCCAGCTCAAGCTTGGCTCGGTCACACTTGCCGAAGCGCTGGCGTCAACGAACAACACTGTCGGCAAGCTCAAGGTCGTCTCGATGCTCGAGTCGCTTCCTGGCGTTGGCAAAGTCAAGGCGCGCAAGGTCATGACCGAAATCGGAATCGCCGACAATCGTCGCGTTCAAGGCCTCGGCACTCAGCAGAAGCAGGCCTTGCTGGACCAGCTCGGTAAGTAATGCGTCAGCGGCGCTCGTGAGGCACGGCGAGCCGCTGATCATCGTTGTTTCAGGCCCCGGTGGGGTCGGCAAAGGAACGATCGTCGAGGAGCTGGTGAAGAGAGATCCCCAGCTGTGGCTGAGCCGCAGCTGGACCACTCGCGCCCAGCGCGATGGCGAACCCGCCGACGCGTACGTGTTCGCGACCCGAGCAGAGTTCGAGGCTCGCATTGCTTCGGGCGGTTTTCTCGAGTGGACCGAGTTTCTCGGTAACTACTACGGCACGCCGAACCCTGAGCCCATCGATGCGCTCGATCTTGTCCTTGAGATCGAAGTCGATGGTGCACGGCAAGTCACAGAGCTACGCGAAGATGCCGTATTGATCTTCGTGTTGCCTCCGTCACGGGCCGAGCAAGAGCGCAGATTGCGCGGCAGAGGCGACGCCGACCAAAAGGTCGCCGAGCGCTTACGCAAGGCCGAAGACGAAGAACCTGTCGGAATGGCGTTGGCCGACTATGTCGTGGTCAACGACGATCTCGAACAGACCATCGACGAGATGCTGGCAATCATCTCGCACTGCCGCAATAACCCCAACCGGGTTCGCACCCGTGTGGGCCACGATCAATAGATAAACACAGATTCCGCAGCCGTGACCGCTAAGCTTTCACGGCTACTTACCGAGGAGGCCGCAGCCCATGGCGCGTACCAACGACACGATGATGAATCCACCGATCGAGGAGCTTCTCGACCGTACCGATTCCAAATTCAGCCTCGTCACCCTGGCGGCGCGACGCGCCCGTCAGATCAACTCGTACTTCAACCAGCTCGGCGACGGTCTCGGTCATATGGTTCCTCCTCAGGTGTCATCGATCGCCCGTAAGCCGCTCAGCATCAGCTTCGAAGAGATCGCTGCCGACAAGATCGTGCCGGTTCCGGTCGCTGTCGCTGTCGTAGAAGAGGCCGCAGCCGACGAGGCTGACACCGCCGTCTGAGACGGAGGTTCGCCATGTCGGCAGTACACGGCAAGACCATTGTCGTCGGAGTAACCGGCGGTATTGCTGCGTACAAGGCAGTCGAGCTGTGTCGTCGATTGGTCGATTCAGGCGCCCATGTGGTGCCCGTAATGACCGAAAGCGCCGAACGTTTTATTGGTCGCACCACGCTTTCGGCGCTGTCGAGCGAGCCGGTGCAGACCAGCCTCTGGGATGAGGCATCGCCCATCCCACACACCAAGCTTGGTCAGCGCGCCGACCTCATTATTGTGGCCCCAGCTACTGCGCATCTCATTGCTGCATACGCGGGCGGCCTCAGCACAGACCTACTCACCAACACGTTGTTGGCCACGCGAGGCCCAGTCATTGTGTGTCCGGCGATGCACACCGAAATGTGGGAGCACCTCTCGGTCCAAGACAACCTTGCGGTGTTGCGCCGCCGAGGCGTCGTCATAGTCGAACCCGATGAGGGTCGCCTCGCTGGTGGCGATGTTGGCAAGGGCCGACTTGCCTCTCCAGAGCGAATCGTGGCGGCCGCCGAGCGAGTGCTTGGGCCAGCCGATTTCGTGGGTGTGCGCGTTGTCGTCACCGCTGGTGGAACCCGTGAGCCAATCGATGCGGTGCGTGTCATTGCCAACCGCAGCAGCGGTAAGCAGGGCTATGCCATCGCAGCCGAGGCTGCGTCACGCGGCGCCCTAGTCACCCTCATCTCTACCGTCGAGTTACCAACTCCTGCCGACGTTGAGCTCGTCGCAGTAGAGACCGCCGCCGAAATGAGCGCGGCAGTCATGGCCGCTGCTGGCTCTGCCGATGTCGTGGTGATGGCGGCAGCCGTCGCCGACTTTCGTCCAGCCCATGCGGTCGACAACAAGATCAAGAAGGATGCAGGGGCATTCGATCTGACCCTCGAGTCCACTGCCGACATTTTGGCCGGACTTGGCCAACGCAAGACCGCCGGCCAGACATTGGTCGGCTTCGCCGCAGAGACCGACGACCTTGTCGCGAACGCCGAGGCAAAGATGCGCCGCAAGAAACTCGATCTTGTCGTTGCTAACGATGTCAGTGCTGCTGGCGTAGGATTTCAGCACGACACCAACGCTGTGTGTCTGCTTCGGCCCGACACAGCAATGGTCACGATCAGCCTCACCGACAAACGGTCGGTTGCTCGCGCGGTTCTCGACGCAATAGCCGAGATACGGCTTGCCAAGTCGTGACATACTCATTCAGTTCTAACGTGACAATCTCAATCATCGAAATCAATCGGGGAGCAGTGCAGTGAGCAAGTGGACATTCACAAGTGAGAGCGTGACCGAGGGTCACCCCGACAAGATGGCCGACCAGGTCAGCGACGCTGTACTCGACGCCATCCTCACCGAAGACCCCAACGGCCGTGTTGCCTGTGAGACATTGCTCACCACCGGCTTGTGCGTAGTGGCTGGCGAGATCACCACCTCGGCCTATGTCGACATCCCCAAGTTGGCCCGCGAGGTCATCAAAGAGATCGGTTACGACAACGCGCTGTACGGCTTCGACGGCAACACCTGTGGCGTCATCGTCAGCATCGACGAGCAAAGTGCCGACATCGCCCAAGGCGTCGACAAGAGCGAAGAACTTCGTGGCGGCAAGGCCGGCGAAGACACCATCAACGGTCAAGGCGCCGGCGACCAAGGAATGATGTTTGGCTACGCCTGCAACGAGACTCCCGATCTGATGCCGCTGCCAATCTGGTTGGCGCATCGTTTGGCCGAGCGCCTCAGCGAAGTTCGCAAGTCGGGCGCTGTGCCGTACCTGCGCCCCGATGGCAAGACTCAGGTCACGTTCGAGTACGAGCACGGCATTCCAGTGCGCCTTTCGCATGTGCTCGTGAGTACCCAGCATCAAGATGGCGTCGACCGCGACACGATGATCCGGCCCGACCTCATCGAGCAGGTCATCCGCCCCATCGTTCCGGCAGCTTTCGCCGACGACGACTACAACGTGTACGTCAACCCAACCGGCAAGTTTGTTGTCGGCGGTCCTCACGGCGACACGGGCCTCACTGGCCGCAAGATCATTGTCGACACCTATGGCGGCATGGGTCGTCACGGTGGCGGCGCGTTCAGCGGTAAGGATCCCAGCAAGGTCGACCGTTCGGCCGCATACGCAGCGCGTTGGGTCGCCAAGCACGTGGTCGCCTCTGGTGCCGCCTCGCGCTGCGAAGTGCAAGTCGCCTACGCAATCGGCATGGCCCAACCGGTCAGCATCTTGGTCGAGACCTTCGGTACTCACACGGTTGACCCAGCGGTTATCGAAGCCGCCGTTCGCGACGTCTTCGACCTGCGTCCTGCAGCTATCGTGCGCGACCTCGATCTCAAGCGTCCGATCTTCCGCAAGACGGCTGCCTACGGTCACTTCGGGCGTGCATTGCCAGAGTTCACTTGGGAGAACGTCAGCCGTCTGGCCGACTTCAAGGCAGCGATCGGCGCCTGATTCTGGTGACGCCACCGGCGTCGCCGGAACTGCTTGTTGCCCGGGTCGTTCCCGATGTTTCCGGTCTTGACCGGCAGTTCGATTACCTCGTTCCCGACAAGCTGCGCGCCCGCGTCGGCATCGGCGCGCTTGTTCGTATAACCCTCAATGGCCGTCGTATCGGCGGTTGGGTTGTTGGCGTTGGTCTACCCGACCCGAACATTGCCATCGACAAACTGCTGGCCATCACCAAGGTCACGGGCATCGGCCCATCGCAAGAGGTCATCGACTTGTCCCGATGGGCGAGCGTGCGTTGGGCCGGTCCGCTTCGAGCATTCTTGGTGTCGGCGTCACCGCCCGTGGCAGTGCTTGCTTTGCCGGCGGCTGCATCTGGGGGAGTGGTTCCCGAACCAGTGCATCACGGGGCGCGTCAGGTGTTGGCAGCCGGAGGCGGCGTCCTTCGGCTACCCCCAGCTGCCGATGTCGTGCCCGTTGTGCTTGCGGCCTGCACGCTTGGCTCGGTTCTGGTCGTAACGCCGTCGGTGCATCAGGCGCGCATGGTCGCCGTTCGTCTGCGACGCGCTGGTCGCACTGTTGCAGTGCTTCCCAATGAGTGGGCCGCTGCGGCCGGTGGAGTCGATGTCGTGATCGGCGCTCGAACCGCTGTGTGGGCGCCGTGTGCCGGCCTTGGTTCGGTGGTTGTACTCGACGAGCACGACGAAGGTTTGCAAGACGAACGACAGCCCACGTGGCATGCGCGAGACGTCGCCCGTGAGCGAGCTCGCCGAGCGGGTGTGCCCGTCATGCTTGTGTCGCCGTGCCCAAGTGCCACAGCAGTTGCGTCGGTCGGCATCAACAATGTTTTTCGGCCGTCGGTAGGCGACGAACGCGCTGGTTGGCCCATTGTCGAGATCGTCGATCGCACTCGTGAAGAACCATGGCAGCGTAGCCTCGCTACGTCGGCGCTCATTCGGCATCTCCGTGACCCGCAGCGCCAGGTGGTGTGCGTGCTCAATACAACCGGTCGCGCCCGACTGCTGGCCTGCCGCAGCTGTCGAGCGATGCAGCGCTGCGAAATTTGCGAGGCAGCGGTGGCGCAGCACGACGACGGCCAGTTTGCGTGTGGCCGGTGCAGCAAGGTGCGCCCGCCGGTATGTCAGGCGTGCGGCGCCAGCGCGTTCGCTGCGCTGCGCATCGGAGTCACTCGCTTACGCGAAGAACTCGAGGCTGCTGCGGGTCGGCCAGTGGTGGCTATCGACGCCAAAGCCGCCGACACCGAGGCGGTGCCTGACGCTGGCGTGTACGTCGGAACTGAGGCAGCGTTGCACCGCGTTCGCCGCGCAGACACGGTCGCGTTTGTCGACTTCGACGCCGAGTTGCTTGCGCCGCGGTATCGCGCCACCGAAGAAGCGCTCGGCTTGTTGGCGCGAGCAGCGAGGCTTGTTGGCGGTCGAGCCGATGGTGGCCGAATCTTGGTGCAGACCTTCTTGCCCAAGCACGAGGTGCTCGATGCCGTGCTGCATGCAGATCCGGGTCGGCTGATGGCTAAAGAACTGCAACGGCGGGCCAGCCTCGGCTTCCCCCCATCGGGGGCGCTGGCGGTAGCAAGTGGATCTGGCGCAGCCGAATTTGTGGGCGGTTTGGCACTGATGTCGGTGCAGGCCGCCGCAGTATCCGACGGCAGGTATTTGTTGCGCGCCGCAAACTGGGACGTGCTCAGCCAAGCGATTGCGGCCACACCGCGACCACGCGGCAGTCGGGTGCGCATCGAGGTCGATCCGCCTCGCATCTAGCTTGCGTTGGGCGTTGCTCGCGTGGTGCTGAGCAAACGAAAGCCCTTTGCCGAGGCCATGCGTTCGGTGGGATAGCCCTGGCTCGTGAGCCATGTTTGCAGCGAATCGGAGCCGAGGTGCTTCTGCACGACCATCGTCACCTGGCCTGTTGGGCTCAGACGGGGCAGCCAACGCAGCAAGAGGTCGTGTAGCGGGCCTTTGCCGATATGGATTGGAGGATTGCTCCAGATGGTGTCGAACACCACATCGGCGGGTATGTCGTCGGGCAGGCACGCGCGCACGTTGAAGACGTTGTTGGCCTCGGCGTTTTGGCGGGTCAGGGCTACCGCGCGCTCGTTCACATCGACCGCCCACACCACTGCGTGCGGGGAACGCTTGGCCATCGAGATGGCAATGGCGCCTGCGCCGCACCCGAGATCGAGCAGATTGCCAGTGGCAGCGGGTGCCGGTGCCTTCAAGAGCAGGAGGCGAGTGCCGGTGTCGAGTGCGCCATAACTGAACACACCGCGATCGGTGGTGAGCCTCAGCGTGCCCTCGGGAAGGGCCACGGTGATGACATAGGGCTGGCTAGCAGACGATGGCTGCGGGCTGAAGTAGTGCTCGTTCGTCATAGCGCGGTTGTCCTTGCAGGGGTGAGTAGCCTCTCAGTGTGGCCTACGAAATACGCACCTTTGGTGATCCAGTCCTGAAAACAAAAGCGGCTCCGATTACCGATATTGACGGCAAGATCGCCCGCCTGATCGACGAGATGTTCGACACGCTCTACTCCAGCGACAGCGGTATTGGTCTTGCCGCCCCTCAGATCGGCGTTCAAAAGCAGATATTCGTCTGGGAAGTCGACGACGAAGAGATGGTCATCATCAACCCCGAGATCGTTGAGAGCAGTGGTGAATTGCTGTTCGACGAGGGTTGCTTGAGCCTCCCTGGTTTGTATGCCGAGATTCTCCGTCCGAAAGATGTGTTGATGCGCGGCCTCGATATCGATGGCAACGTAATCGAACTCGAGGCCACCGATTTGATGGGTCGCTTGTTCCAGCACGAGATCGACCACCTGCACGGCATGTTGATGTTCGATCGAATGTCTCCCGATCAGCGCAAAGAGGCGCTCGCCGAGTACAGCCGCATCACCAGTAACCAAACACCCACTCGCGCTCCACGCCGGTTGAAGCTCAAGTGACGCAACTCGCCGCGCTGCCTACTGGTAGGCCTCAGCGAATTGTCTATCTCGGTACACCAGAAATTGCGGTGGTTCCTCTCGAAGCGCTCGTTGCTGCTGGCTTCGAGGTAGTGCTCGTGGTCACCCGAACCGACAAACGGCGCGGCCGTGGCACCGAACTGTCACCGAATCCTGTGAAGGAAGCGGCCACGCGACTCGGGCTCGAAGTGAGCCACGATGTCGAAGACGCGCTCCGAGTGAACGCAGATCTCGGCGTGGTCGTGGCCTTCGGCCAGATCATCAAGCCGCACATTCTCAAGCAGTTGGCGATGATCAACTTGCACTTCTCGTTGTTGCCGCGCTGGCGTGGGGCGGCCCCAACCGAGCGAGCCATTTTGGCTGGCGACGAAGTCACCGGCGTCTGCCTGATGCAGGTGGACGTCGATCTCGATTCGGGCCCGTTGCTCGACATGGTTGAGGTCTCCGTGGCGTCTATCGATACGGCCGACGCGCTTCGCCAACGACTCGTCACCGTGGGCTGCGAGCGACTCGTTGTCGCTCTGCAACACGGACTCCCCGAGCCAAAGCCCCAGGTTGGCGAGGTTACGTACGCCGCCAAATTGAGTATCGATGAGTTCCGCATCGACTGGCGAGAGTCGGCCAATGTCATCGATCGAATGGTCCGGGTCGGACTTGCGTGGACAATGTTTCGCGGTCGTCGATTGAAAATAGTCGAGTGCGAACTTGGTGTTGAGATCGGTGGGCCGGGCGACTTTCTCAGTGGCAACGTCATTGCGTGCGGTAACGGGTCGATCACGCTCATCCGGGTGCAACCCGAAGGCAAGCCGGTCATGGACGCTGCGGCGTGGGCCAACGGCGCTCGGCCCAACACATCTGACAATTTTCTCGATTCGCCCACATGAATCAGCGTCGTCCTCAACAACGCCCGGCAGCGCGCCGCGAGTCCCGTCAGAACGCGCGCGAAGTCGCGTACGAGGCATTACTCCGAATCGATCACGAAGGCGCGTATGCAAATCTCGTGGTGCCAGCACTTCTTGATCGCAGTTCGCTGAGCGATCAAGACCGCCGCTTCGTCACAGACCTTGTGTATGGCACCACGCGTATGCGTCGCGCTTGCGAGTCGTTGGTCGAGCGCTTTGTGCTCACCGAGCCAGACCCCGAGGTGCGCACCCTGCTTCGCCTTGGCGCATATCAGCTTGCTTTCGGCGGCACTGCGCCGCATGCCGCGGTGGGTGAGACCGTCGAGTTGGCCCATCCCAAAGTGCGCGGGTTTGTCAACGCAATTCTTCGTCGCGTCGCTGGCGCCGAGAAGGTGTGGCCCGATGATGGCTCGCGTTTGAGTTATCCCGATTGGATCGTCGATCGTTTCGTTGCCGAGCTCGGCGAGTTCGAGGGCTTCGCGGCACTCGAATGCATGAACGAACCGCCACCAGTGCACGAGCGCTCCGATGGATACATCCAAGATCGCGCCAGTGGCTGGGTCGCCGATCTGGTTGGCGCCGTGGCTGGCGAGCTCGTGCTCGATGTGTGTTCGGCCCCCGGCGGCAAGGCAACTGCGATGGCATCTACGGGTGCGCTCGTGATCGCGGCCGATCTGCAAGCTCACCGTGCGGCACTTGTGGCAGACAACGCGCATCGCATCGGATACGACATTCCTGTTGTGGTTGCCGATGGCACTTCTCCGCCGTTCCGCGAGAAGAGTTTCGATCGCGTCCTCATCGATGCTCCGTGCAGCGGCCTCGGGGCCCTTCGTCGTCGCCCCGACGCGCGTTGGCGAATTTCAGAGCAAGACATTGTCGACCTCACCGGCATTCAGCGACGCCTTCTCGACGCGACTGCGCCGTTGGTGAGGCCTGGGGGAGTGCTCGTCTACAGCGTGTGCACCATCACCGCTGCCGAGTCGATCGATCACCCCACCCCCGACGGTTTCGAGGTCATCGCCGACGATGTTGGCGATGAATGGACATCGTTCGGCAAGGGTTTTCGAATCCTGCCGCAAGACGCCGACACCGATGGCATGGTCATCATTCGCTACCGTTCGGTGCAATGAGCAGCGATCAGCAACCGGTGTTGGCCAAGGTGCTCACGGTCAGCGATGGCGTGAGCTACGGCACCCGTGACGACCTCAGCGGACGTGCCCTTGTGGCGCAACTCGGTCACGCCGGTTTCGATGTTGTCGAGCATCGGGTCACTGCCGATGGCGCCGACAATGTCGCCGAGGCTCTTCGCCAAATGTGCGATTCGTTTAGCGGTGTCATCGTGTCTACCGGTGGCACAGGTTTTGCACCGCGTGATCAAACCCCCGAGGGCACGCGTCTGGTCATTGAGCGCGAAGCTCCAGGTCTGGCCGAAGCAATGCGCTTAGTGAACCCGCTCGGCCGACTGAGTCGAGGCGTTGCCGGCATCCGCGGCCAAGCCATTATTTGCAACACGCCAGGCTCACCCAAAGGCTGCGTCGAACAGCTCGGTGCCATCATTGACATTGTCGGTCACGCAGTTCGTTTGCTGGCCGACGAGCCGACATCGCACTGATCCGGGGGCTTGCGCACCGGCGCTGCTCAGACAATTCATCTGCGACTTCGCTTGTCTTGGCCTATCCTGACCACCGTGTTACGGCTCGTTCTTCCTAAAGGCTCCCTCGAAAAAGCAACCCTCGAACTGTTCGAGGCTGCCGATCTTGCTGTGAGTCGAAATTCATCGGTCGATTACAAGGCCACCATCGACGACCCTCGCATTGCCGAGGTGCGAATTCTGCGTCCGCAGGAGATTCCCACCTATGTGGCCGAGGGCCTCTTCGATATTGGAATCACGGGCCGGGACTGGGTCGAAGAGACCGCCAGTGATGTGGTCAGCCTCGGCGAACTCAAGTACTCGAAAGCCACCTCGTTGCCCATTCGGGTCGTTGTCGCTGTGGCTGGCGATTCGCCCGCTCACACGGTCGATCAGCTTCCACAGGGGCTGCGGGTCAGCACCGAGTATCCCGAACTCACCCGTCGGTACTTTGCGGAAAAGGGCATCGAAGCTGACATCCGCCTCTCCTATGGCGCCAGCGAGGCCAAGATTCCCGATATCGCCGACTGCATTGTCGACATCACCGAAACCGGACGCGCGCTGCGTGCCGCTGGTCTGCGCATCATCGACACGATGCTCACCAGCTATACCGAAGTGGTCGTCAACAAGGACTCCTACGCCGATCCAGTGAAGCGTCACGCCATGCAGCAACTGATGACCCTGCTCACCGGAACACTCGATGCTCGCGGCAAAGTGCTGGTCAAGCTCAATGTGGCACGAGAAAACCTCGATCAGGTGCTGGCGCTTGTGCCCGCTCTCAAGTCGCCTACGGTCAGCGAGTTGGCTGGCGACGGCGGCTTCGCGGTCGAGACGGTGGTCGCCAAGAATCAGATCAACGTGCTCATCCCGGCGCTCAAAGATGCCGGTGCCACCGGCATTCTCGAACTGCCGATCTCCAAGATCATTGCCTAATGGTCGTCATCTCTGAGGTGCGCATCAACGGTGTCGTCGCCGATTTCGACGATCCGCGTGGCCTTGGCCACATCAGCGCCGATGGCATCGTGTATCCGTTCCATTGCGTCTCAATTGCCGATGGCACTCGCTCAATAGCGGTTGGCGACCCGGTCTCATTCGTTGCGTTGTCGAAGCTCGGCCGCCACGAAGCTGGCGACATCAGATCACGGTGACCGCGGTCCGTGATCGCGATCGTGATCGGCAGATGCTCGACATCATTCGGTCGCTGCGAGAAGGCGAAGTGGTCACCTATGGAGACATCGCCGATGATGCTGGCTTTGCGGGCTTGGCTCGCCATGTGGGCCACCTATTGGCCTCAGCCGACGAAACGTTGCCATGGTGGCGCGTGGTCAATTCGGTGGGGCGCCTGGTTCCTGGTAGCGAGGACGAACAACGCGCCCTGCTTGCTGGCGAGGGTGTGTTGTGCGCTGGCGACCGT
Source organism: Acidimicrobiaceae bacterium (assembly GCA_947505655.1). Classification (GTDB taxonomy): domain Bacteria; phylum Actinomycetota; class Acidimicrobiia; order Acidimicrobiales; family Ilumatobacteraceae; genus WLMZ01. Next base: position 8,023 of record CANNMD010000019.1, on the reverse strand, counting down.
GTGAGATCGGCCAAGTACGGGCGATTTAGCTCGCGTTTTTGATCTGCACAAAGGCAATACGAATGTTTGCGAGGGCGTCGCGCATGGTTGCGGCGTCTTCGCCGAGCCGGTCCCCGAGGCCTTCCACCAGACACGCAACTGCGTCGATAGCAAGCACCGCTTGGTTCAGATCGGGTGGAATCGCACTGAGATGAATGGCTGCGAGCTCATAGAGGCCCATGACATGATTGGCGACAACAACGCTTGCGGGCACTTCGGCGAGTTGACGCCGTACGTCTTCCATGGCTTCGCGTGCGGTGTCTACCTGCGTATTCGAGGTTTCGTTCTCCACGTGCGGTAGTGTAACGGCCTACAACTGAGGCAAAGTGGGGCGCACGGCGGACTTGTCCAATGTCACCAACCCCCACCCGGCCACAACCGATCATGGCAGCTTCGGCTCTGCGGTCAACAGTGAGCCGGGTCATGGCACCGCACACACCGCACCCTTGCAAGGGCGTGGCTCGTTCGTACCTTGGCTTTGCGTCGGCACACGACGACAACCAACAGGGAGAACAGCCCATTGCACAGGAGTGATCAGCCATAGCAACGCCGCAGCAGAACGAGCCCCGGTACAACGAGCGCATCCGTGCGCGTGAGGTACGCCTCATCGGAGCCGACGGTAGCCAAGTCGGAATTAAGACTTTGCCCGAAGCACTCTCGATGGCCCGCCAACTCGACCTCGACCTCGTCGAAGTCGCTCCGTTGGCGAACCCACCCGTTTGCCGAATCATGGACTACGGCAAGTTCCGTTATGAAGAGTCGCAAAAGGCCAAAGAATCGCGGAAAAAGACCATCCATGTGTCGATCAAGGAAGTAAAACTCCGTCCAAAGATCGGCAAGGGTGACCTAGACACCAAGGTTCGGCACATGCAGGAATTCCTCTCCGAAGGCCACAAGGTCAAGGTGACACTGCAGTTCCGTGGTCGCGAGATGGCTCACCCCGAGCTCGGATCTCGTCTACTCGACACCGTGATTGCCCAAGTAGATGGCCTTGGAAAGGTCGAAACTCAAGCACGACTCGAAGGTCGAAATATGACGATGGTGTTGGCTCCCGAAAAGAAGGCACCGGTCAAAAAGGAACGCACGCCAGGTGAAGCCAAGTCCGGTTCGGACGAAGCAGCCGACGCGGGTTCTGACGATGGGGATCTCCCTATCGAGGCCGAAACCCACGATTCGCAACCAGAACAGACACAAGCGCCAGAACCAGAACCAGAACCAGAAGTAGAAGAACAAGCGGTCGAGGCCGCTGGCGACGCAGTCTGATAACCGATCACTTCGTCAACGAACTCCCGGTGGGAAGTTCGTCGCCGATACTCACAAGATCCTCCATTCAGGACCCAACAAGGAATATTTGTATGCCCAAGATGAAGACCAGCAAGACAGCCGCAAAGCGGTTTAAGAAGACAGGCACCGGCAAACTTGTCCGCCTGCAGGCCAACCGTCAGCACCTGTTCGAGAAGAAGTCATCGACTCGTACCCGTCGTCTCGACGGCACCGTCGACGTGCACCCAGGTGACGCACGCAAGATCAAGCGTCTGCTCGCGCAGCGCTAAACCTCAACACAGTTAGTACTGACGAAGACCTCATTGGATTTGACGACGGCCCCAGTGGGCCGAGAGAAGAAGGGATACCGACATGGCCAGAGTTAAGCGTGCGGTAGGTGCTCGTAAGCACCGTAAGGCAACACTTGAAAAGGCAAAGGGTTATTACGGCATGCGGAGCCGCTCGGCCCGCTTTGCCAACGAGCAGGTCATGCGTTCGGGGCAGTACGCCTTCCGCGACCGTCGTGCAAAGAAGGGCGAGTTCCGTCGTCTGTGGATCCAGCGCATTAACGCTGGTTGCCGCATGTTCGACATGAGCTACAGCCGCTTCATTGCTGGGCTCAATGCCGCCGGCATCGAAGTCGATCGTAAGATCCTCGCCGACCTCGCCGTGACCGACATCGAGTCATTTGGCAAGCTCGTGGCATCCGCCAAGGCAGCGCTCGCCTGAGCACGCCGCTGGCGTTCCAGCACCCAAATGTTCAGAGACTGCGGCGCCTCTTGGGGCGCCGCAGTGCTCGTTGGGACGACGGTGCGTTTGTCGTCGAAGGGCGCATTCTCATAGAAGAAGCGCTTCGCTCCGGATGGGAGATTGAGGCACAGTATGTAGCGCCCGGCGGCGAGCCCGTCGAAGGCTCTGATTGCCCCATCTTCGATCTCGCAGCCAACGTCATCGAGCGGGTTGCCTCCACAGAGGCGCCGCAGCCGCTGCTCGCCGTGGTCAAGATTCCACATCGGGCGATCAGCGATCTCGCTGGCGCATCGCTGGTCGTCGTGGGCGATCGCATCGCAGACCCCGGAAACCTTGGCACCATGCTGCGCTCCAGTGAGGCGGCAGGCGTGCAAGGCATCGTGCTCATCACGGGCTCGGTCGATCCGTACAACCCTAAGGTTGTGCGCGCTTCGGCAGGGGCGCTATTTCATGTGCCGGTGATTGCCGATGTTGCCCTCCACGAACTTCAAGCGCTTGGCCTTGCACTCGTCGGAACGTCGTCGCACACTGGCGTGGCCTACACCGACGCCGACTTAGTCGCTCCATTTGCCTTGGTGATGGGCAGTGAGGCGCACGGTGTCGACGAGCAGATCCCCATCGACTCGTGGCTCACCATCCCGCATGCTGGTCGCGCCGAAAGCCTCAACGTTGCGATGGCCACCACCGTTGTCGTATTTGAAGCATTGCGCCAGCGTGGTCAGCGGTAAGGTGTCACCCGTGATGTCGCAACGATTTCCATGCCCCCGGGTTCGGCCTGGGGGAGTGTTGGTCGTTCGCTGACACGCTCTCGAATGAATGCCGCCCGGGGGCTCGCACAGTGTTTGAGTCCGGTTGCAGGTCGCTGAAAGGTTCTCTCGATGATTGAAGAAGTTCGTGGCGCGCTCGATGAGGCGCTGAAGAAAGTAGCCGGGGTTGTCACGCTCGATGAGTTGCGTGTTGTCGACTCCGAGGTGCTTGGTAAGCGCGGAGCGTTAGCGCAAGCAAAGACCAAACTTGGCGCATTAGCAATCGACGATCGCAAGACCATTGGTCAAGCGATCAACGAGGCAATGGGCGTAGTCAGCGAGGCCGTCGAGGTGCGCCGTTCCGCGCTGGCCCACGACGAAGTGAACGCACGCATTGTTGGCGAGCGCATCGACCTCACCGAGGTATTGGGTCGTCCCACTCGCGGCCACCCACATCTGGTCACACAGGCGTGGGACCGGCTTGAAGACGTGTTCATGGGTCTGGGTTTCCAGATCGCCGAGGGACCCGAGGTCGAGACCGACTTCTACAACTTCGAGGCGCTCAACATGCCGCGCAGCCATCCAGCGCGTAGCGGCTTCGACACGTTGTTCACCGACTATCGCCAGGTGATCGCCAATGCCGGCGACGAATCAGCCGATGCCGATCACGAGAGTTCAGTGCTGCTGCGCACACATACGTCGCCGGTGCAGATCCGCGTCATGCAAAGCGTCGAGCCGCCGATCTACATGATCATGCCGGGTCGGGTCTTCCGTCGCGATACGCCCGATGCCACGCACATGCCGGTGTTCCATCAGATCGAGGGCTTAGTTATCGATCGCAACATCACCATGGCTCACCTTGCCGGCACTATTAGCGCCTTCACTAAGGCGTTCTTCGGAGGCGACTTCACCAGTCGCTTGCGCCCCAACTACTTCCCGTTCACTGAGCCTTCGGCCGAGTTCGACATTCAGCGCCCCGACGGCACATGGATCGAGCTCGGTGGTTGCGGCATGGTGCATCCAAACGTGTTGCGTGCCGGTGGTCTCGATCCTGAAGAGTGGAGCGGGTTCGCGTTCGGATTCGGCATCGATCGCATGGCTCGCGAGCGCCACGGCATCGACGACATCCGCGATATGTACAGCAACGACATCCGTTTCATCGAGCAGTTCTGAGGCCGTCATGAGGATTGTTCTTTCTTGGCTCAACGACCTCGTAGCTGTTGGCGACGATGCCCCTGCGCTGGCAGCGGCATTGACTCAGCTCGGCATGCAGGTCGAACACATCACGCACGTCGGCTCAACCGTCGACGGCGTCATCACGGCGCGAGTGCTGCGCACCGAGCGTCATCCTGACGCGGCCAAGGTGCACCGCGTGTGGGTCGATGCTGGCGACGGTGTCGAGCGCCACGTGTGGTGCGGCGCATTCAACATGCAGGCCGACGACATCATTCCGCTCGCCACGCCGGGCACCACCATGCCCGATGGCCGGGTCATCGAACCCCGTCCGATTCTCAGCATCGAGTCGCAGGGCATGTTGTGCTCGGCGCACGAGCTCGGTCTCGGCGACGACCACAGCGGCATTTTGATCATGGCTCCGGGTACGCCGTTGGGCCTGCCATACGGCGAGGCGCTTGGTCTGCAGAGCGAGGTCGTGTTCGACATCGACCTCACCCGTAACCGTCCCGATTGTTGGGGTCACCTTGGTGTTGCCCGCGACCTCGGTGCGCGCCTCGCATTACCTGCGCCCCAGTTGGCGCAGCCGCTCTCGCCTGCAGGCGTTGAGCGCACAGCCACTGTCGACCTTGTCGATGGCGAACGGTGTCCACGATTCACCACGCTGGTGCTCTCCGGAATACAGGTGGGGTCGTCGCCCGAGTGGATGGGCCGACGATTGCGTGCCGCCGGAATGCGACCCATCAACAACGTGGTCGACGTGAGCAACTACGTCATGCTCGAACTCAACCAGCCCAATCATGCATACGACCTCGACACCCTTGGTGGCGGCGGATTCCGCATTCGGTTGGCTCGACCCAACGAGACAATCATCACGCTCGACGGAGTCGAGCGCCCGGTGAGCCCCGACGACTTGTTGATCTGCGATGCCAACGACGCACCCATCGGTATCGGCGGCGTGATGGGCGGTCTTCACAGCGAGATCTCCGATGCAACCACAGCCGTTGCGCTCGAGATTGCCTACTTCGAACAAACTGCAATGACCCGCACAATGAACCGTTTGGGCTTGCGCTCCGAAGCCTCGGGTCGGTTCGAGCGTGGTGTCGACACGCACGGCATGGAGATGGCGCAAGCTCGCTTTGTCGAACTGCTGCGTGAGACCTGTCCCGATCTGGTGGTTCATGCTGGCGCTGTCGATGCGCGAGATAGCGCGCTTCCGGCGCAGGTTCGTCCGGTTGAGGTGCGCGTCAGTCAGGTGAACCGCATCCTTGGCACCACGCTCGACGCGGCGCAGATCACTGCGTTGATCTCGCCAATTGGTTTCGATGTCGTTTCAGCCGAGGCCAATGTGCTCACGGTAAACGTGCCGTCGTGGCGTCCCGACAGCAGCGGCGAGATCGATGTTGTCGAAGAAGTTGCTCGTCATTTCGGTTACGACAATCTCGGCGAACTGGTGCCCAACTCCACCATGCATGGCCGTCTCAGTGCGTATCAGCAACGCCGCCGTGCACTGCGGCAGGTGCTGCTCGGTCTTGGCCTCAGCGAGGCGATCACCGACTCGTTCCTCAGCGATGCTGCGCTTCGTGATACCGGCCTTGCCGACGATGCGATCCACATCACGAACCCGCTCATCGCCGACGAAGACGTACTCCGCCCATCCATGCGAGCCGGGCTGCTGAAAGCGGTCGCGTTCAACGAGTCACATCGTCGCTTTGGTCTGTCGTTCTTTGAGATCGGTCATGTGTATCCGCCAGGCGACCGAAGCACCGAGCTTCCCCCCGAATACGAAGGCCTCGCCATAGCCATGGCCGGCCGCGATGCCGTCAGCGCGATGGCAGTGTGGCGCGAGCTTGTTGCCTCGATGGGTCTTGGGGCGCGGGTCGATCAGTCTGCCGTTCCACCAGGAATGCACCCCACTCGATCGGCCACGTTGTCGCTTGGTCGCGACGTGGTTGGTGCTATCGGCGAAATTCACCCGTCGGTGCTCGAAGCGTTTGGCGTCGCCGAGCGAGTCGCTTGGCTCGAGCTCGATCTCACTCGTTTGCTCTCAGCCGAACCAAAGATCGCGCAGTGGAAGGCCACGAGCCGGTACCCGTCGAGCGATGTCGATCTTGCATTCGTGGTCGCCGACACGGTGCCGGCCGAAAAACTCGACAAGGCGATTCGTCAAGCGGCCGGTGGTCTCTTGGTCGACCTGTCGCTGTTCGATGTGTATCGCGGCGCCGGTGCGGTCGATGGGTCGCGGAGCTTGGCGTACCGGCTGCGCTTGCAGGCCGCTGATCACACACTCACCGACACTGAAGTAGCAGCGGTTCGAGCCAAGATCGTCACCGTTACCGGCAAACTCGGCGCTCAACTGCGCTCGTAGCGGCGGGTTAGTTCCACTCAAGCTGTTCAGGGGCCTCGGCAAGCAGTGCCTTTGGCCCGCCTGCTCGACGCAGCACGCGCCGCCACAGATCCGTTGGCGCGTGCGAGAACAAGTCGCCCTCGGTATAGGGCAATACCAACCAAGCGCCTTCGCTGAGCTCGTCATCGAGTTGACCGGGGCTCCAACCCGAGTAACCCCGAAACACGCGTAGGTGCTGCAACGACTCGGCCAACTCGTCGGGCAGAGTCGACAGGTCAACGGTGCTGATTCCGTTATCGAGCCGTGTGAATCCTTCGTCGCCAGCAGGCAGCGCGAGCGCAGCAAGCGCAATGAGCGTGTCGTCACTCACGGGGCCACCGTCGAACACCACTTGTGGCTCGGACAGATGATGCATCCACGGATCAAGACCGCGAACGTGTGTCTCGGTGGTGGGTTTGTTGATGACTAAACCGAAGGCGCCATCTTCGTTGTGATGCAACATGTAAATCACAGTGCGGTGAAAGGTGGGCTCATCGAGCAGGGGTACGGCTACAAGCACGTGCCCCTTTGTAGATGTCGTCGCAGAAGGAGATGAGTCCACGGCCTCATTGTGTCGCATCGGCGCATCCGTCGCGCACCGAATGAGGATTCGGCGAGATGCGATCGTTGCATGATCATGCAGCGCGCTGTATGATCATGCGTCTATGGTTCGAGTAGGCATTATTGGCGCGAGCGGTTACACCGGGGCTGAGCTCCTGCGTATTGCCTCGCAGCACCCCGATTACGAGGTTGTCGTCGCTACTGGCGACACACAAGCTGGCACGCTGGCGGCATCGCTGTATCCCAGCCTCGCTGTCACGTATCCAAACCTCGTGTTTACCGAGTTCGACCTCGCGGCAGTCGAGGGCCTCGATCTCGTGTTCCTTGGCCTACCGCACGAGGCCTCGATGGAGCTTGCTCCGCAGTTGGTCGGACGCGTTGGCTGCGTCGTCGATCTTTCTGCTGCGTACCGTCTCAAAGACGCGTCGCTGTACCCAACCTGGTACGGGTTCGAACACGATCAGCCCGAACTTCTCGCCGAGGCCGTCTACGGCCTTCCCGAGTTGTTCCGCAGCGAGCTCAAAGGTGCCCGATTGATCGCAACCCCGGGTTGCCATGTCACGGCCGCGAGCCTTGCGTTGCAGCCGTTGGTCGATCAGGGAATCATCAGCACCACTGGCGTCATCGTCAACAATGCCACTGGCATCTCCGGTGCGGGCCGAGCGCTCAAGCACTCGAGCATGTTCTGCACCGTCGATGAGAACTACGAGGCCTACGGCTTGATTGACCATCGCCACACGCCCGAGATCGAACAAGTTGTCGGAGCCCAAGTGTTGTTCACGCCTCATCTTGCTCCGATGAACCGCGGCATTTTCTCCACGTGCTACGCGCGTCCTGCCGATGGCGTGAAGGTCACTTCCGAGTCATTGCTCGCCACGCTGGCGCGCACGTATGCCAACGAGCCATTTGTGGTGGTGCGGCCAACGCCGCCAGCAACGAAAGCAACGCTCGGTACTAACGCAGTGCACCTGTCGGCGCGCTACGACGCGCGTACCGGCGCCGTCGTGGTGCTGTGCGCGCTCGACAACCTTGCCAAAGGCGCCAGTGGTGGTGCGGTGCAAGCCGCAAACGTAGCGCTCGGCTTGCCCGAGACTGCGGGCCTCGC
>CANNMD010000018.1 GCA_947505655.1 Acidimicrobiaceae bacterium | reverse complement strand
CTGATCCGAGGCCTGATCCGAGGCCTGATCCGAGGCCTGATCCGAGGCCTGATCCGAGGCCTGATCCGAGGCCTGATTGCACGAGGGCCCATACCGTCATGTCTAACTGCTCCCGCCGACCCACGTGTCGCGTTCGCAGCCACTCACCGAATCTCCACGTGACGAAACCCTTGGGTCCGCCAACCCCTGTCTTGGCGACCCTCGGCGAATCTCCACGTGACGAAATCCGTCGGGACGCATCCCCCCATTTCATCACGTGGAGATTGGGTGAAGGGGCTGCGAACCAATCGGGCAGGGACAGGGCAGGGACAGGGCAGGGACAGGGCAGGGACAGGGCAGGGACAGGGCGAACGGCAAACGGCAAACGGCAAACGGCAGACGGCAGACGGCAGACGCAGGAATAGTCGCCGTCGAAACTGTGTGACAGGCATTCGGTACAACGTGGCGATGGACATCGTCGGAATTCGTAATCGAGTCTCATCACGATCGTGCGCTTGGTGCACCACAGAGTTCGCCGCCGAGTTTCGGCCTGGCCGGCCCCGCATCTATTGTCGCACGAGCTGCCGCCAGCGGGCCTACGAGCGTCGCCGCGGCCTCGCAGTGCTTCCTCCGCCAGACCGCCTGATCATGTCCGACAACGGCCCGCTGAGCCACCTGCCCAATCGTTACCCGGGCTACGAACGCGGCGAGATCCGCACTTTGTACGGCCGAAAGCACGCAATGCGTCCATCCGGAATCGCCGAGCTCGGCGAGCGTCGGCTCACGCTGTGCGGCTTGCTGGCGCGCCCAGTGGCTCGAAACTTTCATCGGACATCGCCCGAGTCATGCCTCACCTGCAAGCGGGTAGAAAACGTGAGGCCTTCAGCGCGGGCCGTGCGACCATCAGCAGACCTCGCCGCATTGCGGGCACTGCTCGATCGAGCAGCAGTCGAGACAAGCCGGACTCAACAACAACGCACCAAGTCCTCTGAACAAGTCTTGTTTGAGCTTCTGGCAGCGGCATAGGCCCAGTCCAAAGACCAAGACGCCGCCTCAGCGGAAGTTCGGCATCACGTGAGTAGCGAACAGCTCCATCGAGGTCGTCTCTGGATAGTCGCTGCACCACGGCATAAACCCGCTGCACCCTAAGGCGATATAGGCGGCCACCTTCTCGCAGACCTGCTCGGGAGTACCAACCAGGTTTCCTGCTCGCCAGGACTCAAACGGCTCACCGATAAAACTGCGACTGCCTGCGGCCACAATCTCGGCTTCGGTTTCACGGATAAACACCTCGGGCGACCAGGTCTTGCGAATCGTCGCTTCGTCGCGCCCGACAGCAGCGCAATGACCCTTGAGAATCTCTCGCTTGCGCGCCCACTCGTCGGGCTTGCCACCCCAGTTACTCGCGTCGGCATGTTGAGCAACGACCCGCAGCGTCAGTTGCTCGCCACCACCACCAATGAGAATCGGCGGGTTCGGCTTCTGTAACGGCTTGGGATCGCACTGCGCCCGATGCAGCTTGTAGTACTTGCCGTCGTATGTGGTCTCGGCCTGCGACCACATCGACTTCACAATCTCAACGCTCTCACGCAGCATGCCGATGCGATCCTTGGGCGACGGGAAGTCGTATCCGTAGCCGCGGTACTCGTGCTCATACCATCCGGCACCGATTCCCCAATCGAGTCGTCCACCCGAAATGACATCAATCGTGGACGTGATCTTGGCCAGCAGGCCCGGCGATCGATAGCTGTTGCACCCGACCATCTGCCCGAGGCGCACACGGCTGGTGCGCTGACTTATAGCCGCCATCGTGGTCCAGCACTCGAACACTGCTTCGTGCGCGGGCACCGGCACATTGTGGAAATGGTCGTAGAGCCAGATCGAGTCGTACCCCAGTTCTTCGGCCAACATCGCAATCTCAACTGCCCGATTCCACTTCGCCTCGGCGCCATCGATCGTGGACAGTTCCATCTTCCAGCCCTGCGGCATGAACACACCAAACGTGACATCACTCATGAGATCACGTTAGGCGCGCAAACTTCTCAGAAACGCCACCGGAGAATTCGTGACGAGACCCAAATTCCCCCTAACTTTCGAACTCATGGGTTCCAGCCTTGTCGACTTCAGCATGGGCGATGTTCACGAAGCAATCGCCGCCACGCGCCCCAACGAACTCTGTTTGGTGTTTCGTGATCGACGCCTCACATGGGCCGACGTCACCGACCGAACACGACGACTCGCCAACTACTTGCATTCGCAACAACTCGGCTGCCACACCGAGCGAGCCGAGCTGACCGGATCGCAAAGCGGCCAGGATCACCTCGCCATTTACTTGCATAACGGCAACGAATACCTTGAGTCGATGTTGGGAGCATTCAAGGCCCGCGTCGCCCCACTCAACGTGAACTACCGCTATGTCGCCGAAGAGCTGCGCTACCTACTCAACGACTCGGACGCCACTGCAGTCGTGGTGCACTCGCAATTCGCGCCAACACTCGCAGAGGTACTCACCGACGTCCCGTCGCTGCGCGTCATCCTGCAGGTTCCCGACAACTCAGGCAACGAACTGCTCCCCGGCGCCGTCTGGTACGAAGACGCCCTCGCCCAATCATCGAACGCCAAGCCACCTCTCACCCTGAGCGGCGACGACCTCTACATCCTCTACACCGGCGGCACCACCGGTATGCCCAAGGGCGTGTTGTGGCGCGGCGGCGACGCAGTCGTCGAATGCTTTGGCGGACCGGTGTCAGCCACCACGCTTGACGAGTTCGCCACCCAAGCAGTCGGCGAACTACGCGCTCTACTCGCCCCACCATTCATGCACGGCGCTGGCCACTGGATGAGCTTTCGCACATGGCACACCGGCGGCACCGTGTTCGTGCAGGACTCCCCCGACCGACTCGATCCGGTTGATGTCTGGAGCCTTGTCGAACGCGAGCGCCTCAACTTCCTACTCATCGTCGGCGATGCATTCGCCCGCCCGCTACTCGACGAACTCGACCGCGGCACCTACGACCTGTCGAGCCTCACGGTCGTGCTCTCTGGCGGCGCACCGCTATCGGCAAATCTCAAAGCTGAGTTCCTGCGCCACCTTCCCACGCTGATGATCGTCGACGGCCTCGGCTCATCAGAAGCGGGCGGCCAGCTCTCACACGTGTCGGCAGGGGCCAGCGCGTCCACCGGCACCTTCCCCATGTCGCCAGGCAACCATGTACTGTCGGCCGATCTCGATCGCGAACTCGCCCCAGGCGAAGACGAACTTGGCTGGCTCGCCAAGAGCGGCCGCCTCGCGCTGGGCTACCTGGGCGACGAAGCAAAGACCGCCCGCACCTACCCGGTGATCAACGCCATTCGCTACGCAATCCCCGGCGACCGAGCCAAGCTCCGCGCCGACAGCACCATCGAGCTGCACGGCCGAGACAGCGTCACCATCAACAGCGGCGGCGAGAAGATCTTCGCCGAAGAAGTTGAGGCCGCCATCAAGGCCCACGCTGGCGTCTACGACTGCCTTGTGGCGGGCAGGCCGAGCGAGCGCTGGGGCAACGAAGTCGTCGCCGTCGTGCGCATTCGCGAGGGTTACGACGTCTCAGCAACAGATCTGTTGGCCGAAGCCGCCAACCACATCGCTCGTTACAAACTGCCTAAGGCATTCATCTTCGTGAACCACATCGAACGCTCACCGAGCGGCAAAGCCGATTACCGCTGGGCCAAGCTCACTGTGGCGCAGAGCACAACGTAGGATCGATACGACCGACACGATCTGCAAGGGACGCACGATGACAGTTGAACACTTTGATGTGGTTGTAGTCGGCGCTGGCCTGTCTGGCATCGGAGCCGGTTACCACCTGCAAACCAAGAGCCCCGATCGCAGCTACGTGATCCTCGAAGGCCGCAGCGACGTCGGCGGCACATGGGACCTGTTCCGCTACCCAGGCGTTCGCTCAGATAGCGACATGCACACGCTTGGCTTCAGCTTCAAGCCGTGGACCGACGCCAAATCAATTGCCGACGGCCCATCGATCCTGCAGTACCTACGCGACACCGTGCGCGAGTTCGGCATCGACAAGCACATCCGGTTCAACCATCGCATCACCAACGCCGAATGGTCCACCGCCGATTCAACATGGACCGTCACCGCAGCGCGCACCGACGCGACCACCAACACCGCCGAGATGCTCACCTACACGTGCGGCTATTTGTTCATGTGCTCGGGCTACTACAGCTACGCCAGCGGCTACACCCCCGAGTTCGCCGGCCGCGAACGGTTCACCGGACAAATCATCCATCCCCAAGCGTGGCCAGACAACCTTGACTACCGCGGCAAGCGGGTGGTCGTCATCGGCTCTGGCGCAACAGCGATGACCCTGATCCCAGCGATGGCCGACACCGCTGCGCACGTGACCATGCTGCAGCGCTCGCCCACCTACGTGGTTGCTCGACCCGACATAGACCCCATCGCCAACACGCTGCGCAAGGTGCTGCCCGCCCGCCTCGCCTACAAGCTCACCCGCTTGAAGAACACCAAGTTGCAGCAGATCATTTACAAGCGAACCCGTGAACAGCCCGACAAGGTGAAGACCGCTCTCCTCGACATGGTCACCAAACAACTCGGTCCCGACTACGACGTCGCGAAGCACTTCACCCCCAGCTACAACCCTTGGGATCAGCGGATGTGCCTCGTACCAAACGGCGACCTCTTCACCGCAATCAACTCCGGCAAGGCTTCGGTTGTTACCGACGAAATTGACTCATTCACCGAAACCGGCATCCAACTCAAATCGGGTGAGCACCTCGACGCCGACATCATCGTCACCGCCACCGGCCTGCGCATGGTCACCCTTGGCGAGATGAGCTTCGTAGTCGACGGCGAACCAGTCGACTTCGCGTCCACGTGGACCTACAAGGGATTCGCGTACAGCGGCGTCCCGAACCTCGCATCATCGTTTGGTTACATCAACGCATCGTGGACGCTGCGCTCCGACCTCATCTGCGAATACGTAACCCGCCTGCTCAACCACATGCGCGCCACCAACACCACGCAGTGCACACCGCGTCTGCGTCCCGACGACGCGTCGATGCCCCAGCGTCCATGGATCGACAACTTCACCGCTGGCTACATGCAGCGCGAAATGCACCGCTTCCCCAAGCAGGGCGACCGCGAGCCATGGGTCAACCCGCAGAACTACGGGCGCGACAAAGCAATGTTCTTGAAGTCACCGCTTGATGACGGAGCAATGCAGTTCACCAAAGCGCCCGTAGCGGCGCGCTAGGCGCGCCGCACAGGCTCGGCACACTCAGAGCGGCAAGTCGCCGGTGGCCTTCTTGGTGCTACCAAAGTCGTTCCACGCAGCGATGGTGCGCTGGGCAATACGCATCTGGTGAATCTCGTCGGCGCCATCGGCGAAACGGCTCCAGCGAGCCTGCATGAGCATGCCGGCAAGCGGCGTGTCGGTGGAGTACCCGAGTGCGCCATGCACCTGAACGGCGCGGTCGATGATGCGCCACAAGCTGTTGGCCACGAAGTGCTTGGCCATCGAGACCTCACTGGTGAAGTCCATCTTGTTTTCGATCTTGTACGCGGCGTGCAAGACCATCAGCTTGCTCTGGTAGAGCTCCATGGCCGAGTCGGCAATGAGCCACTGGATGCCCTGCTTCTCGGCGAGGTACGACCCGTGGCTGTACCGCTCCATTGAGCGCTTCACCATCAAGTCGAGCGCCAGCTCGGCCTGGCCGAGCCAACGCATGCAGTGCGCCAAACGAGCCGGCCCAAGACGGAATTGGCCGAGCAGGTGACCCTGACCTTGGCCACCAAGCATGTTGGCTGCAGGCACGCGCAGATCTTCGATGAGGATCTCGCAGTGGTTATGGCCGCCGCTCATCGTGTGCACGTCGCGCACCACGGTCCAGCCTGGTGATGGCAGGTCGACGATGAAGCAACTGTTGGCTGCCTGAGGAATGGCTGGATCCTCTTCGGTGCGAGCAACGAGCAACGCGAACTTGGCGCCACGCGCACCACTGATGAACCACTTGTGGCCATTGACGACCCACTCGTCGCCGTCGCGGTAGGCAAAGGTCTTGATGAGCGTGGGGTCGCTACCGGCCACTTCGGGCTCGGTCATCGCGAAGCAGCTACGCGTGGTGCCCTCGCACAACGGGCGCAGGTACTTCTCTTTTTGCTCGTCGGTGCCCCAATGCTCGAGCGTGTGCTGGTTGCCTTCGTCGGGAGCCTGTGCGTTGAGCACGAATGGGCCGATGCCCACCTTGCCGGCCTCGGCAGACACGGCCGCCATTGCAGTTGGCCCAAGACCCATGCCGCCCCACTCTTTGGGCATGTGCGGCAGCCACAGGCCCCACTCTTCTTTGGCCTTGTAGCGCAGCTTGCCAATGGTTTTGACGACCTCGGCGCGGTCTTCTTGATCGGTGGCATCCCAGCGGGGACGGACGACTTCGTCCATGAACTGACGCACCTTCATGCGGATCTCTTCCACCTCTGGCGGGAACGTAAAGTCGATCATCAAGGGCCTCCATCGCACAGTTGCGGCACATCGCCGCAAACGAATCTCGCTGAGTCTTGCGGCTTGAGCGCATGCTGCGCCACTCGTTCGGTCGTAACCTGCACACGATGACGAAATCCACGTGGGATACAGACGCACTGCCCGAGGGCGCCGACAAGGTTGTTGCCGTTCGCCAGATGTTCGACACCATTGCCGGCCGCTACGACATGGTCAACCGCATCATGACGTTTCGGCTCGACGTTCGCTGGCGCCGCAAGGCCGTGCGACTGCTGGCGCTCCCTGCCGGAAGCCGCGTGCTCGACCTCGCCAGCGGCACGGGCGATCTGTGCATCGACCTTGCCAAGGCGGGCTACAAGCCGCTGTCTGTCGACCTGAGCTTCGGCATGTTGGCCGCAGACCGCAGCGGCGCTCCACGCACCCAAGCCGACATTTTGCGGATGCCGTTCCCTGATGCAAGCGTCGACGGCGTCACATGCGGGTTCGCATTGCGCAACCTGGTCGACCTGCCTGCGTTCTTCAACGAACTCGGCCGCGTGGTTCGTCCCGGCGGACGCATTGCACTTCTCGATGTGGGCATCCCCAAGAACCGGCTCGTACGGTTCGGTCACGGCATCTACTTCGGCAAGGTGGTCCCCAAGATCGGTGGTCTGCTCAGCGATAAGGCCGCCTACCGCTATCTACCCAAGAGCGTGGCCTATCTGCCTCCAGCCAACGAGATGGTCAAAGCCCTCGTCGCTGCCGGGTTCGCCGATGGCGAGCATCAACTGCTCAGCGGCGGCATCACTCAGCTGTTGCTGGGCACACGGTCGTAAGCAATCCGCATGCGCGCCGTCACCCGGGCCCTCGACGAAGACATCGATCTCAATGATTTCGCTGGCGAAGACGGCTACCTCTTTGTGCGTGATGGCGTTGGCCTTGCCGGCCGCGGCGTAGCCGCCCGTATCGAAGCCGACTCCGCGATCGAGTTTCTGGCGGCAATCGATTACCACGACTCCGTCGGCGTCGCCGGGTGCGGCCCCATCGCGATGGGTGTTCTGCCGTTCAAGCCGGGCGCTTCAGCAAAGCTCATCGTTCCCGCCGTCACCATCGGCAAGGGAGTCGACGGGCAACGCTGGATCACCATCATCGACGATGCCGAGGTCCCCTCCCCCGCTGTTCGCCCATCACCAACCGCCGCCGACTTCAGCGTGCGGCCCGGCGTAGACATCGCCACCTACCTCGCTGCTGTCGGCGCCGCGCGCGATGCAGTGCGCGCAGGGCAACTCGACAAAGCAGTGATCGCCCGCGACATCGTGGTCAGCTCAAGCGAGCCAATCAACGTGCACGCTGTGTTGCTGCGGCTGCGCGCCAGCTTCGGTTCGAGCTATCGCTACTCCATCGATGGGTTCCTCGGAGCGTCGCCCGAACTGCTCATCGCACTCGACGGCGCAACAGTCTCGTCGCATCCGCTGGCTGGCACCACGCCTCGCACCGGCGACCCGGCCACCGATGCGCGCCTCGCCGCCGAGCTTCTCGCAAGTCCCAAGAACCAGATCGAGCATCGGGTCGTGATCGATGTTGTGCACGACACGTTGTTGCCGTGGGCCAGCTATCTCGATTGGGAACCCGAGCCATCCATCGTGGCCGTTGCCAACGTGCAGCACCTCGGCACTCGCATGCAAGGCCAACTCTCACAACCCAGCCCCGATGTTCTCACCTTGGCCAAGGCGTTGTCGCCCACGCCAGCGCTTGGTGGTCACCCACAACAAGCTGCGCTCGATCTCATTGAGCGCGTCGAAGGTTTTCGACGCGGCCACTACGGAGGCGCCGTGGGTTGGGTCGATGCGCGCGGTAACGGAACTTGGGCCGTGGCCATTCGTTGCGCCGAGTTCTCACAAGACCGACGTCAGGCGCGCTTGTTTGCTGGCGGAGGCATCGTTGCCGACAGCGAACCACTCGCCGAACTCGCCGAAACACAAGCGAAGTTTCAGGCAATGCTGTCGGCAATCATCAGGCCATAAGGTCGATGGCGGCAGAAACCGCTTCGTTCACGAGTTGATGCACCGCCACGTTTGCGTCACGCGTGCTCTGCACGCGAATCACCTGCGGCCCGGCAACCGCAATGGCTGCACGCAGCTCGGCCAACGTATGCACAGTGGCCGCCGGAATTGAGTGCGCTGCCGCGAGCGCAACGAGATCGGTGCCGTGCGGTGTACCGAAGAGTTGCTCGAAACGCTCACTCGCAAGTGCCGACGCCTGCGGCAAGAAACTGAAGATGCCACCGCCATCGTTGTCGACAACAACGATGCGCAGATCCGCGGTGCGGCGCGAAATCAGCGCGATCAGCGCTGAACTGTCGTGCACAAACGCCACATCACCAATCAGCAATGCCGTCGGCGCGCCCGTGGCCACCGCCACACCAATAGCAGTTGCAATAACTCCATCAATTCCGTTGGCGCCGCGATTGCAGTGCACGGTTACGCCCTCGGCGATCTCACCGAACCACTCGACGTCACGAATGGGCATTGATGACGACACCACAAGATGTGCGTTCGCCGGTAGCGAGGCGGCGATAGATCGAGCCACCAACGGTTCGGTCAATGCCGCTAATGGGCCGTTGTCGAGTGCCGTCGTGATGGCTTGTTGCGCGTGGGCCTCGGCTGTTGTCCAGTCCGTGAGCCAGCGCGCATCGGCCGCGCTCGCAAGGCCAAGCGCGACCAACGAACGACAGACCTGAGCCACATCGGCGGTTAGCTGGTGCGAGATTGCCGCATCAGGGTCGGCCCACGTGGGCACCGCGCTGATCTGAATCTGCACCGCGTTCGATGCGGTGAGCCATTGATTGAGCACCTTCGACGCTGGCGGTTCGCCGAGCCGAAGCACCACATCGGGGACGTGCTGCGCGGCGAAACCGGAGTGACGCAACAGTTGGTCTGCGGCCGCCACAGCGACCTCGCTGAGATGGCGCAGGCCTGATCGCGAGTCGGCGAGCACCGGCCATCCAAGCGCTTGAGCAAGCGAGGCCACGGCAGCCGGATCGCCACAACCGTGCCCGGCCACGATGACACCGCGCCCGCTGTTCAGCAGCGCGGCAAGATCGACGAGCGCGCCATGCGATGCAGCGGCCGAACTCGGCAGCGAAACACGTTGCCCCACCGCTGGTCGGCGCGCAGGCAACGACCCAGTGACACCCACCAATGGTTCGCGGAACGGCAGATTGAGATGCACCGGCCCCGGCCACAAACCGGTGGACGAAGCGAAGCTGTGCGCGGCCAGCGAGCGCCATGTGTGCGCCGCAGCGTTGTCGGCCACACCCGGATCATGGAACCAGCGCACCGCATCGCCATAGAGCTTGGTCTGGTCGATGGTTTGGGCGGCACCCACATCGCGAAGCTCAGGCGGACGGTCGGCAGTGCAGATGATCATTGGAACTGCCGACTGGTGCGCCTCAACTACGGCCGCATGAAAGTGCGCCGCAGCCGTGCCGCTGGTGCACAGCAGAATCGCCGGAGTGCCCTGCAACCCGATGCCCAACGCAATGAACGAGGCGACCCGTTCGTCGTGGGCAACGTGCACCGCGAGCTCGGGGCGCGCCGTGAGCGCCAACGCCATCGGCGTAGACCGCGAGCCCGGAGAAATCACGGCATGACGCACGCCGTGCTCGATCCATTCGTCGATCAGGGTTGCGCAAAATGTGGCCGCCGTGTTCTGCGGCGAGGGGTCCTGCGGTTGTTCA
This sequence comes from Acidimicrobiaceae bacterium, assembly GCA_947505655.1. GTDB lineage: Bacteria > Actinomycetota > Acidimicrobiia > Acidimicrobiales > Ilumatobacteraceae > WLMZ01. The sequence goes on along the minus strand of CANNMD010000018.1, from coordinate 14,183 downwards.
GGCGTGGTTGCGAGCGACATCGCATCTATCGTGGCATGTATGCGCGTAGAGATCTGGTCTGACGTTGTGTGTCCATGGTGTTATATCGGCAAGCGCCGATTCGAAACCGCTGTCGAACGGGTGCAGGGCTTGCCCGGCGCCGACAAGATCGAGATCGTCTATCGCCCCTATCAGCTCGACCCGTCGGCGGCTTCTGGCCGTGTGCAACCCGTGGTTGAGGCCTACGCAAAGAAGTTTGGCGGCGCCGAACGGGCTGCGCAGATCATCGGTCAGGTCACTTCAGTGGCGGCCGCCGATGGCATCACGTTCAACATGGACATTGCGCTGCGGGCCAACACCTTGATGGCCCACCGCTTGTTGTGGCTCGCCGAGTCACGCGGCAATCAGATCGAACTCAAAGAACGGCTACTGCGGGCCTACTTCACCGAGGGGCTCAACATCAGCGACCCCGACGTGCTCGTCACATGTGCCACCGAGGTCGGGTTTGAGGCCGGCGAAGTTCGGGCGTTCCTCGACTCCGATGCCGGCCATGGCGAGGTCATGGAAGACCTCGCACAAGCTGCCGCTGTTGGCATTACTGCCGTGCCCACGTTTGTGTTCAACGGTCAGTGGTCGGTGCCAGGCGCGCAAGACATCGACGTCTTCGAGCGAGTGCTCGAACGCCTGCTCGCCAAGGAGGCCGAGCAGCTACTAGCCGAGGCCGAGGCCGCGCAACTCGCCGATGGGCAGGTCTGCGTCGACGACGTGTGCGATGTCTGAGCCCGCGGGCTTCGTGCGCCACCACGGTGTGCTGTCGTCGTTGCGCGCCGGACACGGCCCTCGACTCGTATTCGTTCACGGCTTCACCCAGACCGGCCGCTCGTGGCTTCCAGTGGCCTCGCAGTTCACCAACGACTACGAAGTGGTGCTGGTCGACGCACCAGGTCACGGACAATCTGGACACGCAGATGCGTCGCTTGCTGCCGGTGCCGATCTGCTGGCAGAAACATGCGGCCCGGCCACATACGTGGGTTACTCAATGGGCGGTCGGCTGTGCCTGCAACTCGCGCTCACGCATCCAGAACTGGTGCAGTCGTTGGTGCTCATTGGAGCCACGGCAGGCATCGAGGACGACAACGAGCGCGCGCAACGTCGCACCGCCGACGAAGCACTGGCCTTCGACATCGTCCGTGTGGGCGTTGAGGCGTTTCTGCGCACCTGGCTGGCGCTGCCACTGTTTGCGTCGCTCAGCGACGAAGCCGCCGGGCTGAGCGATCGACTCGAGAACACCGCCGAGGGTCTGGCAGCGAGCCTGCGCAATGCGGGCACCGGCACGCAATCGCCCATGTGGCATCAGCTCAGCGCAATTACTGCGCCCACCTTGGTGCTCGCCGGTGCGTCCGACGCGAAGTTCACCGAACTCGGCAAACGGTTGGTGGCCAGCATCGGCCCCAACGCAACATTCGAGACCATTGCGGGCGCTGGCCACTCAGCTCATCTCGAGCAACCCGCCGCCGTCTCCGCCGCCATCCGCACCGCCCTCATCGGTTTGTTGAAGACAATTGGTCAACCCCCAACCTGATGTCTTCAACAAACTCTGGATTGAGCGGCTGAGGATGTTGAGCGGGTGAGGATCTAGCGGCTGAGGATGAGGCCCACGGCGCTGAGCACTCCGAACGCCAGCTGCAGCTTTCCGGTTTCACCCAGCACGGCGATGAGGTCCCGGCCCGCAGCACCGCGCACCACGCGTCGAACCGGCGCGACGGCGAGCGCTATCGCGAGAACAGCGAGTGCCGCAAACGGACGCCACGCAACGGCTGATGCCAGCGAACACACAAACGCCGACGCAATGAGCGCCACATACAGCACCCGCGTGCGCTGATCGCCGAGGCGCACAGCAAGGGTCTTCTTGCCAACAGCGCGATCGGTTGGGATGTCGCGCAGGTTGTTGATGACCAACAGCGCGCACGCAAGGGCTCCGACTGCGCAGCCCATCACGATGGAGAGCGCTGTGATTTGTTGCGCAACCCCAAAGGTGGTGCCGATTGTGGCGACGAGTCCGAAGAACACGAACACGAACAATTCGCCGAGGCCGAGGTAGCCATACGGCTTGGGTCCGCCGGTGTAGAACCATGCGGCCAACAACGCGGCGGCGCCCACGGCGATGAGCCACCACGACGTAGTTGCGGCGAGCACAAGCCCGGCCACTGCTGCAACACCAAACGCGCTGAACGCCGCCTGTTTCACGGCCTTCGCCGGAGCGAGTCCTGATGCAACGAGACGCACCGGCCCGACGCGAACATCGTCGGTGCCGCGAATGCCATCGCTGTAGTCGTTGGCGTAGTTCACGCCTACCTGCAGCGCGAGGCTCACAATGAGGGCCAACGCAGCGCGCCACCAGACCGTGTTGTCGAGGCCCGATGCGCAGGCCGCGCCAACGAGCACAGGCACCACGGCTGCCGGAAGGGTTCGTGGTCGCGAGCCGATGATCCAACGGTTGCCCACATGAACTGCATTTGTCATGGTCACAGTGTGATCCGAAACACTCGCCGCAGACGAATACAAGCAATACTTCTGGGGCAACAAGCAACGTGAAGGAGTTGTCGTGTCGGGTGAACTGTGGCGTGAAAGTGCTCTTGGGCTCGCTGAGATGATTCGGCGTGGCGACGTGTCGAGCCGTGAGGTCATCGATGCGCATCTGTCCCGCATCGAGCAGGTGAATCCTGCGCTCAACGCTGTCGTGCGCGTACTCGCCGACGAAGCTCGGGCACAGGCTGACGCAGCCGATCGCGCCCAGCGCGATGGCGCACCACTCGGCGTCCTGCACGGCGTGCCCATCACGGTGAAAGAGAACATCGACCTCGCTGGCACGCCGACCACCAGCGGCGTGCCGTTCTTCGCCGATTCGATTGCCGACACCGATGCTCCGGTCGTTCATCGCATGCGCGCCGCTGGCGCGATCCCAATCGGCCGCACCAACCTGCCCGACTTCGGACTGCGAGTGCACACCGACTCCGAGCTTCACGGGCTCACCCGCAATCCATGGAACCCACACGTCACCGCTGGCGGTTCAAGCGGCGGCGAGGCAGCAGCAATCGCCACAGGCATGAGCCCGCTCGGTCTCGGCAACGACCTCGGCGGATCGCTGCGCAACCCTGCACATTGCTGCGGCATCGCCAGCATCAAGCCCACCACCGGAGTCGTGCCATCGGCAACGGTAATTCCGCCCACTGATGTCGCGATCTCGTTTCAGATCATGTCTGTGCAAGGCGTGATGGGTCGCCGCATCGCCGACGTGCGCGCTGGCTTCACCGCCATCGCCGGAGTCGACAGCCGCGACCCCATCAGCGTGCCTGCAATGCTCAGCGATATGCCCACCGACCGCCCGCTACGCATCGCCGTGTTACCGGAGCCGGCAGGAGGCCGCACCGACGCCGGTATTGCCGCCGCCACACGTAACGCCGCAAACGCGCTGGCCGACATGGGCCATCACGTGACCGAAACAAGTCCCGCGAGTTACGCGCGCAGCATCGAACTGTGGGCGCTTCTGCTCAGCGGCGATCTGCGTAGCCAACGTCCGCTGCTCGACATGGTGCTCGGCGAAGGTGGTCGACGCTTCCTCGATCTCACCGACGTGAACTTCCCCGATCTCGATGTTGCTGGCTGGAGCGCGATCCACACTGAGCGCTACGGAGTGGCGTGCGAGTGGGCCGAGTTCTTCACTCAGTTCGACGCGCTGATCACTCCTGTGTGGGCCCACCCAGCGTTTGCCCACGGCGCAGACATCGCCGATTCCGAAGGTGCGCTGATGACCCTCGAGACGATGCGCCCAGTGCTGCCACCAAACCTGCTCGGACTCCCTGCGGCGGTCACCCCCGCAGGAATGTCCAACGGCATGCCGGTTGGCATTCAGGTCATCGGCGACCGATTCCACGATCTGTCGTGCCTCTCGATCGCGGAACTGATCGAGCAGTCGTTGGGCACGCTCACGCCAATCGACCCAGTACTCGCCTGAGCAATGCACCAACTCGTCGCACTCGATCTTGCTGGAGGACCCGACTTTGTTCGCGCCCTTCAACAGGTTTGGTACGACGGCGATGCAGCTCTTCCGATCGATCAGCGGCTCAGCACAGCAGCACGAGCCGAGGTCATGCGCTCGATGGCCGCAGGCGCGGTCATCGACACCAGTGGCCGGTCAACACTCAACGAGTCACGTCCTGTTGAACCCGGCGACGCACTGGTTGTTGCCACCAGCGGATCCACCGGCGAGCCCAAGGGTGTGGTGCTCACGCACAACGCTGTTGCGGCATCGGCCGATGCAACGAGCAAACGTCTCGGCGTCACCGACGACGACCATTGGCTCGCCTGTCTTCCCCTCTCGCACGTAGGCGGCCTATCGGTAATCACCCGAGCGTTGCACCACGGCACGGCGCTCACCGTGTTGCCTCGCTTCGATGCCGATGCCGTCACCCAGGCAGCGGCCGACGGCGCAACGCTCACTTCGCTGGTCGCCACTGCGCTTACGCGCATTGACCCATCGATCTTTCGATGCATCGTGCTGGGCGGCGGGCCACCACCCGATCCGCGTCCAGCAAACACAGTGACCACGTATGGCCTCACCGAAACCGGCAGCGGCGTTGTGTATGACGGCGTTGCGCTCGATGGTGTCGAGATCGAAATCGCAGCCGACGGCGAGATCCTGTTGCGCTGCCCGATGATGTTGCGCGCGTATCGCAATGGTCAGCCACCAATCGACAGCCGCGGGTTTCTGCACACCGACGATTTGGGGCACTGGCTTCCCGATGGCCGATTGAGCGTGCAAGGTCGCCGCGGCGACCTCATCATCACGGGTGGCGAAAACGTATGGCCGGAAATCGTTGAGGCCACGCTGGCACTGCACCCAGGCGTCGAAGAGGTTGGCGTCGTCGGAGTCGACGACGCGCAATGGGGCCAAGCGGTCGCTGCGTGGGTCGTGCCGAGCGATCCTGCCAACCCTCCATCGCTCGACGATCTGCGCGGCTTCGCCCGCGAGCACATCGCCGCGTTCATGGCGCCACGTTCGTTGTTCATCGTGTCGCAACTGCCTCGCACCAACATCGGCAAGCTTCAGCGCTCTCGGCTCCGTTCACTGCACGCTTCCGCCCAGAGAACGCAGGCTCATGAATCCTGACGCCCGCTCCAAGGTCGCCGCGTAACTCATGCGCATTCTCGCGATCGATCAAGGCACCTCTGCCACAAAAGCAATCGTTGTGGCGCACGGCCACGTCGTTGCCGAGGCCGAATCGGCGTGCGCGCCCACCGCTACATCCGATGGCGGCGTTGAGGTCGATCCCGAACTCTTGTGGCAAAGCGTGCTCACCGCCGGCCGGGCCGCTCTCGAACTCGCTGGCGGACACGTCCCCGATGCGATCGGGCTTGCCAACCAAGGCGAGACCGTTCTGGCTTGGGATCGCAACACCGGCCAACCGCTGAGCAAGTGCATCGTGTGGCAAGACCGCCGCAGCGCACCGCTGTGCGAGCAGATGCGTGCCAATGGTTGGGGCGAACGGCTCGCGCAGATCACCGGACTCGAACTCGACCCGTACTTCGTTGCGCCAAAGATTGCGTGGCTTCGCGATCGAGTTGATGCATCGGCGGTCATCACCACCACCGACGTGTGGCTGTTGCATCGACTGTGCGGAGCATTCGTGACCGACGCAGCCACGGCGAGTCGATCATTGTTGGTCGACCTCGACACGGTTACATGGAGTCCCGAGGCGTGCGATGCGTTCGGCATCGACATTCATTCGCTACCCAAGATCGTTCGCAATGCCGGTTACATCGGCGACACCACAGCGTTCAGCGACACACCCGTGCCGGTCACCGGTGCATGTGTCGATCAACAGGCCGCGCTGTTTGCCGAATCATGTATCGAGCCCGGCGAAGCGAAGTGCACCTACGGCACCGGCGCATTCATGCTGGCTTCTACTGGCCACACCCCAACGCGCTCCACCAATGGCCTCGTAGGTTGCGTGGCATGGCAGCTACCCGACGACACCACGTGGTGCCTCGATGGTCAGGTGTTCACTGTTGGCGCTGCGGTCACGTGGCTACACGAGGTTGGTTTTATCAGTGGCCCCGAAGACCTCGATGCGCTGGGCGGCACCGTTGACGGCCCTGAGGGCGTCACGTTTGTGCCCGGCCTCGCCGGCCTTGGCGCGCCGTTTTGGGCGCCCAACGCCAAAGGCGCGCTCACCGGTTTGTCGCTCAGCACATCGCGTGCGCATGTGGTTCGTTCGGTCATCGAAGGCATCGCTGCCCAAGTCACATGGTTGGCTCGCGCAGCGGGCGCCGACCTCGGCAAACCGTTGGTGCGCTTGCGTGTCGACGGCGGGCTCACACGATCACATGTGTTGTTACAAACGCAAGCAGATCTACTGCAGGCACCCATCGAGGTCTACCCGTCGCCCAATGCCACAGCGCTCGGAGTCGCTGCGTTCGCCCAACTCGGCGCAGGCGGCAAAGCATCGCTGCACTCGTGGAAGCCCTCGGCCGTGATCGAACCGCGCATCTCGATCGACGAAGCCAACGAACGTCTCGACGCATGGCGCGCCGTCGCCCAAGCCACGCTGCAGCTCGATGCCTGAGGTCTACGACGTTGTCGTCATTGGCGCGGGAGTAGTAGGCACTGCTGTCGCCCGCTTGTTGTCGCATCACCATCTCGAGGTCGCGCTGCTCGACGCCGGAGCCGATATCGGCGCAGGCACCAGCAAGGCCAACACTGCGATTTTGCACACCGGATTCGATGCCACTCCCGGGTCGCTTGAGTCACGCCTCGTTGCCCGCGGCTACGCGCTACTCAACGACTACGCCCCCAACGTGGGCATAGCCATAGAGCCTCTCGGCGCGCTGCTCGTTGCGTGGGATGACGAGCAGGCCGCATCGCTGAACGCCAGCGCTGAGAAAGCTGTCGCCAACGGATACCGCAGCGCCTCCTTGATCGACGCGCAGTCTGTGTACGAACTCGAGCCGCAACTCGCGAGCGGCGCACGCGGCGCAATGGTTGTGCCCGATGAGTTCATCATCGATCCGTGGAGCACTCCGCTGGCGTTCGCCAAAGAGGCCATAGCCAACGGGGTCATCTGGCTACCGAATCACAGCGTCACCAAACTCGACCGCTCCAACGACATCACCGTGATCAGCACCGCCGAGCAACACACGCTGCGGGCGCGCTGCGTGGTCAACGCTGCCGGCCTGCACAGCGACGACGTGCACGCATTGTTCGGCTTGGCCGGCTTCACCGTGCGACCCCGCCGCGGCGAACTCATCGTGTTCGACAAGCTCGCCCGGTCGCTGCTGTCGCACACGATTCTGCCGGTGCCCACATCGCACACCAAGGGCGTACTCGTAGCACCCACAGTGTTCGGCAACATCATGCTCGGACCCACCGCCGACGACATCGACGACAAGACCGCAACCGGTTCAACCCGAGCCGGAATCGACGCTCTGCTCGCAAAGGGTCAACGCATTCTTCCGGCGCTACTGCACGAAGAAGTCACTGCGGTCTATGCCGGTTTGCGCGCCGCCACGCAGCACTCCGACTACCAGATCAGCCACGACCCAACGTTGGGCTATGTGTGTCTCGGCGGCATCCGGTCTACTGGCCTCACCGCCTCAATGGCACTCGCTGAAGAAGCCCTCGCGCTGCTGCAGCGGTGCGGCCTTGTTGCGACACCAAAGGCTTCCGATGAGTTGCGCTCGATTCGCGTGACCAACCTCGGCGAAGCCTTTGCGCGTCCGTATCAAGGCGGTTCGAGTGGGGCCATCGTGTGTCACTGCGAACGCACCACCAGCAACGAGATTGTTGAGGCGTGCACTGTGGCGCCTACTGCTACAACGCTCGACGGAATCCGTCGCCGCACACGGGCACTCAGCGGCCGTTGCCAAGGCTTCTACTGCAGCGCCGAAGTGTGTGCGCTGGCTGCGAACGCAAGCGGCAAACCAATGAGCGAGTGGCTCGGCAACCAATGACCGCCGCATCTCACTCGAGCGTCGACGTTGCAATCATCGGCGGCGGGCCTGCTGGCCTCAGTGCGGCGCTGGCGCTGCATCAGTTGGGTATCACCAACGTGGTGGTACTCGAGCGAGAAACCCAAGCGGGCGGCGTGCCGCGCCACACCGAGCACCTCGGCTACGGCATTCGCGATCTGCATCGGGTCACCACTGGCCCGAGGTATTCGGCCGAGCTTCGCAAACGTGTCGAAGCTGCAGGCATCACGGTTCGCGTCGGCACCACAGCGGTCGATTGGCTCGACGACACCACATTGCAGATCGCCGATGCCACCGGTCTCTCCACGATTGCGGCACGCTGCGTTGTGCTCGCTACCGGCGTTCGCGAACGGCCACGCGCCGCGCGGCTTGTGGCTGGCGACCGCGGTGCCGGAATCTTCACCACTGGCTCGTTGCAGCAGCTCACTGCGAACCATCATCAGCGCCCCGGCAAACGTGCCCTCATCGTTGGCGCCGAACATGTGAGTTTCTCGGCGTTGCTCACGTTGCGCCATGCCGGATGCGATGTCGTCGCGATGGTCACGCCACTCCCCCGCCATCAGTCGTATGCAGCGCTGCGAGCACTGACCGCCCAGCGCCACCGAGTACCGATCATCACCGATACCAACGTCGCTGAGATCCACGGACGTAAGCGAGTTGAGGCGGTGACACTGACGGATGGTCAGCGCATCGAATGCGACACCGTGGTCTTTACCGGCGATTGGATTCCCGATAACGAACTTGCCCGACGCGGCGGCATCGACATCGACATCGCATCACGCAGTCCTGTTGTCGATGGGTCGTGGCGCACTAATCGACGCGGCGTGTTCGCTATTGGCAACCTCATCCACCCCGCAGAGACCGCCGACATCTGCGCACTTGATGGTCGCAATGTTGCTAACGCAGTGGCTGGATGGATGGCCACCAACAATTGGCCCACCGACCCACTGCGCATCGTGGTTGAGCACCCCATCAGCTGGATCTCTCCGGGGGCAGTTCAGCCACGAGCTGCGGCCGCGCTGAAACACTTCACGCTTCGGGTCAGCGAACCAGTTGCAGATGCAACTATCTGCGTCACCCAGAACGGCGCAGTGCTGTGGCGTAGTCGGCGGCCGCGTCGGCTGGTTCCGAATCGTTCCATCTCGATCAGCGCATCATGGCTGACCAAGGTCGACCCCGCTGGCTCCGACATCAATGTGACGCTCAACGTCGGCCAACCTCACAAATGATTGCATTTGCAGATGCCCACCGTTCACGGCAGGCTGTATGGGTCACGCGGGCGTGGCGGAACTGGCAGACGCGCAGGGTTTAGGTCCCTGTATCGAAAGATGTGAGGGTTCGAGTCCCTCCGCCCGCACCAACTAGTTGAACCAGATCGAGCCACGCGGGCCGCTGAGTTCAACGAGCAGCGCTTCGTCGCCACGCTCGATGCCCATGGTCACGCCAAGCGCTTCCAAGATCTTCGCCAACACGGTTGGGCGCGGATGGCGCGCTCTGAACTCAACGAGTTCGAGACCGGGAGCCGCATCACGGCCTGGGTGAAACGGCGTCTCCCAGTGGATCAAGAACGGCACCGAGATCGATGGTGCGAACGTGAGTGTCCAGTTGAGCACCACGCCATCGGGGCGTTGACGTTGCATCGCAATCGCCGGCCCCGGGTCGTAGCCCTGTTCGCGCGCCGCTTCGATCGCAAGGTCCATGTCGCTCACTGCGATAGCCCAACCAACCATGGCGGGCGCAGCGATGTCGTCAACACCGAATGGACGGGGGTGCGTTGGCTCGGGCTGCTCAGGGTCGGGTCCGATGAGTTCGAGATAGCTCGCATGCCCAAACGAACACAGCGCGTTGCGCGTGCCGCGGTTCACATGAGGGCCGCCCGCAGAGGGTCGGATTCCGGTGGCATCAGGAAGCCACGCCACGGTTGCTGCGAGATCGGGCGTCGCCAGCACGAGATGGTCAAGAGCGGCAATCGCAGTGCGCATGCTTGAGTTGTAGCAGAGATTTGCAGGCCCATTTCAGCTTCGACGCGGATGGACCCAATTCAGCCTTGCCCTGCCGCGACCCGCCGCAGAAAGTCGACCGTCGACCGACCAATGTTTTGTGTGTTGCAATCGCCCAGCTGACTACCGCTCGCGGAAGCGATCGAGCTGACGGCGATCACGTTTGGTTGGTCGACCACTGCCACGCGCACGGACGAACATCGGTGACATGTCATCAGGAGGCGGAGGCGGTGGGCTGTGATCCACAAAGCACTCAACAGCAACCGATGCGCCGACCCGCTTGTCGATGATCACCGCCACCTCAAGAATGCGGTCACGTCCTTGCGCGAACGCGGTGACCCGGTCACCAACTCGCACTGTCGTTGATGGCTTGGACGGCGCACCGTTCACCCTCACGCGGCCGCCCGAGCAGGCATCGCCCGCCGACGTGCGCGTCGGAAACAATCGCACCGCCCACAACCACTTGTCGATGCGTGTCTGGTCCACTCGCACAAGGTTCGCACATGCGGCCCACCGCAACCGACCCATCAACGCATGATCAAGCAATGCCCACGATCATTGCCAACACTTCTGGCCGCGGAAAGCCGGCCTCCGATCCCAGGGGAGCCCCAAAGTTGATCAGCACCTCACACCGCCGCACATTTCGGACGAAGTGGCGGCGTACACGCCCGTGAAGGGCGTCAGCGCCGCAAGTTCGCCGACGAAGCGACGGACAGTGGCGCCCCCGGCAGGATTCGAACCTGCGACCATCGGATTAGAAGTCCGGTGCTCTGTCCAGCTGAGCTACAGGGGCCTGGAACGATGAAGTCTCGCAGTTGCGGCGCACATTTGGACACATTGCCAAACACGAACGCGAGCACACCGCGAACGTCGACGAAGCGGGCTAGGCGCCCGACGCCGACAAGGTGCGTCTCAAGAAATCGAGCGCCGTGATCACACTCATCTGGCGCATCTGCTCGCGCTGGCCCGGCATACGCAGCGTGGCGGTATGCACGGCGTCCCCGATGGCGAGGCCAACGCACAGCGTGCCCACAGGCATGCCGTCTTGTTCGGCCGGGCCCGCAACGCCGGTAAGCGCCAAGCCAACCGAGGCCCCCAACGCACGTTGCGCGCCAACGGCCATCGCAGCGGCGGCGGCCTCGCTGACCACTGGGCCCTCGGGCACGCCGAGTAGATCGAACTTCACTTCGCTGGCATACGACACGATGCCGCCACGGAACACATCGCTTGCACCAGCAATGCCGGTGATGCGTGCGCCCACGAGACCGCCGGTGACCGACTCGGCCAGACCAAGCGTGAGCCCGCGCTCGCGCAACATCTGCAGCACCACCGACTCCATCGTGTCGCCGTCGCGACCGAACACTTGCGAACCCACTACGGCACGCACTCGCGCGTCCCACACATCGAGCAACTCGTGAGCCGCCTCAGCCGTAGCCGCCTTCGCGGTGAGACGAACCTTGATGCCTTCCCAACCGCTGGCCAAAAACGCGAGCGTGGGGTTACCCACCGCATCGAGCTCGGCGATGATCGGGTCGAGCCGTTCGTTGAGACCACTCTCGCTCTCGCCCCATGTGCGCAGGGTGCGACTAGCGATCACAGCGGCCACACCGCTGCGCTGATGAAGATCGGGCAGAATCGCCCGCTCGAGCATGTCTTTCATCTCATGCGGCACTCCAGGCACCGCATAGAGCACTTTGGCAACGCCGTTGACCACGAGTGGGCAGATCAGCCCGGGCGCCGTGCCACGAGTCTGCACAATCACCGCAGCACCTTCGGGCACCATGGCTTGGCGAAGGTTGTTGTCGGACATCGTGCGACCACGCGTTGCGAACATCTCACGAATGCGATCGGCGATGTCTTGTTGCATCTGCAACTTCACGCCCATTACCGAAGCAATGGCGTCGCGGGTGAGGTCGTCGTGCGTTGGCCCGAGACCACCGCAGATGATGACGGCGTCGGCATCGGCAAGCGCACGACGCAAGACCGCTTCGACGCGCGCAAGGTTGTCGCCCACCTTCATTTGCAGCAACGAGTCGAAGCCGTGCGCAGCGAGTTGCTCGCCGATCCACGATGAGTTGGTGTCCACGATCTGACCAAGCAGCAGCTCGGTGCCGATCGCTACTACATCAACTCGCATTCGCGGTACGCGATGAGGCGTTCGAAACGTGCGCCTTCCACATGTACTGGAAGAAGCTGATCATCGTGAGCGCAACCGACAACCACAGCACAGATTTCCACAACCACGTGGCGTCGGCTGCGGTAAGCGGCGCAATAGCGAAGCCCACGGCGAACTGCTGCGCTGTGGTCTTCCACTTCGCGAGGCGACTCGCAGGCACGCTGACACCGCGGGTACCGACGAATACGCGGTACAAGCTCATCGTGAGCTCGCGAGCGAAGATGATGACAACGGGTAGCCACCAAAACACATGACGGTCGATGAGGGTGACCATTGCGACCAACACCAAGAACTTGTCGGCAAGCGGATCGAGGAATGCACCGAAGTTGGTGCTGCCATGACGACGAGCCAAGAAGCCGTCGATGCCATCGCTGGCGCACAACACGAACCACGCAACAAACGCCAGCCAACTGCCGGCACCGTGATCGGGGATCACAATGAACATGAGCGGCGAAACGAACATGCGCCCCACCGTGACGAGGTTGGCCCACGTGGCAATCGCTGATGGATCCGCCGGCATTAGTCCTCCCCCGCCGCGCCTTCGGCCACCAGATCGGGACCGAGAGCGTTCACTATTTCAACATCGAAGAACTGGCCGACGGCGAGATGGTCGGCGACATGGATGACACCGTCGATCTCGGGTGCCTCATGATGACTGCGGCCCACGCCGGGTTCGTCGACAAGCACGCGCAATGTCTCACCAATCAGCGAGTCGCGGCGGGCGGCGGTGATGCTGTCTTGCATCTCACGCAACTCGGCGAGGCGTTCGTTCATCAAGCCGCGCTCGACCGCACCATCGAGCTCCATTGCGTAGGTGCCTTCCTCGGGGCTGTAGGCAAAGAACCCACACCAATCGAGTTGTGCAGCTTCGACGAATTCGAGCAGCTGATCGTGATCGGCTTCGGTTTCGCCGGGGTAACCAACGATGAAGTTGCTGCGAAACGCGGCCATTGGCTCACGGTCGCGGATGTCGTTGATGCGCCGCAAGAAACGCTCACCATCTCCCCAGCGACGCATGCGACGCAGCAACGGCTTGCTCACGTGCTGCAACGACAGATCGAAATACGGCACGCCGGTTTCGCAGATGGCATCGATGAGGTCGTCACTGAGATCGCTCGGGTACAGATACAGCAAGCGCACCCAATCGGTGACCGCAGTAACGGCCTTGACCAGCGGAACAATGGAACCTGCGCCAAGCTCGTCGGGACGGTCTTTGCCGTAGCTGGCGAGGTCTTGGGCGATGAGCACAATCTCGCGCGCTTCGAGCTGCTCGACCTCGCCCAAAATTGAGCTGACGTCGCGACTGCGCTGCGGCCCACGGAACGATGGAATTGCGCAGAAGCCACACGAGCGGTCGCAACCCTCGGCGATCTTCACGTAGGCCCACGGCGACGTGGACTTGGGGCGTGGCAGGTTGAGCAGATCGAGCGTTGGCACTGGGGCCGAGCCCACAGGAATGAGTTTGCGCTTGGGTGACGCAAGCACGTTGACCGACACACCAAAGCCAGCGACCTGATCGACCTCGGGCAGCGCCTCGGCTAACTCGGCGCCGTAACGCTCGGCCATGCATCCGGTGACCACTAAACGCGCACCCGAACGACGCTGATCTTCGAGCGCCAGAATCGTGTCGATGGATTCCTTGCGCGCTTCGTCGATGAACGCACACGTGTTGACCACAACGAGATCGGCTTTGCCCGGATCATCGGTGGCAACCATGCCGTCGGCCAACAACGTGCCGATCAACTTGTCGGAATCGACCTGGTTTTTGGGACAGCCAAGTGTCTCGATGTAGAAACGCTTCGCCACGGGCACTGAGCCTACCGAGTGAGGAGTGTCGGCCGGTTGATTCAGCGAGGGCGCGTCGGCTTTAGAGGAAGTTGAGGCGAAGGCCGCGGTGTGGCCAAGTGACCTTCACCAGTTTTCCGGTGCCGGACAACGTGATGTAGGCGGTGCGGTATTCGCCGCTGCCGTCGTCGTCGCCGAAGCAGATGTTGGTGGTG
>CANNMD010000017.1 GCA_947505655.1 Acidimicrobiaceae bacterium | reverse complement strand
CCGTGCACGATTGCTCCACAGTCGATGGACAACAGGTCGCCTTCGTCGAGAACACGCTCGCTCGGAATGCCGTGGATCACTTCGTCGTTGACCGACGCACAGATGACCCCGCTAAAACCACGATGGCCGAGGAAATTCGAAGCCGCTTGTCGGCGCCGCAATACCTCGCGGGCGACGGCATCAAGATCGAGTGTGGTCACCCCAGGCTTCACCGCTTGACGGATTGCCTCGTGCATCTCGGCCACCACTCGACCAGCTGCACGCATGTGCTTAATCTCTTCAAGGCTCCGGCGTGGGAGCCCTGCCTTGCGGCGACGCATTACTTGCGCCGGCTGGCTTCGACCGCTGCGGTGAGTCGGGCGAATACCTCGTCGGGGCTAGCGACGCCATCGACAACGGTGAGCCGACCTGTGGCTTGGTAGTAGTTGATCAACGGCGATGTCTGCTGCTCATAGAGATCGAGACGATTGTTGATTGCGTCGGGCGTGTCGTCGGCGCGATACATCACGTCGCCGCCACACACCTCGCAGATCCACGGTTGGCGCTCGTTGCCACTGGCCACATAATTCGTGCCGCAGTCACGACAAACGCGCCGCGCCGAGAGGCGCTCGAGCACCAAACTTCGTGGCACGTCAAGGTCGATGACCGCATCGAGAGGACGCTCGCCAGTAACCAGATCGAGTGCCTCTGCTTGGCCAACGGTGCGGGGGAATCCGTCGAGGATGTAACCGCGGGTGCGTGCGTCGTCGCTGTTGAGCCGCTCACTGACAATGCCGACCATGGTGTCGTCGCCGACGAGTCCGCCAGAGTCCATGACTTCTTTAGCGGCCTGCCCGAGTGGAGTGCCCTCACGAACGGCAGCGCGCAGCATGTCTCCGGTGGAGATATGCGGTACAACAAAGTGTCGTGACAAACGTACGCATTGCGTACCTTTCCCCGCACCCTGCCTACCGAGGATGATGAGCCGAGCACCGGGGATCATCGTTTGGCTACTTCAGGAAGCCCTCGTAGTTGCGCAGCGTCAACTGACTGTCGATCTGGCGCATGAGCTCAAGAGCAACGCCAACAGCGATCAGCACGGTGGTACCGGCGAATGGGAAGTTCTGAACACCGAAGATCCACAGCAAGATGTATGGCAACAACGCAATCGTGGCGACGAACAACGCGCCAGGGAGGGTAATGCGGTTCACAACCTTGCCGAGGTAACGCTCGGTCTGTGGTCCGGGACGAATACCGGGGATGAAGCCACCCTGCTTACGAATCTGATCGGCCTGACGAATTGGGTCGAAGGCGATCGAGTTGTAGAAGTAAGCAAACGCAACGATGAGCACAGCGAGGATGACCGCGTGCAACACGTTCTGCGTGTTCACGATGTAGCGGTTCACGAAGTCGGTGATGCTGCCACGCCAGCCCTCGGCGGAACCAAGAACGTTGGTGAGCAGCACGGGCAAGAGCAAGACCGAGCTAGCGAAGATGATCGGCACGACGCCGCTCTGGTTCACCTTGAGAGGAATGTACGTGTTCTGGCCGCCATACATGCGACGCCCAACTTGGCGCTTCGCGAATGAGACCGGGATACGACGCTGCGCAAGCTCAACTCGCACAACCGCAAAGACGATGCCAATCACCAAGGCGACGAGCAGAACGAACAACACCTTGCTCTCTTCTTGCCAGATGCGCAAGAAGTTGACCGGAAGGCTCGAAACGACCGATGCGAAGATGATCATCGACATGCCGTTACCGATGCCGCGCTGGCTAATGAGCTCGCCCATCCACATGATGAGAGCGGTACCAGCCACCAAGGACACGATCACGAGCAGAGCTCGCGGCATGAACTCAGGCAACAACTTTACGTCGGGGGCGTTACTCGCGGCACCAAAGAATGCGCTGCCTCGACCCTGCCCGAAGATGAACGTGAGGCCGGCTGCTTGCAAGGTGGCGATACCAATGCCGAGATAACGCGTGTACTGCGTGATCTTGCGTTGCCCGACGGCACCTTCTTGTTGCAGCTGCTCGAGCTTGGGAATGACCACGCCCAACACCTGCATGATGATGCTGGCGGTGATGTACGGCATGATGCCCAGCGCAAAAATGGAGAAGCTGCTGAACGCTCCACCTGAGAACAGGTTCAAGAATCCGAGCGCGCCGCCACTTTCGGCCTGGTCGCGAAGTTGCTGAACTGCTAACTGATCGACACCTGGCACTTGGATCGCAACACCCAGGCGATAGAGCCCCACGATGCCGATTGTGAACAGGACCTTGTTTCGCAGATCGGCAACCTTGAAGATGTTCTTCAAGTTTGAAAGCACTAGTAACTCCTCGACGAGACGATGAACAACGACACGCTAGAGCCACAGAGGTGGCCAGAGCGGGCAATCAACGGTTGGTGAACTGGTTGCCGTTGGCCGCAGGGCGAACCTTGAACGGCATTGGAACGATGGTGACCGTGCCACCGAGGGCAAGAATGGCGGCTTCTGCTGATTTCGAGACGGCGTGAGCCGTGACATCGACCTTGGCAGTGAGCTCTCCATAGCCAAGCACCTTGACGTAATCGCCCTTGCGCAACAGGCCGCGAGCAACGAGGATCTCGGGGCTGATTGCACCGACCTCGAGCTTCGCGATGGAGTGCAAGTTGACTGCGGTGTACTCAACGCGGAAAGGGTTATTGAAGCCCTTGAGCTTTGGCACTCGTTGCTTGAGCGGCATCTGGCCGCCTTCGAAGCCACGCGCAACCTTGCCGCGACCACGAGACTGCTGGCCCTTGGTACCACGGCCTGCGGTCTTGCCGCCCTTGCCGCCGATACCACGACCGACTCGTTGTCCGGCTTTGTTGGCGCCAGGCGCCGGTGAAAGTTCGTCTACGCGCATTGTGCTGCTCTTTCGAATCCGTTACCGAACGCCTCAGGCGTCGGTGCTTTCCTCAACCGAAATAAGGTGAGGTACCCGTGCGATCATTCCCCGAATTTCGGGGCGATCGGGCAGGGTGTTGGTGTCACCAATCTTCTTCAAACCAAGGGCGCGCAGCGTGCCGCGGCTCTTTGGCTTTGCGCCGATGCTTGAACGCACCAGCTTTACGAACAATGTCTTTTCGCTCATGAGTGAGTCTCTCCTGCAGCCATCGACTTCTGACGGTCGTTGTATGCCTTGAGAAGACCCTTCGGCACGAACTCATCGGCGTTCAAGCCGCGACGCTTGGCCACTTCGTCGGGGCGCTGCAACGACTGCAGACCCTGAATCGTGGCGCGAGCCACGTTGATGGCGTTTGCTGAACCGAGCGACTTACACAAGATGTCGTGCACGCCTGCCTCTTCAAGAATGACTCGAGCTGCACCGCCGGCGATAACGCCAGTACCGGGAGCTGCTGGCTTCATCAACACTCGACCGGCGCCGGTGATACCGAGCACTGGGTGAATGATGGTGCTGCCTGCAAGAGCCACATCGAACAAGCTCTTCTTGGCTTCTTCGGTGCCCTTTTGGATTGCGAGAGGCACTTCTTTGGCCTTGCCGTAGCCGAGACCGACGCGGCCGTTGCCATCGCCAACCACTACGAGAGCGGTGAACGAGAAACGACGGCCACCCTTGACGACCTTGGCGACTCGGTTAATCGCAATCACTCGCGACTCACGGAGGCCACCTGGTTCTGGTGGGGCTGCGTTTGGATTGTTGTTGCTGTACGACGGACCAGCCATCAGAACTCCAGACCTGCTGCACGAGCGGCATCGGCTGCCGCGGCGACCCGACCGTGGTAGGCAAAGCCACCGCGATCGAACACTACTTTTTCAATGCCAACCGCTTTGGCGCGCTCGGCTACGAGCTGGCCCATGCGGGCGGCAGCGGCAACACTGCTGCCATTGCCATCGGCGGCACGCTCGGTTGGCTCGTTGGTTGACGCTGCAGCCAGCGTGCGGCCGGCTTCGTCGTCAATCAACTGCAACACGAGATGCTTGTTGGAACGGAACACTGCCAAGCGCGGACGCGCAGCGGTGCCATGGATCTTCTTGCGGACGCGTCCGTGACGACGGATACGTGATTCGCGACGAGTCTTTGCGTTATCACTCATAGTTCTGCCCTCCTTGGGTCTTACTTCTTGCCGGTCTTGCCGGCCTTACGTAGGACCTTCTCACCGAGATAGCGCACACCCTTACCCTTGTAGGGCTCTGGCTTGCGGATGCTACGAATGTTGGCGGCCACTTGGCCGACAACTTCTTTGTCAATACCTTTGACGATCACTCGGGTCGGCACCGGAACTTCAAACGTGATGCCCTCAGGGGCAGTCACGATGACCGGATGGCTGAAACCGAGCGAGAGACGAAGTGAGGTAGGAGTCTGAGCCTCGGCGCGGTAACCCACGCCAATGATCTCGAGTTCCTTGGTAAAGCCGGTTGTAACACCGACCACCATGTTGTTCACCAGGGTGCGGGTGAGGCCATGCAACGAGCGATTATCGCGCTCGTCGTTTGGACGCTCGACCAACAAGTTGGCCTCGTCGCGGCGAACCGTGATGGCACCGGGAACTCCGAAAGACAACGTGCCTTTTGGTCCGGTGACAGTGACGGTTCCCTGTACGAGTGTCACGTCGACACCCGCTGGAACGTTGATTGGGGCTTGTCCGATACGGCTCATGTGAGTTCCTCGATCACCAGACGTAGCAAAGGACTTCGCCACCCATGTTGCGCTTGCGCGCTTCACGGTCGCTCATTAGTCCAGAACTGGTGGATAGGACGGCCACACCAAGACCACCGAGCACGCGAGGTACTGCGGTTGCCTTGCGATACACGCGAAGGCCTGGTGTGGACACTCGCTTGATACCGCTGATGGTGCGGGCCCGCTCGTGTGAATACTTCATGTGCACAGTCAGTACGTCGCCGGGGCCCTTCATAGCCGGAGCAACAGTGAACCCTGCGATGTAACCCTCTGATTGGAGGATCTTCGCGAGAGCAACCTTTTGCTTCGACGATGGCATTGGGACCTCATCATGCATCGCCGTGTTGGCGTTGCGGATACGGGTCAGCATGTCTGCGATGGGATCAGTCAACATAGTTGCCCCTCACCAGCTCGCCTTGGTCACGCCCGGAACTTCACCGGCGTGGATCATCTCTCGAAGACACACACGGCAAAGGCCGAACTTACGGTAAACGGAGCGCGCCCGCCCGCAGCGGCGACAACGGGTGTAGCCGCGCACTTTGAACTTCGGCGTTGCTGCCGCCTTATTGATCTGAGATTTCTTGGCCATTGTTCTAGTTGCCTTTCCCGATCACTTCTTCTTCGCTTTGGCAGCCGGCCTGGCTGCCTTACCACCGCGGACCGGGCCGCGGCGCTTGGTTGCCTTGGGAGGCGCTCCTGCATCGGCGCCCCGCTTGAACGGGAACCCGAATGCATCGAGCAACGCCTTGCCCGCTTCATCAGTGGTTGCAGTGGTGACGATGGTGATGTCCATCCCGTGAGGGGAGTCGATCTTGTCATAGTCAATTTCTGCGAACACGATCTGATCAGCAAGACCGAAGGTGTAGTTACCACGGTTATCCCACGAGTACGCAGGAAGGCCGCGGAAGTCACGGATACGTGGGATCGCAACAGCGACCAAACGATCGAAGAACTCCCACATGCGGTCGCCACGAAGGGTGACCTTGCAACCGATTGCCTGGTTCTCGCGAAGCTTGAACGCTGCAATCGACTTCTTTGACTTGGTGATGATCGGCTTTTGGCCGGCGATCTTGGTCAAGTCAGCGACGGCGCCTTCGAGCAGCGAAGGCTGCTGTGTTGCCCGACCGACGCCCATGTTGATCACGATCTTTTCGAACGTGGGCACCTGCATCACATTGGTGATTCCGAGCTGCTCCATGAGAGCGGCCTTCACCTCGTCGTTGTACTTCAGCTTGAGGCGAGGTACGTATGCGGTCTCTGTGGTCATGAGATCACCTCACCCGTGCTCTTAGCAATGCGCACCTTGGTGCCATCTTCTTGAATCTTGTAACCCACGCGGGTGGGCTTGCCCTTATGCACGAGCATCACGTTGCTTGCATGCACTGGCATATCGCGATCGATAATGCCGCCCTGCATGGTCTGCTTGGTCTGCTTCTGGTGCTTCTTGGCGATGTTGACGCCGCTGACGACGACCTTGTTTTCGCGAGGCAGAGCACGAATGATCTCGCCCTCTTTGCCTTTGTCCTTGCCAGCGATGACGAGAACGGTGTCACCCTTTTTGAGTTTCATGGTCACAACACCTCCGGGGCGAGCGACACGATGCGCATGAACTTCTTGTCGCGCAGCTCGCGGCCGACTGGGCCAAAGATGCGCGTTCCACGCGGCGTGAGGTCGTCTTTAATAATGACTGCGGCATTTTCGTCGAAGCGGATGTAGCTGCCGTCTGGACGACGCTTTTCCTTCTTGACGCGAACGACGACGCACTTGACGACGTCGCCCTTCTTGACGCCAGCACCTGGGATGGCATCTTTGACGGTGGCGACAAAGATGTCACCAATCGACGCATAGCGACGACGGGTGCCACCGAGCACCTTGATGCACAACACTTCTTTACCGCCGCTGTTGTCAGCGACGCGAAGGCGAGACTCTTGCTGAATCACTTGGCACGCTCCAGAACCTCTGTGACTCGCCAACGCTTGTTCTTGCTCATTGGGCGAGTCTCCATCAAGCGAACGCGGTCGCCGATATTGACGTCATTGGTCTCGTCATGGGCGTACAACTTCTTGGTACGCATCATGAACTTGCCGTACTTCGGGTGGCGAACGCGCTCGATAACAGCGATGACTGCGGTCTTGTCCATCTTGTTGGACACAACCACGCCTTCGCGCACCTTGCGAGCATTGCGCTCTTCACCAGCGGCATCTGTTGTTGATGTTTCGTCAGCCATAGCTGCACTCACTTCCCGGCCTCGGCCAACGCAATTTCGCGCTGACGGATGAGGGTGTTAAGACGGGCGATATGGCGGCGAACCTTGCGGATTTCCGCAACGTTTTCCAGCTGACCCGTCGCGTTACGGAATCGGAGGTTCAACGACTCCTGCTTGGTAGCGCGAAGCTCTTCGACCAAACCGGCCAAGTCGAGCTCACGTAGTTCTGTAATCGATGTAGCCATGTCAGATCACCTCGTCGCGTGTAATCACGCGAGCCTTGATGGGGAGCTTCTGAATCGCCTTTTCGAGCGCGGCACGCGCCTGCTCTTCGTTCGGGAAGCTGAGTTCGAACAACACGCGACCTGGGCGAACCACGGCTACCCAGAACTCGGGGTTGCCCTTGCCTGAACCCATGCGGGTCTCGGCTGGCTTCTTGGTCACTGGCTTATCTGGGAACACATTGATCCAGACCTTGCCACCACGCTTGATTGCGCGGGTCATAGCAATACGTGCGGCTTCGATCTGACGAGCGGTGAGCCAACATGGCTCAAGAGCCTGAATGCCGTACTCGCCGAAGCTGAGCGACGAGGCTCCCTTGGTCATACCTGTCATACGGCCGCGGTGCTGCTTGCGGTGTTTAACTTTACGGGGCATCAACATCTGGAATCAGTCCTCCCCACGAAAGTGCGGTGCTTCGTGCCCGGCGTTTGTACGGCGGGCGATTTGCTCTTCTTCATCAAGCAACTTCTCGAACTCGGGATCAGCTTCCTTCAACAAAGGAGTGGCTTCGATCTCGGCGACTTCGTCGGCCTTCTTGCGACCAGCAGACGACACGACCTTGCGGGGTGCGCCTGATGTTTCGCCAACGGCCATCGCTGCTTCACGGATGATCTTTTCGTCGTTCTGTGGCTTGTAGGGCAAGATGTCGCCCTTGTAGATCCAGACCTTGACGCCAACGCGGCCGCTTGTGGTCTTGGCCTCACGGAAGCCATAGTCGATGTCGGCACGAAGGGTGTGCAATGGCACTCGGCCTTCGCGGTACCACTCGGTACGGCTCATTTCGGCGCCGCCCAAACGACCTGAACACTGCACTCGGATTCCGAGAGCGCCAGCCTTTTGTGCGTTCTGCACAGCACGCTTCATGGCACGGCGGAACGCGATGCGGTTGATCAACTGGTCGGCCACACCCTGAGCAATGAGCGCTGCATCAAGCTCGGGAGACTTAATCTCGACGATGTTGAGCTGCACCTTTGGGTTGCCGGTGATCTCAGTGAGCATCGAACGAAGCTCGTCGGCCTGAGCACCACGACGACCGATGACAATTCCCGGACGTGCGGTGTGGATATCTACGCGAACCTTGTCACGTGTGCGCTCAATCTCGATGCGGCTAATTGCCGCAGTTTCGAGCTTGGTCATGATCGCACGGCGGATCTTCCAATCCTCGGTGAGATATTCCTTGTAGTCACGCTCGCTGAACCAACGGCTCTTCCAGTCGGTGGTAATGCCGAGACGGAAGCCGTATGGGTTGATCTTTTGACCCATCAGTTGCTCTCTTCTGCTGCGGGCTCGTCGCCGGCGCTTTCCTCGTTGCCGGCGGCGGCTTCGAGGGTGTCGGTAATTACTTCATCGGTAGCAGCCGAATCTTCGGCTGCGTCGACTTCGTCGAGAACCTCGGCGTCGTCGAGATCAGTCGACTCCGACGTGAGGCCCTGGGCACGCTCACGGCTGCGCTCGACGCGATCGCGGCGGGCAGCAGTGCTGCTGACGGCGCCACGACGGCGGCCAGCGGCGGTGCGGTTGGCGTCCTTGGCCTGCAACACTGCGATGCGGTCGTCACTGAGACGAGCAACGATCACGGTGATGTGGCAGGTGCGCTTGTTGATTCGGGTACCGCGGCCACGAGCACGTGCTGCGAAGCGGCGAAGGGTTGGGCCCTCATCGGCGAAACAGGCCAGCACGAACAACTCGTCTGGATCCTGGCCGTCGTTGTTCTGAGCGTTTGCCACAGCGCTGGCGAGCACCTTGCGGACGGTGATTGCAATTCCCTTATCGGTGAACTGCAGCACTTCGTCTGCGTGCTTAACCGGGAGACCGCGGATGATGTTGAGCACAAGGCGTGCCTTGCTGGCAGAGCTACGCACGTACAGCGCTGAGGCCTTGGTGCCGACCTTTGAGCCAGCGACGTAATTCTTTTCGTTGAGCTTTGGACCGGTCATTATCGGCGACCCTTCGTGTTCTTCTCTTGGCCGGCGTGGTACCGGAAGGTACGCGTCGGCGAGAACTCACCAAGCTTGTGGCCAACCATTGACTCGGTGACATACACGGGGACGTGTTTGCGACCGTCGTGAACGGCAATCGTGTGTCCGACCATGTCGGGGATGATGGTGCTGCGGCGCGACCAGGTCTTGATGACCTTCTTGTCGTTCGCCGCGTTCATCGCGTCGACCTTCTTCAACAGATGGTCGTCGACGAATGGACCCTTCTTCAGGCTGCGGGACATGATTACCTCCGACCCTTGCTGGTACGGCGGCGGCGAACGATGAGCTGCTGCGACGCCTTCTTCTTGTTGCGAGTACGACCTTCTGGCTTACCCCAAGGCGACACTGGTGGGCGACCGCCCGAAGTACGACCCTCACCACCACCAAGTGGATGGTCAACTGGGTTCATGGCCACACCGCGGGTTTGTGGGCGAACGCCCTTCCAGCGGTTACGACCGGCCTTGCCGATGGTGACGAGTTCGTGCTCGCTGTTGCCGACTTCGCCAACAGTTGCACGACAATCGATGAGCACGCGACGCATTTCGGTGCTGGGCAGACGAACCGTTGCGAAACGGCCATCCTTGGCGACGAGCTGAATGGCCATACCGGCCGAACGCCCCATCTTGCCGCCCTGTCCTGGACGCAACTCGACGTTGTGGATGACGGTACCGACTGGGATGAAGCGCATTGGCATTGCGTTGCCTGGCTTGACATCACTGCCCTGACCGCTTTGCACGTGATCGCCAACGCTGAGTCCCTTAGGAGCCAAGATGTAGGCCTTCTCGCCGTCGGCGTAGTGCAGCAATGCAATACGGCAGGTGCGGTTTGGATCGTATTCGATAGCCGCGACCTTGGCGATAACGCCGTCCTTGACGCGACGGAAGTCGATGATGCGGTACTGGCGCTTGTGCCCGCCACCGCGGTGACGTGCGGTCTTGCGACCGTAGACGTTGCGGCCGCCGGTGCGGGCGCGTGTTGCGATGAGTGTCTTTTCCGGAGTCGACTTGGTGATTTCGGAGAAATCAGCCGATGTCTGGAAGCGGCGACCTGCGCTCGTAGGTTTACGTGAACGAATAGCCATTGCGATCTCAGTTCTCGAACAGCGGGATGTCGTTGCCCGCTGCCAGGGTGACGATGGCCCGCTTGGTGTCAGGCTTCTTACCGTTGCGATTGCTCTTGCGCGCCCGGGTGACCTTGCCCAGACGGTTGAGCGTGTTGACCTTGACGACCTTTACGCCCCAGATTGCCTCGATTGCATCGTGGATCTCTGGCTTGCTGGCCGATGGGTGCACCTTGAAGGTGTAAACACCTTGCTCGATGAGTGCGTAGCTCTTCTCAGACACCACTGGTGCCAAGATGATGTCGCGGGGATCTTTCATGACTGCTCCGTTTCAGCGGTCTCGTCGGCCTGGGCTGCCTTCTTGGCCGGAGCCTTCTTGGCGGCCTTGACAGGTGCCTGCACGTCGCTAACTTCACCAGGAAGGTTGTCCTTGGTGAAGACGATGATCTCGTTGCACAAGATGTCGTATGCATTGAGTTCGGCAACTTCGAGCAGTTGCACCGAAGGAAGGTTGCGGAAGCTCTTGATTGCGTTGATGTCTTCGCGACCGTGAACGATCAAGACCGAGCCGTTGATGCCGAGCGCTGCAAGCGCTGCTGAGGCTGACTTGGTGCTTGGAGCGTCGAAGCCCCACGAATCGATAACGATGATCTTGCCTTCGTTGGCGCGGTCGGACAGTGCCGAGCGCAGCGCAAGCTTGATCATCTTCTTTGGTGTCTTTTGGCTGTACTTACGAGGCTTTGGCCCGAGTGCAACGCCACCACCGCTGAAGTGTGGGGCACGGGTTGAACCCTGACGTGCGCTACCGGTGCCTTTTTGCTTGAGTGGCTTCTTGCCACCGCCGCGGACTTCGGCACGGGTTTTGGTGCTCTGCGTGCCGGCACGACGGTGGGCCAGCTGAGCTGTGACCACTTGGTGCATGACAGGCACGTTGGGCTGGATGCCGAACATCGCGCCATCGAGCTCGAGGCTACCGACGTCGCTGCCCTTGGCAGATTTGAGTGCTACGGAAGCCATGAGGTCACTTCCCCTTCACTGCGTTACGGACGATGACAACGCCACCGTTGGGGCCTGGAATTGAACCCTTGATGAGCAGCAGACCGCGCTCGAGGTCAGCCTCGACAATTTCGAGGTTCATCGTGGTGACCTGCTCGTTGCCCATGTGACCAGCCATCTTGAGGCCCTTGAGCACTCGACCTGGGTAGCTACATGAACCGATTGAGCCCGGTGCACGGTGATGCTTGTGGTTACCGTGGCTGGCGCCTTGGCCCTTGAAGTTGTGACGCTTCATGACGCCTGCGGTGCCCTTACCACGGCTCACAGCCGTGACATCGACCTTTTGGCCCTTGACAAGGGTGTCTACCGTGATCTCTTGACCAACGGAGAACCCATCGACTGACTCGAGGCGCAGTTCAACGAGGCGACGACCAGGGGCTACCCCAGCTGCTGCAAAGTGACCCGCTTCGGGCTTGGTGAGCTTTTTTGCGTCCTTGTGGCCATACGTAACCTGAAGGGCCGTATAGCCGTCGCGTTCGGTGGTCTTCACTTGGACCACGCGAGCCGGCTCGACGCGCAGGACTGTGACCGGGACAATTCGATTGTCCTCGGCCCATACCTGGGTCATGCCGACTTTTTCGCCGACGATCGCTTGTTGTGCCATGGCGGCAGCCTTTTCGTCCGGACCGGGGTTACCCGGATACTGGTGTGAAACGTGTATTCGCTCGTGATGCCTTGCGGCCGAGCGCCTTTCACGCAAATGCTCCGAGGGCGTGGCCCACGGAGCATCAAGTTCGGTTGTCGCCGTGCGGTTCCGGGCAGTGAATCTGCTCGGCGCACACGGACTTCAGTTCAATCACTTCAAAATCGTGTATCAGCGAGGCGAAAAGCCCTTCTGACACGAGTGTGAAATGCTACCCCCGGTTTATTCAGATGCCACACCGATGCGCGCCTTTTCGCGAGCGTCGGTCCCGCCACCGATTCTGAGCACCCAACTTGCTACCGTCACCACGGCAAGACGGAGGATTTGTGCGCCTATTCAGCAACAAATTGAGGGTTCCATGCGCCTTCGCCTCGTAATTCTTGCGACCGTGGCGCTCGTCGGCTGCGGGTCGGTCGGCGAAGACGAAACCAACGAGGTACAACCCGACCTCGACGACATTGCCCTGTCAAGCGCCGTGTCCATCCGCTCGATCGGTTGCGCGCCGGGCTCAATTCGTGGCGCGGGGGCTGTGATCGAAGGCGGCTTCGTGCTCACCGCCGGCCACGTTGTGGCCGGCGCCAGTTCGATCACGGTGCAACCCGCAAGCAATCCGCCCGGGAGTGAGCCACGCACGGCGCATCTCGTTGCCCTTGACCCCAAGAACGATCTTGCATTGTTGACGATCACGGGCGCTGTATTGCCCGGGCTCCGCGTCGCCCGCGGTGCTTCCACCGGCGCGGGCTTGACCGCTGTCTTTCGCGAATCGAAAGCGGTGCTCCATCCATTTGTGATCACACGACCGGTGCAGGTTCGAATTCTCGATATCTATGGGCAGCGCACGGTGACACGCGAGAGCTACCAAGTTGCCGCTGAAACATCGGGCGGAGACTCGGGGGCTGTATTGATCGGCCCCGAAGGCACGGCCGTGGGAGTGCTCTACGCCCAAAGCGACGAATCTGACGACCGCGCATGGGCGACGACTATGGCTGCTGTGCCTCAGTTGATTGACGACGCACGACTTGTGGATCCGTCTTCCGGTATCGATACCGGTGCCTGCGCACCCGAGTAACGCCGTGGGCTACACGCCTGTGCCGTGACGTCCCTCACCTGCAGAGAACCGGCCCGCACCCTGCAGAGTCTCGCCGCTGCGGATGGTATCGAGACCGATTCGAGTCTCGTTGGCGAGTGCATCATCGACACAGAGATCCCACTGGTCGTACGAGCTTTGGCGATCTCCGCGCATGCACACCTGCGGAAACGAACCGATCTGGCGCGCCAGCACGATTGCTTGCGCCAACGCGGATCCAGGCTCACACAAGCGATTCGCGAGGCCCATCCGCAGCGCTTCGTCGCCGCTGACACCTCGACCAGTGAGAATGAGATCGAGAGCGTGACTGTGGCCCAACAACCGGGCCAAGCGCACGGTGCCGCCATCCACGAGCGGCACGCCCCATCGTCGGCAAAAGACCCCGAACACCGCGTCGGTGGCCGCAACACGAAGATCGCACCATGCTGCGAGCTCAAGACCGCCAGCGACCGCGTGACCCTCGACAGCGGCGATAACCGGCTTCGACAAATGCATCCGCGATGGCCCCATCGGACCATCGACTGACATGTCGGGATCGACCCGATTACCCCGGCCATCGAAAATGCCTTTGAGGTCGGCGCCAGCGCAGAACGTGCCGTGCGCTCCGGTGAGTACGGCGACGAGCAACGAATCATCGGCCTCAAAGCGTCGAAACGCGTCGGCGAGAAGCAGGGCCGTTGGGCCGTCTACCGCGTTGCGCGCCGCAGGTCGGTTGATGGTGATCACTGCCACCGACTCGTCGGCAACAAACTGAACCGGTTCATCACTCATCAGCGAACCTTAGGGGAAACGCTTGCGCAGCCATTCGGCCACGATGCCCAACGCCTCAGGGCGATGGCCTTCGAGGTAGTGGGGCGCACCCTTGAGTTCGACATAGGTCTTGTCGGCAGCACCCGAGTTATCGACGATCTCCTTGGCTTGCCACAACCGAATCTCGGTGTCGGCTGTGGGGTGCACCAGAATGGTTGGCACCTTCACGTGAGGCATCGTGTCGGCCAGCTTGGCGTGGCTACTCAATCCGGACCATGTGCTGAGCCAGCCTCGGGCAGTCATCGTTCGGGCGAGTCCGCCACGGCCGTAGTTCGCGTCGAGCGGATCGGGAAAGGCAAACAGTGATCCCACTGGCCTGTCGTCGGGATCGATGGACAAGTCGAGATACGCCGGGTCGGCGAGCGTGCGATAGATCGTGAGGTACTTCGTGAATACCGCGCGGCGTCGCTGCTCGCGCCACACGGAAGCATCACTCTTATCGATGGTGCGTAGCTGGCGACCCGCCGCCTCAGCCTCGGCGATGGAAGCCTTCGCGATGGCATCGATACGCGCAACGCGCGCTACCTGCGCGGCTCGATAGCGGGCGAGCCACTCGGGGTCGTATTCGCAGCGACCCGGCCACGGCTGCCAGCCGTTGTCAGGGTTGTACATGTCGAGCTCGGGAATTGTGGAGAACGGGTCGGTCTCGTCGGCCACGCTGGGATCGATGACCTGCAGCATGAACACGCCCTCGCCGGGGTGCGCCGCCATTCCGATCCATCCATCGCCGATGCCCAGCTGAGCTTGGGCCATGGCCATCAGCGACCCACCACCAGAGTTGCCGAGCAACACCACTGCCTCGGCGCCGCGTCGCTTCATTTCGTCGTGCGCTGTCTGCACGTCGATGATGCACGACTCGTGCAAGCAGTCGGTGTCGTTGTTCATGTAGCGGGTGCCGAAGCCCAGCACTGCATACCCCGCCGCAGCGAGCAGCGGGCAGGCATAGTGCACGCTGAAGTCGCCACGGGGGTGGCTCAGGATTACTGCCGTCTTCCACGGCGTGCCCACCGGTGGAGTCCACAACACGCCGCGCACCAACGAACCATCTGGCGACACCAGGCGAATTGATTCGCGCTGCACATCAACGTTTGGCTTGTCCTCAGGCAGCGGCCAATAGTTCAATCCAAACGGACGGCGACCACCGAGATGAGCATCAAGTTCGAGCATGCACGCAGACTATGCACGCAGGTTCACCACTGGATCAGTGGGCGTCAGGCACGCCGACTCTTGGAAGGCCAGCGCGCACCCACGCCTGGAACCCGCCGACCAAATCGGTGGCGCGGCCGAAGCCAAGCCGCTGAAGTCTCGCGGCAGCAAGGCTCGACGAATATCCGTCGTTGCACACCAAGACGATTCGTTGGTCGAATCCCCTCAGGCCCGCCTCGGTGTAACCGCTGGCGGGATCTACGCGCCACTCGACCACTGACAACGGAACGTGAACGCTGCCGTTGATGTATCCGTCGCGCTCGCGATCACGGAGTTGGCGGGTGTCGAGCACTACGAGTTCACCATCGCTTGAAAGCTCGTGATGAAGATCAGTTGGCGACACACGCTCAAGTGTGGAACGCGCCTCGGCCACAAGATCGTGCACGGTGAATCGATCGGCGCGTCGATGCACCGACACGTGATAGTCGCCGGGGCCGACAAATGGCTGGCGATCCCATGTGCTGAATCGCTCGCTCAATTCGAACCCACTCGCCGCGCAGTCTTCGTCCCACTGTTGCAACGAGTAGCCGCCGGACTCGAGCGCAAAGCCGGCGATGAGCACACCGTTGGGCTCAAGGTGCTGAGCCATGTTGTGAACAATGAGCCGACGGTCGTTGGGTTCACAAAAAATCATCACGTTGCCGGGCATCGCGATGGTGGTGAAACGGCGCGACAGCTGCATACGCGCAAGGTCGTCAACGAACCATTGCATGTGCGGCTGCTTGCGGCGAGCGGCGCTCACCATGTCGGCATCAAGATCGACACCAACTACTTCGTAGCCACGCCGCTCAAGCTCGATGCCGATGCGACCGGTGCCGCAACCGGCATCAAGCAAACTGGACTGAGCGTACGAGGCAATGAAGTCGGCCTCGCCATGCACATCATGCCCGGCGGCGGCCATCTGCTCGAAGCGCCTGTCGTACGCACCGATGTCTAACTTGCGACGCCACTCAACCCAACGCGCAGACACCGCTGCCGCATTCGAGAGATCGATCGATCCGGATTCAGCCACGGTCGAGATTGTATGACGCCTGTGCCTCCGACGATCTGGTCGGCCTACGATGCGCACATGAAGCCCGACGACATCGAGACGTTTCAACGCGACGGTGTGGTGGTACTGCGTAACCTCGCCAGCCGCAGTGTGCTCGATGAATTGGCCGAGGCCGTTGAGCTCAACCTTGCCGAACCTGGCGAGTGGGCAAGCGATTACACCCCGTCTGGTTCAACCGGACGGTTCTTCGGCGACTACGTGAACTGGCCCCGAATTGATGGCTATCGCCACGCAGCTCTCGATTCTTCGCTGCCGTTCGCAGCCCGCCAACTCATGCGCAGCACGACGGCCCGCTTCTTTCACGAGCACGTCTTAGTGAAAGAGCCGTCTACAGCCGAGGTCACTCCATGGCATCACGACGAGCCCTACTACTGCGTTGATGGCGCTCAGAACGTGAGTCTGTGGATCTCGCTCGACCCTGTGCCCAAGGCTGCCGGAGTTGAATTCGTTGTGGGGTCGCATCTGTGGGGTCGCCGTTTCGTACCTCGCCGTTTTGCCGACTCGGTGGCGTATGCCGCTGCCGACAGCGGATTCGAACTGGTGCCCGACATCGATGCGAACCGCGACGACAACGAGATCGTGTCATTCGACATTGAACCCGGCGACGTCTTGGCTTTTCATTTTCGAACACTGCACGCAGCGCCGGGTACGGCCGGGCTGACCCCGCATCGTCGGCGCGCAGTCAGCTTGCGATACCTCGGCGACGACGCCGTGTACGCCCTGCGTCCGTGGCTGCATTCGCCACCATTCGCACAGCACAAACTTGTGCTTGGCGGACCGCTCGACGATTGGCGCTTTCCGCTCATCGCTTCTACCGCTCCACCGCCAGCGCACTGACTAACCCACGTCGGCGGGTCGTTCAATGACGTCGACCACATAGGTCTTCTTGACTCGGCCACGTTCGACAACGACTGAGATTTGTTCACCCGGTTGGTGACCGCGGACAGCGGCAATCACCCCGGCTCCACCATCGATTTGCCGACCATCAATCGCAACGATCACGTCGAGTTCGACAATCCCGGCCTTATCTGCGGGCAGACCTGCGATCACGCTTGCGACCACAGCTCCCTTTCCGCCGTCGGCGCGTTCGGACAAGCCAATACCGATGTACCCCTCGTTGCGACGAGTGCCGTTTGCCTGCGAGCGCAACACAGCAATCTCCGGAATGGCCTGCGCCATCGAAATCGAAAAGCCGATGCTCGTGGCAGTGTTGCTTGCATCGCTGCGAGCGACGGCCGTGTTCACCCCGACCACTTCTCCAGCAGCGTTCACCAGCGGCCCACCCGAGTTGCCCGACGAAATCGCTGCATCGGTCTGGATCATTCCGTCGAGCGCACCTGCATCAATGCGGATGGTGCGACCCAAGGCGCTCACAATTCCTAGCGTGACGCTGGCCTCACCATCAAGATCGAGTGCATATCCGATGGCAAGTACTTCGTCGCCGACACGCACGTTGTCGGGATCGGCCAGCGTGGCAGGAATGAGCCCGGTGGCGTCAACAGCCAACAGCGCAAGGTCGTGCCCAGGATCGGTCGCCAAGATTTTTGCAGAGCGTGGATTGCCTTCACCTGCAAGTCGCACCCTCACCTGAGTAGCTCCAGCGACTACATGCGCATTCGTCAAGATCTGCCCATCAGATGTGAGCACGATGCCCGTACCCACGCCCTCGCCTGTTTGGTTCGCGTCGCCAACATCGGTGGAAACACTCACAATGCTCGGACGCAACGTTGCTGTCACTGCCGCCACATCGAGGCGCTGTTCGAAGGCATCGCTACGGGGCTTGCCAAGCACGACCGATTCGGTCGAGTTGCGAAAGGCCTCCGGCGTCTTTTGCTGCTCGATTCGGGCGCCCACGTACACACCGAGCAAACCCGCGGTCCACACGGCGCCCAGGACCGCAGCAACCCAAACCAAACGGGTGCGGCGCACGGGTCGCTTCCAAACACTCGGCGCCGCCGTGGTTGTCACCGCCTGCGGTGGAGGCAGCGTGGCAGACACAGGCCGGTCTCCAACCTGAGGCGGCGGCAGCATCGACATGAGGTAGTTCTAGCGGTTCAAACGGGTGAACCGATCGGCGCAGACGAAACAATGACAATGTGGTTGCGCACGACGCCCCTAATTCGTGGGGCGAGCGACCACCTTGACTGTGCCCGCGAACGCCTTGTCACCTCGCGCATATTCGATGGTGACGGAATCGCCGGGCGACAGATCGCGAATTGAGGCGATCAGCCCGGCCTGGCCATCGATCACATCGCCGTTCACTGTGCGCACGATGTCGCCGTCTTGAAGGCCCAACTCGGCTGCTGGCGATCCGGGCTGGATGCGAGCAACCACAGCGCCGCGGCCGCCGTCAGAGCGATCTTCGACCGACACACCGAGGTAGCCCTCGACGCGGGCCGCACCATTGCCTGCCTCACGCAACTGAGCAACCACCTTCTGGATCTCTTTCATTGAAATCGAAAAGCCGATGTTGCTCGCAATATTGGCTGAGCTGCTTCGCGCGACCGCCGTGTTGATTCCAATGACCTGACCGGCCGCGTTCACCAGGGGGCCACCCGAGTTACCCGACGAGATTGCAGCGTCGGTTTGCAAGAGTCCGTTGAGCGCTCCACTTTCGGTGATCATCGTGCGGCTCAGCGCCGAGATAATGCCCGAGGTCACCGACGCCTCGCCAGGCAGGCCGAGCGCGAAGCCCATCGCCACCACTTGATCTCCCACCCGAACGCTGTCGGTTGCCGCAAACTGCGAAACCGTGAGAGCGGCGCTCTTTACCCGCAGCAACGCAAGATCGTTGCCAACATCGGTGCCGACGACCTCGGCTGAAATGGGCTCAGTAGTGCCGGGCAACAGAACTCGTACTGCGACGGCGTCGACAACGACATGAGCGTTGGTCACGATTTCGCCCTCGGCCGAGATCACCACGCCGGTTCCGACGCCCTCGCCAGAACCCGACGGACCATCGACATCTACCGAAACCTTGACAACCGATGGGCCGATAATCGACACGACATGAGCGACATCAATGCTCTGACCAAGCTCTGCCGGTCGGGCGCCTTCGATGGTCGCCGGAGCCGTCGATGACGACTGCGCTGGTTGATCGGAATCTGACGAGCCGCCGACTACACGGGCGACGGCAACCACGGCTCCTGCAATGAGCAGCACCGCCACGACGACCTTGGCCATTCGGCGGTCGCCTGCAGCGCGCCGGGCCGTTGCAGGGGAATCAACGACAACAGACGGCGAGGGCCACGGCGCTGAGGCTGATGGCTCTGAACTGAACGAATCAAGTGGTTGAGTCATGGTTCGTGTTTATCCGACTGGCCACTGCTTCGGTAGCGCGATGCGTCCAAATTTACCGAATTCTCACGTAATGAGAACGACAAAGGGCGGCCCCGAAGGGCCGCCCTTTGTTCAGTTCTACAGATCAGACGAGCTTGTTCAGCTGCCCTGGATCTTGATTTCGATGTCGACGCCAGCAGGCAACTCGATGCGCTGCAGACTGTCGATGGTCTTTGGGTTTGGATCGATGATGTCGATCAGACGCTTGTGGATGCGCATCTCGAAGTGCTCACGTGAGTCCTTGTCAATGTGCGGTCCGCGAATCACCGTGTAGCGGTGCTTGTCGGTGGGCAATGGAATCGGGCCACGAATAGTCGCCGAGGTACGGGTGACCGTCTCGACGATCTTCTTGGTCGACTGATCGATGATCTCGTGATCGAACGCTTTGATACGAATGCGGATGCTCTGTGCCATGTTGTTTCAGCTCACTTCAGGATCTTGACGACGCGGCCGGCGCCAACAGTACGACCACCCTCACGGATAGCGAAACGCAAGCCCTCATCCATCGCGATTGGCTTACCCAACTCAACCGTCATCGACACATTGTCACCAGGCATCACCATCTCAGTGCCCTCAGGCAACTGAACAGTACCCGTCACGTCAGTCGTACGGAAAAAGAACTGAGGACGATAATTGTTGAAGAACGGCTTATGACGACCACCCTCAGACTTGTTCAACACATACACCTGACCCTCAAAATTCGTATGCGGCGTAATCGAACCAGGCTTACACAACACCTGACCACGCTCAACATCTTCCTTCTTCGTGCCACGCAACAACGCACCAACGTTGTCACCCGCCTGGCCCTCATCAAGCAACTTGCGGAACATCTCAACACCAGTACAAACCGACTTCTGAGTCACACGCAAACCAACGATCTCAACCTCATCGCCAGTATGAACACGACCCTGCTCAATCTTGCCCGTCACAACCGTGCCACGACCAGTAATCGTGAACACATCCTCAATAGGCATCAAGAACGGCTTATCCAACTCACGAACAGGCTCAGGAACCGACTCATCACAAGCCGCCATCAACTCCATAATCTTTTCCTGCCACGCCTCATCACCCTCAAGGGCCTTCAACGCCGACACACGCACCACAGGCGCCGTATCACCAGGGAACTCATACTCATTCAACAACTCGCGAACCTCAAGCTCAACAAGCTCCAACAACTCTTCATCCTCAACCATGTCCGACTTATTCAAAGCCACAACAATGTAAGGAACACCCACCTGACGAGCCAACAACACATGCTCACGCGTCTGCGGCATCGGACCATCAGTCGCAGCCACAACCAAAATCGCACCATCAACCTGCGCAGCACCAGTAATCATGTTCTTGATGTAGTCAGCATGACCAGGCATATCAACATGCGCATAATGACGATTCACCGTCTCGTACTCAATATGAGCAATCGAGATCGTGATACCACGAGCCTTCTCCTCAGGAGCCTTATCAATCTGATCAAACGGCGTGTAATTCGCCAACCCCTTACCAGCCAACGTCTTCGAAATCGCAGCAGTCAACGTGGTCTTACCATGGTCAATATGACCCATCGTGCCAATATTCACATGCGGCTTCGTGCGCTCAAACTTTGCTTTGCTCATGTCATTTCTCCGTGTTGGATGTCAGTGGGTTGTCAAAGATCGTGAGGAGTAGCGTCGGGTAACAACGGCGCTACAGGACTCTTCATGCTAGAGGTGATGCTGCGAGCCGACAACCCGCAGCGGGCACCTATGGCGAACAAGTTCGCCGGGTGAGATCACTCGCCGCGAACGCGCTTGATGATGTCGGTGGCGATTGCGTTTGGAACTTCTTGGTAGCTGTCGAACTGCATCGTGTACGTAGCGCGACCCTGAGTGCGTGAACGCAGGTCGGTGCTGTAACCGAACATTTCGGACAATGGGATCTGGGCCCGAACGACTTGCGTGTTGCCACGAGCTTCCATGCCCTCGATGCGACCACGACGGCTGCTGAGGTCACCCATGACGTCGCCCATGTACTCGTCGGGAGTCACTACCTCAACGCCCATGATGGGCTCGAGCAGAACTGGCTTGGCCATTTCGGCAGCCTTCTTGAATGCCATCTGACCGGCAATCTTGAACGCCATTTCGCTGGAGTCGACGTCGTGATAGGCGCCATCAACGAGGCTGGCCATGATGTTCACGGTTGGGTAGCCGGCGAGCACACCGTTGTCGAGCGCGCTCTGGATGCCCTGGTTCACAGGCTGGATGTATTCGCGAGGAACCTTGCCGCCGGTGATCTTGTCGACGAACTTGTATCCGCCCTCTGGGTTTGGCTCGAGGGTGATCTTCACCACTGCGAACTGGCCCGAACCACCCGACTGCTTGATGTGGCGGTATTCGACCGATTCGACCTTCTTGGTGATGGTCTCGCGGTAGGCCACCTGTGGCTTACCGACGGTGGCGTCGACGCCGAACTCGCGCTGCATACGGTCGACGAGAATCTCAAGGTGGAGCTCGCCCATGCCGCTGATGACGGTCTGGTTAGTCTCTTCGTCGGTGCGCACCCGGAAGGTTGGGTCCTCGTCAGAGAGGCTCTTCAAGGCCTTGCCCAACTTGTCCTGGTCCACCTTGGTCTTGGGCTCGATGGCCACGTGGATCACGGGCTCAGGGAAGATCATGCGCTCGAGAATGATTGGGTTGGCGCGGTCGCAGAGGGTGTCACCAGTAGTGGTGTCTTTGAAACCGAGGCCAGCAACGATGTCACCTGCCATAGCGATGTCGAGGTCTTCACGCTGGTTTGCGTGCATCAACAAGATGCGGCCAAGGCGCTCACGCTTTTCCTTGGTGCTGTTGAACACTTCGTCACCCTTGCTGATCTTGCCGGAGTACACGCGGAAGTAGGTCAGCTTGCCGAATGGGTCGGCCACGATCTTGAACGCCAATGCAGCAAACGGGCCGTCTTCGTCGGCCTTGCGATCGATTGGATTGTCGTGAAAGTCGACGCCCTGTGCTGGACGAATGTCGACCGGGCTGGGCAAGTAATCGACAACTGCGTCGAGCATGGGCTGAACGCCCTTGTTCTTGAACGCCGAGCCGCACAGGACGGGGACGAAGTCGAATGCGAGGGTGCCCTTACGAATGGCTCGCTTGATCTCTGCGATGGTGAGCGACTCGCCGCCGAGGTACTTCTCCATCAATTCGTCGTCACTGGTTGCGATGGTCTCGAGCAACTCTTCGCGATACTTGTCGGCGATCTCGACCATGTCGGCCGGGATGTCTGTTTCGTCCCACTTGGCGCCGAGCTCTTCGTCGTGCCAGATGAGGGCCTTCATCTTGACGAGGTCGATGAGACCAATGAATGGGGTGTTGACTTCGATACCGCCGGCACCAATTGGCAGGTGCAACACGGCTGGAGTTGCCTCGAGGCGGTCTTTCATCATCTGCACGGTGCGGTAGAAGTCGGCGCCGATGCGGTCCATCTTGTTGATGAAGCACATGCGCGGCACGTTGTACTTGTTGGCCTGACGCCACACGGTCTCGGTCTGAGGCTCAACGCCAGCAACCGAGTCGAACACGGTGACGGCGCCGTCGAGCACGCGCAACGAGCGCTCTACCTCGATGGTGAAGTCAACGTGGCCAGGGGTGTCGATGATGTTGATGCGGTGGTTGTCCCAGATACACGTGGTGGCAGCAGAGGTGATGGTGATACCACGCTCTTGCTCTTGGGCCATGTGGTCCATCGTGGCTGCACCGTCGTGCACCTCACCGATCTTGTAGCTCTTGCCTGTGTAATACAGGATGCGCTCGGTCGTCGTGGTCTTACCAGCGTCGATGTGAGCCATGATGCCGATATTGCGAGTGCGCTCGAGTGGAAATTCGCGCTTTGCCATCTCAGTACTTCTTCCGTTTGCGTCGTGCTAGATCGAGGGAGCAGCAACCGAAGCCGGTCGCAGGCACAGGGAGCAATGCTAACGGCAGGTCTGACGACTCGCACCCTGACGCGCCGCCGTTCTCTTTGGCCGCTGTCACACCGGCAACGGCGCTCTGAGCCGAAAAACAAAACACCCGCCCGTGAGGGCGGGTGTTTGTAGTTCGTGCTACCGAATGCTTAGAAGCGGTAGTGAGCGAAGGCCTTGTTGCTCTCGGCCATCTTCTGCATGTCGTCGCGACGCTTGACAGCGGCACCAAGACCGTTGGCGGCATCCATGATCTCGCCAGCGAGGCACTCGGCCATGGTCTTCTCACGGCGCTTGCGGCTGAAGTCGACGAGCCAGCGGATTGACAAGGTGCCGGCACGGCGAGGACGGACCTCGACTGGCACCTGATAGGTGGCTCCACCAACGCGGCGGCTCTTCACTTCGAGAGGTGGCTTGAGGTTCTCAATCGCACGCTTGAGCGTGGCGATTGGCTCGGCGCCGGTCTTCTCTTCGACCATCTTCAGTGCGTCGTAGACGATCTTCTCGGCGAGGCTGCGCTTGCCGTGCAGCATGACCTTGTTGGTGATCTGCGAAACGAGCAGCGAGCGATAGATGGGGTCCGGCGTGATTTCACGACGCTCGGCAGGTCCTTTACGTGGCATGGCGGTTCGTTCCTATTACTTCGGGGTCTTTGCGCCGTAGCGGCTGCGGCTCTGCTTGCGGTTCTTCACTCCGGCTGCGTCGAGCGCGCCACGAATGACCTTGTAACGCACACCTGGCAAGTCGCGAACACGACCGCCACGCACCAACACGATGCTGTGCTCTTGGAGGTTGTGACCTTCGCCCGGGATGTAGGCCGTGATCTCGACGCCGCTGGTGAGACGCACGCGCGCCACCTTGCGAAGTGCCGAGTTCGGCTTCTTTGGGGTGTTGGTGTAGACGCGAGTACACACGCCGCGTCGCTGCGGCGAACCCTTGAGGGCTGGTGTCTTGGTCTTTGTGAACTTGCTGCTACGCCCTTGGCGGACCAGCTGCTGAATTGTGGGCACGCGTAAACCTTTCGCGTTGTAAAAAGAAACCTATGCACGCAGCGGAACGCCCGTTGCGTAGGACCCTGCAATGTTAGAGGTAGGTCCCCGATGCGGCAACCCGCGCGGTGCTAAGTTCGCTGACTTTGGGTCATTTGGCATTGGGCCCCAAACGAGCGACGTGAGCTATCAGAGGCTGCTCGACCCGACATAGGCGCACTTCGACCAATGCTACGTTGCTCGATGTGTCGTCAAACCTGTTCAGCCTCACTGACCGCAAAGCCTTGGTAACAGGAGGCGGGCGCGGTCTGGGCCGTGCGCTTGCGGTTGGCCTCGCCGAGTTCGGTGCCGACGTTGCGATCACAAGTCGCACCGTG
This sequence comes from Acidimicrobiaceae bacterium, assembly GCA_947505655.1. GTDB lineage: Bacteria > Actinomycetota > Acidimicrobiia > Acidimicrobiales > Ilumatobacteraceae > WLMZ01. The sequence goes on along the minus strand of CANNMD010000017.1, from coordinate 322 downwards.
TCAGAGCTCGAAGAGACCGCCGCGGCGGTGCGAGCAACGGGTCGGGAATGCTTCGTGATACCCGGAGATGCTTCGTCGAAGGCCGACATCGATCGAGTGGTACACGCCACCGCCGAGCACTTTGGACGCATCGACATTCTGGTCAACAACGCGGGTGTCGATTCCCCGCAGCCCGCACTCGAGTTCACCGAGGCCGCCTACGACTTCGTGCTCGACGTGAACCTCAAGGGCTATTTCTTTTTTGCTCAGGCCGTCGCCAACGTGATGATCGCCCATGGAGGCGGCAGCATCGTGTCGAACTCGTCGATCTGCGGCGAGGTTG